>NZ_CP159534.1:2414669-2716502 GCF_040529335.1 Streptomyces sp. HUAS MG91 | reverse complement strand
CGCCACACCAGCATCCCGGCCAGCGTCACGATGAACGACGGTATGCCGCCGTACGCGATCAGATAGCCCTGGACGGCACCGGCCGCGCCGCCCATCACCAGGCACACGATCAGGGCGATCGGCCAGGAGACGTCGTTGTTGACCATCAGCACCGCGGCCGTCGACCCGACGAACGCCGTCAGCGACCCGACGGACAGGTCGATGTGGCCCGCGATGATCACCAGCATCATGCCGATCGCCAGGATCAGCACGTACGAGTTCTGCAGGACCAGGTTGGAGACGTTGTGCGGGGTGATCAGCGTGCCGTCGGTCCACACGGCGAACACCGCGATGAGCAGGCCGAGCGCGATCAGCATGCCGTACTGGCGCATGTTGCGGCGCAGCCCGTCCACGACCAGGCCGACGAGACCGCCCTCGGCGCCCGAGGGCTCGTCCCTGCCCGGCGGGGCCGCCGCCGGGTTCTTCGTCACGTTGCTCATCGCGCTACCTCTTTGTCCTTCGTCATCAGGCGCATCAGCGATTCCTGCGTCGCCTCGGCACGCGGCACCTCGCCGGTCAGGCGGCCCGCGGCCATCGTGTAGATGCGGTCGCACATGCCGAGCAGCTCGGGCAGCTCGGAGGAGATGAAGACGACCGCCTTGCCCTGGGCGGCCAGCTTGTCGATGACCGTGTAGATCTCGTACTTGGCACCGACGTCGATCCCGCGGGTCGGCTCGTCGAGGATGAGGATCTCCGGGCCCGCGAAGATCCACTTGCTGAGGACGACCTTCTGCTGGTTGCCGCCCGACAGCTTGCCCGCCGGTTCGAAGACCGTCGGGGCCTTGATGTTCATCGACTTCCGGTACTCCTCGGCGACCTGCCGCTCCCCGTGCTCGTCGACGATGCCGCGCGTGGCGACCTTGCCGAGCGCCGCCAGGGAGATGTTGCGGTTGATGGTGTCGATGAGGTTGAGGCCGTAGTGCTTGCGGTCCTCGGTGGCGTACGCGATCCCGTGGCCGACCGCGTCGGAGACCGTACGGGTGCGGATCTCCCGGCCGTCCTTGAGGACCGTGCCGCCCGTGTACCGGCCGTAGGCGCGCCCGAAGACGCTCATCGCCAGCTCGGTGCGGCCCGCGCCCATCAGCCCCGCGATGCCGACGATCTCGCCCCGGCGCACGTGCAGCGAGACGTCGTCGACGACCTTGCGCTCGCGGTCGATGGGGTGGTGCACCGTCCAGTTGCGGATCTCCAGGGCGGGCGCGGCGCCGGCCTCGGCGTGGTGCGGGGTGCGGTCGGGGAAGCGGTTGTCGAGGTCGCGGCCGACCATCCCGGAGATGATCCGGTCCTCGGTGGTCCCGGCGGCCTTCACGTCCAGCGTCTCGACGGTGCGCCCGTCCCGCAGGATCGTCACCGAGTCGGCGACCTTGCGGATCTCGTTGAGCTTGTGCGAGATGATGATCGAGGTGATGCCCTGGTTCTTCAACTCCAGGATCAGGTCCAGGAGTTTGTCGGAGTCCTCGTCGTTCAGCGCGGCCGTCGGCTCGTCGAGGATGAGCAGCTTCACCTCCTTGGAGAGCGCCTTGGCGATCTCCACGAGCTGCTGCTTGCCCACCCCGATGTCGGCGACGGCGGTGTTGGGGTTCTCGTCCAGGCCCACCCGGCGCAGCTGGCGCGTGGCGTGCCCGAGGGTCTCGTGCCAGTCGATGAGGCCGCGCGAGGCGTGCTCGTTGCCGAGGAACATGTTCTCGGCGATCGACAGGTACGGGACCAGGGCCAGCTCCTGGTGGATGATGACGATGCCGCGCTTCTCGCTGGCGTTGATGTCCTTGAACCGGCAGGGCTCACCCTCGAAGAGGATCTCCCCGTCGTAACTTCCGTGCGGGTGGACGCCGGAGAGCACCTTCATCAAGGTGGACTTCCCGGCGCCGTTCTCCCCGCAGATGGCGTGGACCTCGCCCGCGCGGACGCTCAGGGAGACGTCCGACAGCGCCTTGACGCCCGGGAAGGTCTTGACGATCGAGCGCATTTCCAGGACGGGTCCCGCCATGGTCGTGCCCTTCATCTAGTGTGCGGAGGCGGTCAACTGGGGCTTCTGGTCGTCTACTTCAGCCCCAGGTCCTTCTTGGTGTAGTAGCCGCCGTCGATGAGGGTCTTCTCGTAGTTGTCCTTGGTGACGGCGACCGGCTGGAGCAGGAACGACGGGACGACCTTGGCGCCGTTGTCGTACGTCTTGTTGTCGTTGGTCTGCGGCTTCTTGTCGTTGAGCACGTCGTCGACCATGGTCACGGCCTCCTTGGCGAGCTGCCGCGTGTCCTTGTAGACCGTCGAGTACTGCTCGCCCGCGATGATCGACTTCACCGAGGCGACCTCGGCGTCCTGGCCGGAGACGGCGGGCAGCGGCTTGGACTTCGAGCCGTAGCCGTCGGACTTCAGCGCGGAGATGATGCCGATGGAGATGCCGTCGTACGGGGAGAGCACCGCGTCGACCCGGTCGCTGGAGTACTTCGACGTCAGGATGTCGTCCATGCGCTTCTGCGCGGTGGCGCCGTCCCAGCGCAGCGTGGTGACCTGGTTGAGCTTGGTCTGCTTGGACCGGATGACCAGCTGCTTCTTGTCGATGTAGGGCTGGAGGACCGTCATCGCGCCGTTGAAGAAGTACTTGGTGTTGTTGTCGTCGTTGGAGCCGGCGAACAGCTCCAGGTTGAACGGGCCCTTCTTGCCGTTCGACAGGCCCAGCTTGTCGACGAGCGAGGTGGCCTGGAGCTCGCCGACCTTCTCGTTGTCGAACGTCGCGTAGTAGTCGACGTTCTTGGAGTCCAGGATCAGCCGGTCGTACGCGATCACCGGGATGTGCGCGTCGGCCGCCTCCTGGAGGACGTTGCCCAGCGACTTGTTGTCGATCGCCGCGATGATCAGCGCCGAGACACCCTGCGTGATCATGTTCTCGATCTGCGAGACCTGCTGGTCGGGGTCGTCCTCGCCGAAGACGAGCTGGGTCTTGTAGCCCTTGGCCTTCAGGGATTTGACAACGTTGTTCCCGTCAGCGATCCAGCGCTCGGACGACTTGGTCGGCATCGCGATGCCGACGGTGGATCCCTTGGCGCTGCCCTTGTCCTCCTTGCTGCCGCCCTCGCTGTCCTGGCCGCAGGCGGAGAGGGTCAGGGCGAGCGTGGCGCCCGCGGCTATCGCGCTGAGTGCGGCTCGGCGGTTTCGCATGGTCATCATCCTTGATGTGTGGGTGCGAGGTCGGTCGGCGGTGCTGCGAAGTGGCGTACGGGGAAGGGGTGTTGACCGAGAAAAGGTGTGTCGGATTGTGCGCGGCTGTGTTGTGTGCTGTGAAGTTGTGTTTCCGGAACGTTATTGACTGGTGTCGAACCGCCGGAGATCGCCGGGCAGCCGCGAGCCGAGCGGGGACATGCCTCCGTCGGCGCCGTGCCGGGCGAGCAGATCGAGCGCGAGCCGTCCCCGGCGCACCCGCTCGCGGGCCGTGTCGAGGGTGACGTCGCGCAGCTGGGCGCCGTACGGATAGATCGCGGGCGCCTTCGCGAGACCGAACTTCAGGTACAGCGGCGCACCTCGGCGCACCAGTTCGGCGATCTCGTACATCCGCACATAGCCGCCGAGGTCGTCCGGGGCCTCCACGTACATGTCCATCGGGGCGGCCGACACCCGGCGGATCTCGGTGAGATGAGCGAGCGTCAGATCGGACGGCACGTTCAGCGAGTCGGCGCCGAGCCGCTCGTACACGGCGTACGAGGCCGGGTTCACGGGCCCGACGAGCGCCGACACCTTGAGGGTGGTGTCGGCGGGGATGATCCCCCCGGTGCGCGCCCGGTGCAGCGTCCACAGCACGCCCTCGTCGGCGACGAGCAGGCACTTGACGCCCAACTCCGTTGCCCGTACGGCGTCTTCGACACATCCGGCGACGGCGTCATGGCCCCGGGCGCGCAGTCCCGCGCCGCCGGAGTCGGTGCGCACGGAGGCACCGGTGTCCCAGGTGCCGCGCGGCCCGGTGAACAGGCACAGCTCGATGTCGCGCTCGGCGGTCGCCTCGACCATCTCCACGATCTCGGCGTCGCGCAGCATCCAGATGCCGCTGCCCTGACTGATCCGGTGGACGGGCACGTCGAGCCGCGACGCCTCCTTGAGCACGACCCCGACGGCCTCGGGCCCCTCGACGGACGGAATCTCCACCCGCCAGGTCCCCCCGTCGGGAAACGCGTGCGGTGAGGAGTCCGCGGGGTCGCGGTCGGGGGCGCTCAGCCCGAGTGCGGAGAGGGTGGGTTCGCCGGGACGGCGGGGGGTGGTGGTCACGGGGTTCCTTTACGTTCATCATGGTTCGAGATCTCGAACGCCGGTCGGTCGCCGTTGCGGCCAGGGGCGCGAGGAACTGCGCGACCAGCCACGACGAATACGGTGGCCGGCAGCGCACCTCACCCCTACGGGGAGGGGGATCGAGGGGCGAAGCCCCGACACTCAAGGCCGCAGCAAAACCTTCCCCACCTTCGGATCCCCGGCCCCCACCAGCCCGATGGCCTCAGCGAAGCGACTCAGCGGCAACTCATGCGTGACGAGCGGCAACGGATCGAGCAACCCCGCCCCGAACGCCCGCACCGCATGCGCCCACGCCTCCGCCGAGGCCCCGAACACGGTCCGCACCTCCAGCTGCCGCAGCACCAGATCGGCCGGATCGAGCCCGGCGGCACCGGCCGGCGGCAGCCCGGTGAGCACGAGCCGCCCGCCCCGCCGCAGCAGCGCCGCCGCGGTCCGGGCGGCGGTCCCGGCCCCGGCCGCCTCGATGACGACGTCGAAGTCGTCCGGCAGCGGCTCGGTGTGCAGCCGGAAGTCGGTGGCCCCGAACTGCCGTGCCAGCGCGGCCCGTTCGTCGCCGGAGCCGACCACAAGGAGCTCGGCGGGGGAGTGCGCCGCCAGGAACTGCACGGCGAGCATCCCGAGCGTCCCGGTCCCGACGACGGCCACCCGCTCACCGGGCCGCGCCCCGGCCTTGAGCGCGGCGGCGGCGACACAGGCGGCCGGCTCCAGCAGCGCCGCCGCCGTGAGGTCGGCCGAGTCCGGCAGGACGTGCAGCAGCCGCGCCGGCAGTACCAGCGTCGCCGCCATCGCCCCCGGCCGGGTGAAGCCCGTCTCCTCGTACCCGGCGGTGCACAGCGTCGTCTCACCGGCATGGCACCGCTCGCACACCTGGCAGTTCCGGAACCCCTCGCCGACCGTCTTCCGGCCCACCAGCGACTCCGGCACCCCGGCGCCCACGGCCTCCACGACCCCGGACCACTCGTGGCCCGGCGTCAGCGGGTAACGCACGTAAGGATCGGGCCGGTTGCCCTGGTACAGCTCGCGGTCGGAGCCGCAGATCCCGACGGCGTGCACCCGGACCAGCGCCTCGCCGGGGCTGGGCGCGACGGGCTCGTGGGCGACGATCCGGTGCGTGCCCGGCGCCTCGACGACGACGGCGCCGCTCACTTGGCGCCGCTCTTCGGGTCGCGCTTCTCCCAGCCCTCGGCCCACAGGTCGAACCGGGCCTGCTGCTGCGGGAACTCGGCGGCGGCGTCGACATCCAGCTCGACGCCGAGGCCGGGCTCGTGGGACAGCTCGAAGTAGCCGTCCACGACCTTCGGCGCGCCCTTGACGACCTTCTTGATGTCGGCGTCGGCGAAGTCGTTGAAGTGCTCCAGGATCTTGAAGTTGGGCGTGGTGAAGCCCACTTGGAGCGAGGCCGCGGTGAGGACCGGTCCGCCGACGTTGTGCGGGGCGACGAGCATGTAGTGCGTCTCGGCGGTCGCCGCCAGCTTGCGGGTCTCCCAGATGCCGCCGAGGTGGCCGACGTCGGGCTGGATGATGTCGACGGCCTGGCTCTCGAACAGCTCGCGGAACTCGATCCGGTCGTGGATCCGCTCACCGGTCGCGACGGGCATGTCCACCTTCGCGGCGACCTTCTCCAGTGCCTTCAGGTTCTCCGGCGGCACCGGCTCCTCCAGCCACGCGGGCTTGAACGGCGCCAGGTCGCGGGCCAGCCGGATCGCCGTGGCGGGGGAGAACCGGCCGTGCATCTCCAGCATCAGCTCGGCGTCCGGGCCGATGGCGTCGCGCACGGCCTCGATCAGCGAGACGGCGTACAGCGACTGCTCGTGGTCCAGCTCGAAGTGCCCGGTGCCGAACGGGTCGATCTTCAGCGCCCTGTACCCGCGCTCCATCACCCCGCGCGCGGCCTTGTGGTACGCCTCCGGGGTCCGCTCGGTGGTGTACCAGCCGTTCGCGTACGCCTTGACCCGGTCGGTGACCCTGCCGCCGAGCAGCTGCCACACCGGCACGCCCAGCGCCTTGCCCTTGATGTCCCAGCAGGCCATCTCGATGACGGCGATGCCGGACATGACGATCTCGCCCGCCCGCCCGTAGTCGCCGTACTTCATCCGCTTGACCAGGTCCTCGACGGCGAACGGGTCGGAGCCGAGGATGTGGTTGGCCTTCGCCTCGTTCAGGTACCCGATGAGCGCGTCGGTGCGGCCCAGCATCCGGGTCTCGCCGACGCCCGTGATCCCCTCGTCGGTGTGCACCTGGACGTAGGTGAGGTTCCGCCACGGAGTACCGACTACGTGTGTGCTGATTCCCGTGATGCGCACGGCAGTTGCCCCCTGAGCCGTTCGATATTTCGTCACTCGTTCGAAATGCTGGCGTGACAGTAAGGACGGCCCAGTGGGGGTGTCAATGGGTGTGCGCGGAACGGTCGCCGGTGGACGGTGAAGGGGAGCCCCGCGTTCCACACAGGAGCTTCACAGCGCCAGCATCTTCCGTCACGCTTGCGCCTCTAGCCTCACTGCACCATGGACTACTGCCACCCGTGCCACAGGCACCTCAACGGCGCCCTGGCCTGCCCCGGCTGCGGCACCCCCGCCGACGCCGTGCGCGCCTACGCCGAGACGGTCGCCGAGCAGGAGGCGGTGGACCCGGACGGCACGGGGTACGAGGACGAGCCGAGCGTGCGCCGTCCCGGGCGGCGCCGCCGCGCCCGCAGGAAGTCGCCCCGCCGCCGGGTCCTGATCGCCGTCGCGGGAGTGGCGCTGGTGGCCGGCGGTGTCGGTGTGGTCGAACTCGGCACGGAGTCCCCGGCGGAGGGCGGCGCCCAGGCGGCACCCGACATATCCGGCGACGCGCCGGACACGGACGCCGGTGGAACGGCCTCGCCGGGCGCGGACGGCACCTCCGTGGCGCAGACCCCGCCCGTCTCCCGCTCCTCGCCGCGCGCGTCCGCGTCGTCGTCCCCGTCCGCCTCCGCCTCCGTCAGCGCGTCGCCGAGCACGTCGGAGAGTGCCGGGCCGACGGACGCCGGACAGGCCGTGCCGGCCGGCCCGGGATCCACGGCGAGCGGTTCACCGGACGGCCCGCCGGTCACGTCGGCCCGCCCCACGACGTCGTCGCCCCGCCCCACGGCCACGGAGCCGACCGCCGATCCGAGCCCGTCGGAGACCTGCGAGCGGTTCCTGTGGTGGTGCACCTGAGGAACGGGGGCGCCGGGGCCGTCAGTCGGTGCCGAGCATCCTGCGCAGCATGTCCCTGAACGCCGTACGCTCCTCGTGCGACAGCCCGGCCAGCGGCTCCCGCGCGAAGTCGAGGGAGTCGCGCAGACCCCGCGCCACCTGTATCCCCTCCGCCGTCGGCACCGCCACCTTCACCCGCCGGTCCCCGGGCGACGGCTGCCGCTCCACGAGCCCGCGCGCCTCCAGCCGGTCCACGATCCCCGTGATGTTCGACGGCTCGCACTTCAGGCGCTGCGCGATCTGCCGCATCGGCAGCGGTTCGAGGGTGAGCAGGCTCAGGACCCGGGCCTGCGCCCCGGTCAGCCGGTGCCGGGCGGCGGCCTCCTCGTACTCCTGGTGGTAGCGCGCGACGACGCCCCCGATCAGCTCGACCACTTCGATCGTGAGCGGGTCCATACGGCGGGAACGGGAGGCGGTCATGGTCTCCAGAGTACCCATTTACTTGACACAGTGAAATATTCAGACGCATGGTTGTTTCAGTTACTGAAACAGTTGTGACGTAGTTCTTGGTCGAGCCGTCCCCTAGCCGAAGGATCAGCGCATGTCCGCCGACACCCCCCAGATCCCCGCCACCGGTCGCGAATGGGTCCTGCTCAGCCGTCCGGTCGGCTGGCCGAAGCCCGAGGACTTCGAGCTGCGCGAGGCGCCGGTGACCGAGCCGGGCGCCGGCCAGGTCCTGGTCAAGAACCTCTATGTCTCCGTCGACCCGTACATGCGCGGCCGGATGTCCGCCGCGAAGTCGTACGTCGCCCCCTATGAGCTGGGCAAGGCCATGCAGGGCGGCGCGGTCGGCGTCGTCATCGCGTCGAACGACGAGGGCGTCGCGGTCGGCGACCACGTCCTGCACTTCTTCGGCTGGCGCGAGTACGCGACGTTCGACGCCAAGCAGGCCGTGAAGGTCGACCCCGAGGCGGCGCCGCTCTCCACGTACCTCGGCGTGCTCGGCATGACCGGCCTGACCGCGTACGCGGGCCTGCTGCGCACCCTGTCCTTCAAGGAGGGCGACAGCGTCTTCGTCTCCGGCGCGGCCGGCGCCGTCGGCGGCCAGGTCGGCCAGATCGCCAAGCTCAAGGGCGCCTCGCGGGTCATCGGCTCGGCGGGCTCGGACGAGAAGGTGAAGCTGCTCCTGGAGGAGTACGGCTTCGACGCGGCCTTCAACTACAAGTCGGGCGATGTCCACACGCTGCTCAAGGAGGCCGCCCCCGAGGGCGTCGACACCTACTTCGACAACGTGGGCGGCGACCACCTTGAGGCCGCCATCCAGAACCTCAACCGGGACGGCCGCATCGCCATCTGCGGCGCCATCTCCGTCTACAACAACACGGAGCCGGCCCCCGGCCCGCGCAACCTCGCCCGGCTGATCCAGACCCGCGGCCGCATCGAGGGCTTCCTCGTCGGCGACCACTACGACCTCCAGCCGCAGTTCGTCCAGGAGGTCGGCGCCTGGGTCCGCTCCGGCGAGCTGAAGTACCGCGAGACGTTCGTCGAGGGCATCGAGAACAACCTGGAGGCCTTCCTCGGCCAGCTGCGCGGCGACAACACCGGAAAGATGGTCGTGAAGCTCTGACCTGCCCCAAGTGACCCCGGTCACTTCCAGTGGTTCCATGATTCGGTAACCTCGTTCCGCCTAACGAAAAACAGTGAACGCGCGAACGAGGGAGCCGGTCATGGCCATCACGCAGTCCGACGTCGTCTACACCGCCGTAGCCACCGCCGAGAACGGCCGCGACGGCCGGGTCTCCACCGACGACGGCAAGCTGGACGTCGTCGTCAACCCGCCCAAGGAGCAGGGCGGTTCGGGCAACGGCACCAACCCCGAGCAGCTCTTCGCCGCCGGTTACAGCGCCTGCTTCCAGGGCGCCCTCGCCGTCGTCGCCCGCCAGGAGGGCGCCGACATCACCGGTTCGACCGTCACCGCGAAGGTCGGCATCGGCAAGAACGACGACGGCTTCGGCCTGATCGTCGAGATCGCCGCGAGCATCCCGAACGTGGACGCGGCCACCGCCGAGTCCCTGGTCGAGAAGGCCCACCAGGTCTGCCCCTACTCCAAGGCGACCCGCGGCAACATCACGGTCACGCTCTCGGTCTGACCGTCCACGGCCTGTGGCCCGTCCCGTAAGGTTTGCGCCATGCGTGATCTCGGGGCGGGCTTCGGCTACTTGATGAAGGGGCAGCGCTGGGTTGCCCGGCACGGCAAGCAGTACGGATGGGGCCTGCTGCCCGGTCTGATCACGCTCGTGCTGTACGTCGCGGCCCTGGTCTGCCTGGCCGTCTGGGGCGACGACTTCATCTCCTGGGCGACGCCCTTCGCCGACGACTGGTCGTCCCCGTGGCAGGGCCTGTTCCGCGGCTTCCTGACCGTGGTCCTGTTCGCCCTGGGTCTGCTGCTCGCGGTCCTCACCTTCACGGCCGTGACCCTGCTGGTCGGCCAGCCCTTCTACGAGTCCCTCTCCGAGGAGGTCGACCGGTCCGAGGGCGACGGCACGGTGCCCGAGTCGGGCCTGCCGCTCTGGCGGGACCTGTGGATCTCCGCCCGCGACAGCCTGCGCATCCTGGTCCGCGCGGGCCTGTGGGGCGTCCTGCTCTTCGCGTGCGGCTTCCTCCCCTTCGTCGGCCAGACCGTCGTCCCGGTCATCGGCTTCTTCGTCACCGGCTTCTTCCTCACGGAGGAGCTGACGGCGGTGGCCCTCCAGCGCCGCGAGGTCCAACTCCGCGACCGCCTCGCCCTGTTGAGGTCCCGCAGGGGTCTGGCGTGGGGCTTCGGAGCGCCGCTCGCGGTGGCCTTCCTGGTCCCCTTCGTGGCGGTGTTCCTGATGCCCGGCGCGGTGGCGGGGGCGACGCTGATGGTGCGGGACCTGGAGGCGCCGCCGGAGCCGCAGGCGGCCTCCGACGACGACCGCGCCGGGGAGTCCGCGCGGGGCGCGGCCTGGTGAAGGCGGCCAACCTGGCCGTCCTCTTCGTCATCGAGCTGATCGCCCTCGGCGCGGTGGGCGCCTACGGCTTCACCCGCGACGTGCCGACCGCGTTGTCCCTGCTCCTCGGCTTCATCGGCCTCGCCGTGATGATCACGGCCTGGGCCCTCCTCGGCTCCCCGAGAGCCAGGTACAAGACGAGCGGCGCGGCCCGGGTCGTCTTCGAGGTGCTCTGGTTCGGTGCGGGAGCCGCCGCCCTGGCGCTGATGGGCGCGTACGTCTGGGCGGTCGCCTTCGCCGCCCTCTGCGTGGTGAGCAAGGGCCTCGCGGTGGCCTGGGACCAGTAACTACCCGTCCGCGCCGAGCAGTTCCAGGAAATCCCGGAACGCCCCCGGCATGTCCACCGACTCCGGGTCCAGCAGCCACTGGTACTGGAGCCCGTCCATCACCGCGACCAGCAGCGGCGCCGCCCGCTCCGGCGTGAGCCCGCCCGGCAGCCGGTCCCCGTACTCCGCGCGCAGCACGTGCGCCATCGCCTGCCGCACCCCGGCATAGCGCTCGGTGAAGAACGCCCGCGCCGGATGCCCCTCGGTCACCGACTCCCCGAGCAGCGCCGAGAAGGTCTGCACGATGCCGGGCCGCATCGCGTTGTACTCCACCAGCGAGCCCAGCAGATCGAGCCGCCACCGGCCGTCCGGCACCGCGTCCCACTGGTCCCGCTCCTCCAGGACGGCGACGAGCAGCGCCTCCTTCGTCGGGAAGTGGTGCAGCAGCCCCTGCTGGGTCAGGCCGACGCGCTCGGCGACGGCCGCGAGGCTCGCGCCCCGGTACCCGCGCTCGGCGATCACTTCGAGCGCGGCGCGGAGGATCTCCGCCCGCCGCTCCCCGCTCCGGGCGCTTCTGGTGCCGCTCATGCCGTCACCGTACGACATGACCGGCCACTCCCGGACGGAAAAAGTCACGGGAAGATAACAAAACCTACTGCTCTACAGGTAACGGGTGCAGGATGGAGGTGCCCAGACTTGATGAACCTCGACGAGGAGGTGCCGGCATGGCGCAGCACGCGGACGGCGACCAGCGGGACCAGGCCCGTGAGGCGGCCGTGGAGGCCGCACTCGGCAAGCTCGACCTCGACAGCAAGACCCGGCTGCTCGCAGGTCAGGACATGTGGTCGCTGCCCCCGATCCCGGAGATCGGCCTGAAGTCCCTGGTGATGTCCGACGGCCCGATCGGCGTCCGCGGCACCCGCTGGACCGCCGACGACCCGTCGATCGCCCTGCCGTCCCCGACCGCGCTCGCCGCCACCTGGGACCCCGCGCTCGCCCGCCGGGCCGGCGCCCTGCTCGCCCAGGAGGCCCGCCGCAAGGGCGTCCACGTCCTGCTCGCCCCGACCGTGAACCTGCACCGCTCACCGCTCGGCGGCCGCCACTTCGAGGCGTACAGCGAGGACCCGTACCTGACCGGCGCCATCGGCACCGGCTACGTCCAGGGCGTGCAGTCCGGCGGCGTCGGCACCACGGTCAAGCACTTCGTCGCCAACGACGCGGAGACCGACCGCTTCACCGTGAACAACCTCGTCGGCGAGCGCGCCCTGCGCGAGCTGTACCTGGCGCCCTTCGAGGCCATCGTCGCCAACGCCCACCCGTGGGGCATCATGACCGCCTACAACCAGGTCAACGGCACGACGATGACCGAACACCGCTACCTCGTGAACGAGATCCTGCGCGGCGAATGGGGCTTCGACGGGTTCAACGTCTCCGACTGGCTGGCCGCCCGCTCCACCACCGGCGCCCTCAAGGGCGGCCTCGACGTCGCCATGCCCGGCCCGCAGACCGTCTACGGCCCGGCGCTCGCCGCCGCCGTCCGCGCGGGGGAGGCCGACGAGTCCGAAATCGACGACGCCGTCCGCCGCGTCCTGCGCCTCGCCGCCCGCGTCGGCGCCCTCGACGGCGCCGAGCCCGTCGTCACCGAGGCCCCGGCCGAGATCGACGGCGAGGCGCTGGCCCGCGAGATCGCCCGCCGCGCCTTCGTCCTCGTCCGCAACACCGGAGTCCTGCCGCTGCGCCCGGACACCCGGATCGCCCTCGTCGGTGCCGCCGCCCGCGACGCCCGCGTCCTCGGCGGCGGCTCCGCCACCGTCTTCCCCGCGCACATCACCTCCCCGCTCGACGGCCTCGGTGCCGCGTTCCCCTCGCTCACGTACGCCGTCGGAGCCGACCCGAGCGACGAACTCGCCCCCGCCGACCAGGGGTTCGAGCTGCGCGCGGTCTGCCGCGACGCCGAGGGCACCGTCCTCGGCGAGGGCACTCTGCCCAGCGGACAGCTCCAGTGGCTCGGCGACGACCTGCCCGCCGGTGTCACCCACGAGGCCCTGCACAGCATCGAGATCACCGGCACCTTCACCCCGCGCGAGAGCGGCGACCACGCCTTCGGCACCCGGGGCCTGGGTGCCTTCACCCTCACCGTCGACGGCACCGTCCTCTACGACGGTGTCCAGTCCATGGGCACCGAGTCGGACCCCTTCGAGGCGATCTTCGGCGCCCCGCGGGAGCGCGGCAAGGTCACGCTCACCGCGGGCCGCCCGGTCGAGGTCTCCCTGCTCCACCCGCTCGACAGGTCCAGGGCGATGCCGCTGCCCGCGGTGCTGTTCAGCCTCGTCCACCTCGGCCCGCGCCGCGACGCCGACGCCCTGATCGCCGAGGCCGTCGAGGCCGCGCGCGACGCCGAGGCCGCCGTCGTCGTGGTCGCCACCACCGAGCGCGTCGAGTCGGAGGGCTTCGACCGCACCGACCTGCGGCTGCCCGGCCGCCAGGACGACCTGGTGCGCGCCGTCGCCGCCGCCAACCCGAACACGGTCGTGGTCGTCAACTCCGGCTCCCCGGTGGAACTCCCGTGGCGCGACGAGGTGGCGGCCGTGCTGCTGAGCTGGTTCCCCGGCCAGGAGGGCGGCGCCGCCCTCGCCGACGTGCTCGGCGGCGCCGAGGAGCCCGGCGGCCGGCTGCCCACCACCTGGGGCGCGCTCGCCGACGCCCCCGTCACCGGAGTCACCCCGGCCGACGGCGAACTCGCCTACACCGAGGGCGTGTTCATCGGCTACCGCGCCTGGGACCGGTCCGGCGCGACCCCCGCCTACCCCTTCGGCCACGGCCTGGGCTACACCGACTGGAGCTACGAGTCGCTGGACATCGACAGCACTTCCGCCGTTTCCGGCGCTTCCGGCACCACGGCCACGGTCCGTGTCCGCAACACGGGGGAGCGGACCGGCCGCGAGGTCGTCCAGGTCTATCTGGCGCCCGCGCCGTCACAGGCCGACACCGACCGGCCCGCCCGCTGGCTGGCCGGGTTCGCGACGGTCACCGCGGGCCCCGGCGAAACCGTCGAAGCGGTGATCGGACTCCCGCGCCGCGCCTTCGAGACCTGGGACGAGACCACGGGCGCCTGGGTCCACCGCGAGGGCGCGTACGTCGTGACGGCGGGCCGCTCGCTCACCGACGCCCGCCTGAACGAGACGATCGCCGCCTGACGACGATCCCACCGACCAGGGGCGGCGGCACCTGACCCCGCCGCCCCTCATCTCTTCCCACGACCTAGCGGGCCCCGAACCCGTACACCGTCTCCGACCGATACACCTCGCCCGGCCGCAGCACGGTGGACGGGAACTCCGGCCGGTTCGGCGAGTCCGGGAAGTGCTGCGTCTCCAGCGCGATCCCGTCGCCGGGCGCGAACGGCAGCGACGGGTCGAAGTGATCGGCCGTGTAGAACTGCAGCCCCGGCTCGGTCGTGGCCACGCTCAGCACCCGCCCGGACGCCGGGTCGTACACCTCGGCGACCTCCACGGCCGTCTCCCCGACACCCTTGTCGAGTACGTAGTTGTGGTCGAACCCGGGACCGGCCTTCCGGCTCTCCCGCAGGTCGAACGGCGTACCGTCCACCGGCCGCAGCTCCCCGGTCGGGATCAGGGTGTCGTCGACGACGCTCACCCGCCCGGCGTCGATCCGCACCTCGTGCCCGCCGGCCGCGCTCCCCGCGCCTGCCCCGCCCAGATTCCAGTACGTGTGATTGGTGAGGTTCACCAGCGTCGGCGCGTCGGTGACCGCCTCGTACGAGATCCGCAGCGCGCCACCGGCCTCCAGCGCGTACGTCACCGAGACCTCCAGGCGCCCCGGGTAGCCCTCCTCGCCGTCCGGCGACACCCGGCTGAGTCGTACGCCGTGCTCCCCGGCGGCCTCGGCCGCCCACACCCGCTTGTCGAAGCCGCGCTCACCGCCGTGCAGCGCGTTCGGCGCGTTGTTCGCCGCCAGCCGGTACTCCTGCCCGTCGAGGGTGAACCGGCCGCCCGCGATCCGGTTCGCGTACCGGCCGACCAGCGCGCCCAAGTAGGGCTCCGGGTGCGCCAGATACCCGGCGAGGTCCGGGAAACCGAGCACGATGTCGGCGACACCGCCCGCCCGGTCGGGCACCTCCACCGACTGCACGATGCCCCCGTACGTCAGGACGCGTACCCGCACCCCGTCCCGTTCCAGGACCCATCGGTGGACGTCGATCGGGCCGCTGTCGTCGCTGCCGTCGGCCAGGGTGCCGAAGAGTTCACTGCGCATGATCGAGACCCTACGCCCGCGCCCCGGAACTTCAGCCGAGAGGCTTCTCGGCGGTCACTCCGCGATACGCGATCTCCGCGAGCCGGGCCTGCCCGTTCACACTGGGATGGAACCAGTCCCAGTGGCTCAACTGCCGCTCCCCGAACCGGAAGCCGAAGACGGCACCGCCGTCGTAGCGGCACCGCTTGTCCTCGGCGCACACGTCCTTGAGCACCTTGTTGTACTCCTCCACGCGCTGCTGCACCGCCTCGCGCCGGGCGGTCGCCGCCGCGTCCACCGCGTCCGGATCGGCCAGCATCGACGAGCAGATGCCCAGCTTCCACACCTGCTTGCCCAGCGGATTCTGGCGGCCCTGCGACCACAGCCGCTTCAGATCCGGCACGCTCATCACGTACACCTGCGCCTTGGGCACGGTCCGCCGCAACTGCCGCAGCGCGTCGGTGAAGTCGGACCGGAACGCGGCCACCGGGGTCATGGCGTCGGCGCTGCTCCGGCACGCGTCATTGGCCCCGGCCATCACCGTCACCAGCTCGGGCCGCTCGGCGGCGGCCCGCGCCATCTGCCCCGGCAGGTCCGCCATCCGCGCCCCGGTGCGCGCGTGGTTCCAACTGTGCTTCGCCGCGCCGCTCCTGCCGAGCAGCCGTACGGCGAGGCTGTCGACGTCCTGGTCCGTGCCGGTCGCCCAGGACACCTCGGGGCAGTCGGACAGCACCCCGCACGCGTCGAAGCCCCGGGTGATGGAATCGCCCACGGCGGCGACCGAACGCGGGCTGGTGTCCCACGTCGGAGTGGGCTTCGGCGACGGCTTCGTCGCGGAGACGGAACCCTCCGGACCGGGGGAGTTGCCCCCCGAGCCGTCGCAAGCGGTGAGGCCCACGGCACCCAGCGCGACGGCCGTCACGGTGGTGATCACCGCCCGAACGGCGGTCGACCGATGACGTGGCTTTCGCATCCCGTGGCCCTCCATGACTGACCGGTGCGTCCCGCCGGGTGAAAGGTCGGCGTTTGCGTGCCCCCGGACCGACAGTACGTCACACTCCTTGCACCGCTGCGCGATAGCCTCGCCACGGGGTCCCCGGTCGACCCGGTGGGACTCCGCTGTACCGGTTCCGCTAAATTACAACACGTCAGATGTGTCCCTTTTTGTCTGGACCTAGTCGGTCCCGGCGGTGAGGGAAGAAGGCTCGGCACGGGCGCGAGGCCGCTGGGGAAGGCGAACCTCGACCCACACTGGAGGTCCCGGTGACGACACGTGGAGTTCTGTACGTGCACTCCGCACCGCGCGCGCTGTGCCCGCACGTCGAATGGGCGGTCGCGGGCGTTCTCGGCGTGCGTGTGAGCCTCGACTGGATCCGGCAGCCCGCGGCGCCGGGCACCTGGAGATCGGAGTTCTCCTGGCGCGGCGAGGCCGGCACCGCGGCCAAGCTGGCGTCCGCGCTGCGCGGCTGGCAGCTGCTGCGCTTCGAGGTGACGGCCGAGCCCTGCGCGGCAGCCGAGGGGGAGCGCTACAGCGCCACTCCCGAACTCGGCATCTTCCACGCCGTCACCGGCATCCACGGCGACATCCTCGTCCCCGAGGACCGTCTGCGCGCCGCTCTGGCCCGCTCACAGGCCGGCGAGGCCCACCTGGAGTCAGAACTCGCCCGCCTCCTCGGCAAGCCCTGGGACGACGAACTGGAGCCTTTCCGCTACGCGGGCGAGGGCGCCCCGGTCCGCTGGCTCCACCAGGTGGTGTAGCCCCGTAAGGGGCGCGGGGCTTTTTCGATCTGCGGCTCCGCCGCGTGGGCGCGACCAGCCACAGACGGCCCGCGCCCGCGAGACGACATCCCCCGCCACCCGCTGAGGCGCAAAAAAGTGGGCCCGCCCCGGAAACCCGGGGCGGGCCCACTTCCAGTTCAGCGGAGCGGCAGAACGTCAGACCGACCGGAATGCCAGCACCACGTTGTGCCCACCGAACCCGAACGAGTCGTTCAGCGCGGCGATCCGCCCGTCCACCGGCAGCTTCCGCGCCTCACCGCGCACGATGTCGGCGGCAGCCTCGGCCTCGGGGTCGAGGTTCTCCACGTTGATGGTCGGCGGAGCCAGCCGGTTGTACAGCGCCAGCACCGACGCCACGGTCTCGACACCACCGGCACCACCGAGCAGATGCCCGGTCATGGACTTGGTGGCGGACACCGCGAAGTGGTCGGCGTCGTCGCCGAAGACCTTGCGCAGCGCCTTCAGCTCGGCCACGTCACCGGCGGGCGTCGACGTCGCGTGCGCGTTCACGTGCACGATCTCGGCCGGGTCCAGATCGGTGTTCTCCAGCAGGTTCTGCAGGGCGTGCGCGATACCGCGGCCCTCCGGCTCCGGCTGCACGATGTCGTGGCTGTCGGCGGAGATGCCCTGGCCGACCGCCTCCGCGTAGACGCGGGCGCCGCGCGCGGCGGCGTGCTCGGCGGACTCCAGGACGATGACGCCCGCGCCCTCACCGAGGACGAAGCCGTCACGGGCGACGTCGTAGGGGCGCGAGGCACCCTGCGGGTCGTCGTTGTTCTTGGACATCGCCATCATGTTGCCGAACGCGGCGATGGGCAGCGGGTGGATGGCCGCCTCGGTGCCACCGCAGATGACGACGTCGGCGCGGCCGGTGCGGATCATCTCGATGCCGTAGCCGATGGCCTCGGCACCCGACGCGCAGGCGGAGACCGGCGTGTGCACACCGGCGCGGGCGCCCACGAGCAGGCCCACGTTGGCCGAGGGGCCGTTGGGCATCAGCATCGGGACGGTGTGCGGGGAGACGCGGCGGACGCCCTTCTCCTTCAGCACGTCGTACTGGTCGAGCAGCGTGGTGACACCGCCGATGCCGGACGCGATGACGGCGCCGAGCCGGTCGGGGTCGACACTCTCGTCCTCGCCGGCCTTGGCGGTGAAGCCGGCGTCGGCCCACGCCTCCTTGGCGGCGATCAGAGCGAACTGCGCGGAGCGGTCCAGCTTGCGGGCCTGCGGGCGAGGAATGACCTCACCCGGATCCACGGCGGCCGGCGCCGCGATACGGACCGCCTGCTCGGCGGCCCACTCCTGGTCGAGGGGCTTGACGCCGGAACGTCCGGCGATCAGGCCCTCCCAGGTGGATGTCGCGTCGCCACCCAGCGGTGTGGTTGCGCCGATACCGGTGACGACCACGGTGCGATTGGTCGGGCTCACAGGGATTCTTTCTCCAACGGATGCGAGGGATTCAGCGGCGCCACCGCCGGGTGGCGGAGCGACTGACCTGTCAGGTCGAGCTTGTGGCTCAGGCCTGGTGGTCGAGGATGTACTTCGTGGCGTCGCCGACGGTCTTCAGGTTCTTGACGTCGTCGTCGGGGATCTTGACGTCGAAGCGCTCTTCGGCGGCGACGACGACCTCGACCATGGACAGCGAGTCGACGTCCAGGTCGTCGGTGAAGGACTTGTCCAGCTGGACGTCCTCGGTGGGGATGCCGGCGATCTCGTTCACGATCTCCGCGAGACCGTCGACGATCTCCTTCTCGGTGGCGGCCATTGTGGCGCTCCTTCGGTGTGTTTCCAGAGGTGTGGCGGTATCCGTACGGATCGGGTGATCCGCACGTGATGCCTAGGGGAGGGTAACGACCGTGGCGGCGTAAACGAGACCCGCCCCGAAGCCGATGACGAGCGCGGTGTCGCCGCTCTTCGCTTCACCGGTCGCCAGGAGCCGCTCCATCGCGAGCGGGATCGAGGCGGCCGAGGTGTTGCCGGTGGTGCGTACGTCGCGCGCGACCGTGACGTGCTCCGGCAGTTTGAGAGTCTTCACCATCGAGTCGATGATCCGCTCGTTGGCCTGGTGGGGAATGAAGACATCCAGGTCGTCCGGGCTGATTCCGGCCGCGTCCAGCGCCTGCTGGGCGACCTTCGCCATCTCGAACACGGCCCAGCGGAACACCGCCTGGCCCTCCTGCGTGATCGCAGGGAACTTGACGTTGCCCTCGGAGTCCAGGGGCAGCTGCGAGACGTCGCCGATGGCGAACTTGTCCCACGAGACGGTCTGCTTGATGGTGCCGGCCTTGTCGCCCTCGGAGCCCCACACGGTCGGGCCGATCGCGGGCTCCTGGGACGGGCCGACGACCACGGCACCGGCGCCGTCGCCGAACAGGAAGGCCGTCGCGCGGTCCTCCAGGTCGGTCAGGTCGGAGAGCCGCTCCACGCCGATGACGAGCACGTACTCGGCGCTGCCCTCGACGATCATGCCCTTGGCGAGGGTCAGGCCATAGCCGAAGCCCGCGCAGCCGGCGGAGATGTCGAACGCGGCGGCCTTCTGCGTGCCCAGCTTGTCCGCGATCTCGGTGGCGATCGCCGGGGTCTGCGCAAAGTGCGAGACGGTCGACACGACGACGGCGCCGATCTGCTCCGGCCCGATGCCCGCGTCGGCGATGGCCTTGCCGGACGCCTCGATGGACATCATCGCCACGGTCTCCTCGTCACCGGCCCAGTGGCGGGTGGAGATGCCGGAGCGCGAGCGGATCCACTCGTCCGAGGAGTCGATCTTCTCGAGGATCACCTCGTTCGGCACGACCCGCGTCGGCCGGTAGCCACCGACACCGAGGATGCGCGCGTACGGGGCGCCCTTACTGGGCTTGATCTTCGACATGCTGCTCGGATCTCCTTCTCAGGCCGTTGCTTCGGTGGCTTCGGCGATCAGGGCGCGGGCCGCGTCGAGGTCGTCGGGGGTCTTCAGGGCGAGGGTCTTGACGCCGGGCAGCGCGCGCTTGGCGATGCCGGTGAGGGTGCCGCCGGGGCACACCTCGATCAGCGCGGTGACGCCGAGCGCCTGGAACGTCTCCATGCACAGGTCCCAGCGGACCGGGTTCGCGACCTGGCCGACCAGGCGGGAGACCACCTCGGCGCCGGTGGCGACGGTCTTGCCGTCCTTGTTCGAGACGTACGTGACCGTGGGGTCGGCCGGGGACAGCTCCTCGGCGGCCTTCTCCAGCGTGGCCACGGCCGGGGCCATGTGGCGGGTGTGGAACGCGCCGGCCACCTTCAGCGGCACCACGCGGCGCACGCCCTCGGGCTTGTCGGCGTCCAGCGCGGCCAGCTCCTCGAGGGTGCCGGCGGCCACGATCTGGCCCGCGCCGTTGACGTTCGCCGGGGTCAGGCCCAGCTTCTCCAGGTGCGGGACCGTGACCTCGGGGGAGCCGCCGAGCAGCGCCGACATGCCGGTCTCGGTGATCGCGGCGGCCTCGGCCATCGCGAGGCCGCGCGTGCGCACGAGCCGCAGCGCGGCGTCGTCGTCGAGCACACCGGCGAACGCGGCCGCGGTGATCTCGCCGACGCTGTGCCCCGCGACGGCGCCCGGCGTGACGTCGCCGAGCGCGGAGGCGGACAGCAGGCCGGCCGCGACGAGCAGCGGCTGGGCCACGGCGGTGTCGCGGATCGCGTCGGCGTCGGCCTGGGTGCCGTAGTGGGCCAGGTCGAGTCCGATGGCGTCGGACCACGCGGCGACGCGGTCGGCGGCACCGGGGAGGTCGAGCCAGGGAGTCAGGAAGCCGGGCGTCTGAGCGCCTTGGCCGGGAGCGACGAGTACGAGCACTCTCACACTCTCTCTTGTGGACGGTGCGGGCCGCCCGTGGGGACAGGGACGAAGAACCGAAGACGGAATTGTAGGCCCCCGACAAAAGCCTACGACTGGTGATCCCCGTCGGCCAGACGCCCCAGGATGAGCGCGATGCGCAGGGTGAATGCCGAGCGTACGTCCGACGGCGACCATCCGGTGACGTCGGTCACACGTCGGAGCCGGTAGCGGACGGTGTTCGGGTGGACGAAGAGCATCCGCGCGGCGCCCTCCAGGCTGCTCGCCTGCTCCAGATAGACACTGAGTGTCTCCAGCAGGGCCGAGCCCGCCTCCTCCAGCGGTCTGTAGATCTCCTCCACCAACTGCTCGCGGGCGGACGGGTCGCCCGCGATCGCGCGCTCGGGCAGCAGATCGTCCGCGAGGACCGGGCGCGGCGCGTCCTGCCAGGCGCCGCACGCCTTGAGCCCGGCGGCGGCGGCCTGCGCGGACCGGGTGGCGGCGAGCAGGTCGGGGACGACGGGACCGGCGACCACGGGCCCGGCCGCGAACGGCCCGATCAGTGACTTCGCCACCGCCAGCGGATTGTCGCTGCCGCCCGCGATGACCACGAGCCGGTCCCCGAGCACGCCGGTGAGCACCTGGAGCTTGGCGTGCCGGGAGGCCCGCCGGATCGCCTCGACGGTCAGCTCGCTGTCCCCGTCGGGGGCGGTGCCGAGCACGACGCAGACATGCTCGGGAGAGTTCCAGCCGAGGGCCGCGGCGCGGCTGACGGCGCCCTCGTCGGCCTCTCCGGACAGCACGGCGTTCACGACGAGCGATTCGAGGCGCGCGTCCCAGGCGCCCCGCGCCTCGGCCGCCTGCGCGTACACCTGGGCGGTCGCGAAGGCGATCTCCCGCGCGTACACGAGCAGCGCCTCCCGCAGCACGCTCTCGTCGCCGGGCGCGGCCACCTCGTCGATGGCCGACTCCATGACCTCGATGGTGGTGCGCACCATCTCCACGGTCTGGCGCAGCGTGATGGCCCGCGTCAGCTCCCGCGGCGCGGTGCCGAACACATCGGTCGAGATCGCCTGCGGGGCGTCGGGGTGCCGGAACCACTCGGTGAACGCGGCGATACCGGCCTGCGCCACGAGCCCGATCCACGACCGGTTCTCCGGCGGCATGGCCCGGTACCAGGGCAGCGTCTCGTCCATGCGCGTGATGGCCTGCGCGGCCAGCGCCCCGGACGACTTCTCCAGGCGCTTCAGGGTCGCCGAGTGCGGATGAGGGACCGCGTGGACGTCCGGGCGGCGGTCCGCGGGGTCGTTCGCTGAGGGCTGCGCTGATTCCGATTGGGGCACGGGGACAAGACTGCCTTATCGGAACGGCTGAGCGGAGTGGAGGGTCCGACCCGGGCGGGACCGAGGCCGGGAAAGGACGGCTACCGTGGAGTACGTGATTGATGTACGTCGCTCAGGCGACCGTTACGCGGGAGGCGAGCCCGGGGCCGGGATCATCTCCCGCCACGCGTTCTCCTTCGGCCCGCACTACGACCCGGACAACCTGCGCTTCGGCGCGATCCTCGCCTGCAACGAGGAACGTCTGGCCCCCGGCGCCGGCTTCGACGAACACCCCCACAGCCACACCGAGATCGTCACCTGGGTGGTCACCGGCGAACTCACCCACCGGGACAGCACCGGCAAGGTCTCGATCGTGCGCCCCGGCGACGTCCAGCGGCTCAGCTCCGGCGGCGGCGTCCGCCACGTCGAACGCAACGACGGAACCGAGCCCCTGACCTTCCTCCAGATGTGGCTGGCCCCCCGCGACCCCGGCGGCGAGCCCGCCTACGAGGTGGTGCACGGCATCGCCGACTCCACCCCGTACGACATCCCCGAGGCCGGCGCCATGCTCCACGTACGGCGCCTGGCCTCTGGCGAACGCGCCGAACTGCCCACCGCGCCGCACGTCTACCTGCACGTGGTCCAGGGCGCCATCCGGCTCGGCGAGACCGAACTCGCCCCGGGCGACGCGGCCCGCATCACCGACGGAACCGGCCTGGAGCTCCTGGCCTCGGCGGACAGCCAGCTGCTGATCTGGGAGATGAGCTGACCTCCGCGACCCCCGAGCCGTCTGTCAGAGCTCCGCGCGCACCGCGTCGGTGAACCGCGGCCACACCTCGGCCGCCCACGGCCCGAACGCCCGGTCCGTCAGCGCCACACAGGCCGCCCCCGCATCCGGGTCCACCCACAGGAACGTCCCCGACTGCCCGAAGTGCCCGAACGTCCGCGGTGACGACGAACTCCCCGTCCAGTGCGGCGACTTGTGGTCCCGGATCTCGAAGCCGAGCCCCCAGTCGTTCGGATTCTGATGCCCGTACCCCGGCAGCACGCCCTTCGTCCCCGGGTACTGCACCGTCATCGCCTCGGCCACGGTGCGCGGGTCCAGCAGCCTCGGCGCCTGCACCTCCGCGGCGAACCGCACCAGATCGTCCACCGTCGACACCCCGTCCTTGGCGGGCGAACCGTCCAGCGTGGTCGAGGTCATCCCCAGCGGTTCCAGCACGGCCTGCCGCGCGTACTCGGCGAACGGGATGTCCGTCGCCTTCGCGATGTGATCCCCGAGCACCTCGAACCCGGCGTTCGAGTACAGCCGCCGCACTCCCGGCTCCGACGTCGTCCTGTGCTCGTCGAAGGCCAGCCCACTGGTGTGCGCCAGCAGGTGCCGCACCGTCGAGCCCTCGGGCCCGGCCGGCTCGTCGAGCTCGATCGCCCCCTCCTCGTACGCGACGAGCGCCGCATAGGCCGCCAACGGTTTGGTGACCGAGGCCAGCGGAAAACGGTGGGCCGTCGGCCCGTGCGTCCCCAGTACGGTGCCGTCCGCACGGACGACGGCTGCGGCGGCGGTCGGGACCGGCCAGTTCTCGATCAACGCGAGGCTCTGCATGCCTCCGAGCCTAAATCAGAGCGTCAGCCGCATCGCGGGCGCCGGAGTGCGGGCGAAGCCGAGGGAGCTGTACAGCGGCTCACCGTCCGCCGTCGCCAGCAGCTCGACCCGGCGCACATCACGCTCCTTGTACCAGGCCAGCAGCGCTTCCACACAGGTCCGCGAGTAGCCCCGCCGCCGGTGGTCCGGGTCGGTGCACACATTGAAGAGGTGCGCGGAGACCCCGGACGGGTTGCCCGGACCGCCCAGGCCGCGCTGGGTCATCCCGGCCGCACACGCGGCGAGCCGCCCCGAGCCGCCCGGATCGTCGACGACGAACGCCGTCAACTCGCCCTCGTCATCGGCCAACTGGCCCCGCAACGCCTCCAGCGCCGGCCGCTGCCACGCCACGTCGTCGCTGGGTCTCATCGAGTCGAGCATGATCTTGCGCAGACGGACCAGTTCCTCGGCATCCTCGGGGAGCGCGCGGCGGGCAGACGTCATGATCGAAACGGTAGCGACGGCGCCGTCCCGCTGTCCTGCGAATTTCTCCCCGATCTGCTTGCCTGGAGTGCACTCGAAGGTTCTAGCGTGGGACCCATGACGGTGATGGAGACCACGCCCGCACCCACCCAGGCCGGGGTCGACGCCTGCCGGGCGGCCCCCGAAGCGCATCCGCGTCCGAACGGTCAGGACCGCTACACCATCAGCGAGGTCTCGGCCATCACCGGACTGACCGCGCACACCCTGCGCTGGTACGAGCGGATCGGCCTCATGCCCGACATCGACCGCTCGCACACCGGCCAGCGCCGCTACGGCAACCACGACCTGGACTGGCTCGCCTTCGTCAACAAGCTCCGGCTCACCGGCATGCCGGTCGCCGACATGGTCCGCTACGCCGAACTCGTACGCCTCGGCGACCACACCTTCGACGAGCGCAGAGAACTCCTCGAATCGACCCGCCGCGACGTCCTGCACCGCATGGCCGAACTCCAGGACACGCTGGCCGTGCTCGACCACAAGATCACTTTCTACGCGGGCGCCGGCTCGGCCCAACAGCCGCAGAGCGCCTAGGCGGAGGTCCGGGAGCGGAGGGACGGGGTCGGAGTTGGATACGGGGGACGGAGGGACGGGGGCGGCGGGACAGGGTTGGAGTTGGATACGCGGGGACGGAGGCGGGGAGGCGGGCGATGAAGGCGCGGCGGCGTGGGCCCGGTGAGCGTCGGGCCCCTCATGCCAGCCCCAGTGCGAACACCGCGAACCCCGCGGCCAGCGCCCCGGCCAGCGCCCGGCGCCCTCCGCGTGCCCGCTTCCACGGCGACTCGAAGCCCCGCGCATAACGTCCGGTCAGCGCCAGTACCGCCGCGAACAGCGGCAGCCATGCCAGACGGGCCGCTATCCAGCCCAGCGTGTCGGGCGGCGTGGTGAGCCCCGGTACCGCGCCGGCGAACGACGCCGACGGGACTGCCACGGTGAGCATCGCCGTCTGATGCCAGCACAGGATCGTCATCGCCGACAGATTGATCACCACGACCGGCGCCCACAGCGCGGGCCGCCGGAGCAGGCTGCCGATGCGGTCCCGCAGCAGGATCGCGGCGCCGCTCTGCGCGGCCCCCAGGGCCAGCACCAGAAGGGACGGCGGATGCGAGTTCGTCCGCGCCTCGCCCGGGACGCCGACCATCGACGCCGGGTAGTGGAAGGCGAGGAGCAGCAGCGCGAACAGGGCTGTTCCGCCGGCCAACAGGAACCACGCACCGCGCCGCCCGAGTCTCTTCTCGCCCCAGCTGACGCCCAGTTGATAGGCGAACAGCCATCCGGGGAGCAGATTCAGCAGGCTCAGCCAGGACGGCACGGCCGACGCCGCGGGCCCGTACCGCAGGAAGTCGACGAGAGCGACCGAGCCGAGCAGCGGCGCCGCCGACCATGCCCCGAACCGCCGCGCGGCCCGCACGCACCAGGGCGTGAGCGCGGTGATCACCGCATAGACCCCCACGAACCACAGCGGCTGTATCACCAACGTGGAACCGGTGCGCAGCGTCTGCCAGGGCACCCCGAACGCATGCAGCACCGGGATCAACGCCGCCCAGATCGCCGTCACCCCCAGTACCGGCCGCCCCAGCCGCGCGAGTCTGCCGCGCAGCCACTCGGCCTGCGACGTGCCGCGCTCTCGCGCCCGCCGAAAGGAGAGTGCCGATGCGTAGCCCCCGACCAGGAAGAAGATGCCGAGCATCTGGAGCACCCAGCTCAATGGGGCGAAGAAGCCGAAGTCGGTCAGCGGGCTGGCATTGTGCAGCGCGCCTCGGGAGTCGAGAGTGAAGCCCCCGAGGAGCCAATGGCCGACCGGGACGGCGAGCAGCGCGAGGGCCCGCAGTCCGTCCACCGCCCGGTCGCGGTGGGCCGGAGTCCTGGCGTCGATCGAGGCGACCGTCCGGGACACGGACCTCCGCAGCGAGGTGAGCGTCATGATGAATCTCCTGTGTCTCCAGCGTCTCTGGCGTCTCCGGTGTCTCCGGTGGCGATGTCGGTGAAGGCCCGCAGGGAGTCGGTGCCGGGCGCGAAGTAGCCGGTGTGGCCCTCGGCCTTCTCGGCGGGAATGCGCCGGGCTCCGAACGAGGCGGAGGTCGGGTCCGCGCCGTGCCCGAGCCCGAACAGTTCGACGTTCGGCACCTTGGCGATCCAGTCGCTGTCGTCGCGCGCCGCCCACACCCGTGCTCTCGTGTGCAGATCGGCCACGCTCTCCGCGCGCATCCCCGGCGAGGCGAACACCACCAGGTCCGACGCGGGAAGCCGCGATGCGGCGAGCCCGCACACCACCGAGCCGTAGCTGTGGCAGAACACGGCCGGCGCCGGTGCGCCGACGGCGGTGAGGCCCTGCGCGAAACGCGTCAGCCGTGGCGCTCCGGCCTCGGCGAGCCGTCCCGTGGCGGCGTCGGGTCCCAGCCCCACCGGCGTGGTGTAGCCGACCCACGCCACCTCCGCGGTCCGCGCGTCCGCCGCCCGGTAGAGCGCCCGAGCCATCCCGGCGGGAGTCCCGTACGGGTCTCTGGCCCGGTCGAACGAGTCCAGATCGATGTCCGAGCCGGGCACGATCACCGACACCTGCCGAGCCGCGGCCAGGTCGCCGTAGACCTCCGCGACCTGGCCCCGACCGCGAGGGTCGAACGCGAGGATCCGGCGCCCCGGCGCGAGCAGTTCGGCGCAGCGCTCCGCGCGGGCACGGGCGCTCGTCCGCTCGGCCTCCGTGCGCGACGTGTCCTCCGCGACACCGAGGGCCCGGGTCCGCTCGGCCCGCAGCGCCCGGGCGTTCGCCTCGTATCGCAGGGCGATCGGCGCGCCGTCCAGATTGCCGACGACCGAGGCGTGCCGAGCGACCAATTCGTGCTGCTCAGCCTTGCTCAACCTGCCGAAGAAGGCGGCGACTTGAGCCGGCTTCACGGTTGCCGGATCGGGCAGCGTGACGTGCAGCGTGTGGTCGGCGCGCCAGGACGCGGTGCCCGGGGGCGGCCCGGTCAGCGGACGCTGCTCGTGCGCGGACGCCCACCCCGCGGTACCGGCGATCACGGTCGTCGTGAGTGCGGCGGCGACCAGCGTGCGCCGGCCGCGGCGCTTCCATGAGCTGAGGACCATCGTCCGTCTCCCCCTCGTTCGTCGGCTTGACGAGAGGAAGGTATGGATTCGGCCGGGCGCGGCACGTCACACCACGGAGCCAACTTGCGGGTGATACCTGGGTATCCGTGAGGGGTACCGCAGTAGGGGGTGACGGATGAGCGCGCCGCTCAGCACCCAGGACGCGGTGATACCCGGAGAGTTGATGGGCGCGGATCGAGCCCGGACCGGGACCTCACCCGATCGAGGGGTGCTACCCGGGTAGGGGGTTACTGCTCCCCGGGTGTGACGAGCCCCGACTCGTAGGCGAAGATCACGGCCTGGGCCCGGTCGCGCAGCCCCAACTTGGCCAGCACGCGCCCGATGTGGGTCTTCACGGTCTGCTCCGCCAGCACCAGCTTCTGGGCGATCTCCTGATTGGACAGGCCGCGCGCGATCAGCTCAAGGACCTCGAGCTCGCGTGGCGTCAGGGACTTGAGCCGCGGCGAGCGATCCCTGCGCACGGGCCTGGTCCTCGTGAAGTCCTCGATGAGCCGCTTGGTGACGGTCGGAGCGAGCAGCGCCTCGCCCGCCGCCACCACACGCACCGCCCCGATCAGGTCGGCGGGCGGCGCGTCCTTCAGCAGAAAGCCGGAGGCACCCGCCTGCAACGCCGCATAGACGTAGTCGTCCACGTCGAACGTCGTGAGCATCAGCACCTTGGGCCGGTGCACCACGCCGGGCGGCGGGTCCAGCAGCTCCCGCGTCGCGGCGAGCCCGTCCATCTCCGGCATCCGGACGTCCATGAGGACCACGTCGGGGTGGGTGGAGCGACATACCTCGACACCCTGCCGGCCGTCGGGGGCCTCACCGACGACGTCGATGTCGCTCTGCGCCGACAGCAGGGCGGCGAAGCCCGCTCGCACCATGGACTGGTCGTCGACGATGATCACGCGGATGGTCATGCGGGCCGAATTCCTTTACACCGTCGGGGAGTCGGGCACGGCCAGCGGGAGCCGCGCCGCGACGCGGAAGCCTCCGTCGGGCAGCGGGCCCACGTCCAACGTGCCGCCGACCAACCGTACGCGCTCGCCCATGCCCACCAGCCCGTGTCCCGTACCGCTCGATTCGAGCGGAGCCACCGGCTTCAGAGCAGGTCCGTTGACCACCAGCACCAGCAGCGCGTCGGCATCGAGCCCGATCGAGATCTGTGCCCGCGCACCGGGCGCGTGCCGCACCACGTTCGCCAACGCCTCCTGCACGATGCGGTAGGCGGAGAGGTCCACCGCCGGTGACACCTCGGCCAGTTCACGCACCAGGGTCAGCTCGGGGTACGACAGCTCGGTCGGCACACCGCCGCGTATTGTCGCCTCCACCAGCTGCCGCAGCTGCGCGAGGCCGGGCTGGGGCGTCAGGTCTCCTTGCGCCTCCTCGCTGCGCAGTACCGCCAGCAGGCGTCGCATCTCGGTCAGCGACTCGCGGGCGCCGGCGGCGATCGAGGCAAACTCCTTGCGCACCTCTCCGCTCAGCCCTTGCAGGCGGTAGGGCGCGGAGTCCGCCTGCACGGTGATCACCGACATGTGATGGGCGACGACGTCGTGCAGCTCCCGCGCGATCCTCGCCCGCTCCTCCAGCAGGGTGCGGCGGGTCCGCTCGGCCTCGCTGATCGTCTCCTGCTCGACGAGTCTGCGCTGGGCCTCGCCGCGCTCGCGCATCAGGGCGCCGAGCAGCAGGACCCCGCCGCTCAGGACGATGAGCAGCACTCCGGTGTCCTGGCTGGTGCTGTCCCGGAAGAGCCCGACCACGATGCTGGCGCCGACGGTGACCAGCCAGATCCCGATGAGAGCGCGGCGGCTCTGCCGCAGGGCCAGGGCGACGCACAGCGCGAGGTACCCCACGACGACCATGGGAGTCCAGGGCGACGGATGGTGCGCGTCCCCCTGGAGCAGCGGGATCGACCCCAGCACATCCGCGACGATCATGATGTACCAGGCGGTCAGGGGCCGGGTGACCGCGAGCAGCAGCGGCGCCGCCTGGGCCACCGCGATCGCGCCGGCGAGCCCGCCGCTCACCCCGTAGTCGTTCGACAGCACCTGGGTGGTGACCGGGATCAGGACAGCGACGAAACCGAGCATGATCAGATACGGCAGCATGCGCACCCAGCGCTGGGGCGCGTGAGCCAACAGCGGCTCCGTCCGGTCGCCGTCGACGGCGGAGGCGAGCCTCGCTCCGAACGACGTCAACCGGCCGCCCGCGTCGCGCAGGCGGCGCCGCCACCCATCGGCCGCACGCCCGGGACCCGGCCGGTCCGGATCGTCGTCCGGCGGGCGGGTGCTCTGGTCGGGGGAGTCCGGTGCAGTGCTCATGACCCGTTCAGGGTAGGCAACGGCGTTGCCGCGTGACGTCATACCGAGGTGCTCACCGCACCCCCTACCCAGGTATCACCGACAACCCGTGGACCAGTCGTCACAGCTCGGCGAGCAGCTCGGCCTTCTTCGTCGTGAACTCCGCGTCCGTGACCAGACCCGCCTGGTGCAGCTCACCGAGGTGCCGTATCCGGTCGGCGATGTCCGCCGGATCCCGGCGCGCGGGCACCGTCGAGCGGGCGGCGGGTTGCCCGGGAACGGCCGGGACCGAGCCGGAGGCGCGCACGGCCGCGAGCACGGACGCGGCGAACGGCAGCGACTCGTGGACCGGCCCGTAGCCGAGCCCGAAGACGACCGCCGCCGGATCCTGGTCGGCCTGCCCCGGCTGATCCCCGGCGGTGTCACGGTGCAGGAGCCGCAGGTGCCCCTCGAACAGTTCGGGCGAGCGCCATTCGACGCCACTCAGATCGCCGACCGGGAAGGTCTTGTCGCCCGCCTTCCACTTCGCGGACGACGCCCCCGTCCAGAACCAGCGGAAGGAGACCGACGAGCCGTCGAAGGAGGCCTTGCCGTCGTAGGCCTTGAACTGGAGCGGAGCCTCGGGAGGCGCCACCAGAAAGCCGTCGCTGCGCACGTCCTCCTCGGCGACGAGCTGCCCGCGCAGCTCGTCCGCGTAGTACTCCGCGAGCGTTTCCCGCTCGGCCGGCAGCACGAGCCGATAGGGATCGCAGCTCTCCTTCAGCTGCCCGGCGGCGACGTCCATCAGCGGATCGGCGCCCGGTCTCGGGACGGCTTGCAGTACTACGGTCCCGCGTTTTCCGGGGGTCAGGGTCACCGCCGCGACCGCTTCCAGAGGGATGCGGCGCTCACCGAGCGCCTGAAGGAGCTTCGGCGTGCGGATCCCCCGTTCGAAGCGGATGAGCACGGAGTCGGACTCGAACTCCCAGGCGGCATGAAATCCGGCCAGTACGTCACCCATGCGGCTCATCGTATGCGGCATGCCCGCCTCCGTCGCCTGTTGCGTCGGACCACTGTTTCGCCGTTCTCTACGCGCGTCAGGCCGAGACGTCGCCGGAAAATCCCTTCCGGCAGTCCTGGTCCGAGTCGGCGCAGAGCACCGATCGGTACGAGCCAGTTCCGATCTCGGCGAAGTTCCTGAGGCTTTCGGTGCCGGGCTCGAAGTAACCGGCGTGGCCCTTGGCGTCTCCCGCGGAGACCACCCGGGCCCCGAAGTCCGAGGAGACGGGGTCGGCGCCGTGCCCGAGGCCGCCCAGCTCCATGTAGGGCACGTCCTGGATCCAGTCGTCCTTGTCGCGCATGGCCCACACGCGCGCGTGGGTGTGCAGGCCCGCTGCGCTCTGGGTCCGCATCCCGGGACTGCCGGCCACCGCGATGTCACTCACCCGCGACGGCAGGCCGTGCGCCGCGACACCGCAGACCACGGAGCCGTAGCTGTGGCAGTACAGGGCGACCGGCGAGCCGCCGGGCAGCCCGCGCAGCATGGCGTTGAGCCGGACCGCGCCGTCGTCGGCGCGCATCGCCGTGGCGGCGTCCACCCCCAGACCGGCGGGGGCCGTGTAGTCGGCCCACGCGATCACCGCGGTGCGGGTGCGCGGGCTCTTCTCGCGCTCGGCGGCGTACAGGGAGCGAGCCATGCCCACCGGAGCGGAGTACTGGCGGAACGTCCGCTGGAAGGTCAGCACATTCGTGTCGACACCGGGCACCACGACCGAGACACGCTGGGCCCGGTCGAGGTCGCCGAACACCTCGGCCACCCGGCCGCTGCCCATGGGGTCGAACGCGAGGATCTTGCGATCGGGGTCGGCCAGGAGCGCGAAGCGCCGCATCCTTTGCTGCGCGTCGGAATGACCGGCGGAGGAGAGCCGCTGGTCGTGCATGCGCTCTTGCTCGACCTCGCGCTCCTGGTCGAGCGCGATGCGGTTCGCCCGATAACGCAGCGTTACAGGAGCGCCGTTCATGTTGCCGACCGCGAGCGGGTAGCGGATGGCGAGGCGGCCGCGCTGGTGGGGGGTCAGCGAGGCGAAGAAGTGCCCGAGACGGGTGGGGGAGTCGTCGTGCGAGGGCAGCGCGTGCCCGTTTATCCGACCGTGGTCCCAGGCGTTGAGAGCGGATTGGAGCGGCGTGTCGACGCCCCGCTGGTGACGCACCGCGGTCCAGCCGGTGGTCGCCAGCATGACGAACACGACGGCCAGCGCAAGCAGTGCGCGCCAGACGTTCAGTTGGGGGGATGAGTCGAAGGAAGTCACTGCGGAACACCCTAGGAGAAGCGCGAGGGGCCTCGTTACACGGGTGAGGCACATCACGTTTTGGAGGGTGTATTTGGGTAAAAGCGGACGTAGTTGAGGTCAAGCCCTCACTCTGTGTAGGGGGTCGACGCGCCTGGTGTGCGCGGGAGCGCGACCGGCGTCACGTCTGATCACTTATGCGCTGTTCACGCGCGAGCGCGCCGCCAGCGCTCGCCGATCGACGGGGTCAGATGATCGAGATATGTCTCCGTGAGCGCGCGGATGGCGTCGATGCTGGTGTCCTCGCCGGCTCCCCACAGGCGCCCGGCCAGCCGCATCACACCGCTGAACGCGGCCACGGCCACGCGGGGGCGCGGATCGCTGTCCACGTCCAAGCCCTCGCGTTCGGCGATGACGCGCGCGATCTCCTCCTCCAGCTCGATGGAGCGGCGCAGGTGCACGGCCAGCAGGGAGGGTGTCGACTCGATCAACTGATACGTACGCATGTGGAGTTCGACCGGAATGACTTCCTCCACGGAGCGGCTCAACGCGTCCCAGGTGCCGAGAACCGTGTGGCGCAGCGCCTCGAACGGGCTCTCCTCCGCCGGGCGTTCGCGCAGAGCGGCGACGAAACGGCTCTCCACCATGTCCTGCACCGCGAAGGCGGCCTCTTCCTTGTTCGCGAAGTAGCGGAAGAAGGTGCGCTGGGACACCTCGCAGGCCTCGACGATCTCGTCGACCGTGGTCCGGTCGAAGCCCTGCGTCGTGAAGAGCTCAAGTGCTGCACGCAGCAGTGCTGTTCGCGTGCGCTGCTTCTTGAGTTCACGCAGGTTGAGTCGGGCGGCCATGTTCCTCTTTCCAGCCGTTGCCGCAGCGCGGCGACAGTGTGAGCGAGGCGACAGTTACCGAATGGTGAAATGCTTTGTCAACTGTCAGGAGCTGTCACTAGCCTCGAACGTATGACTAGTCAGATCACTGTCGACAAGGCGGACCGGGTTCCGGAGCCCGACCCCGCCCCGGCATCCGCCAAGGGACTTCGCGGCCATCCCTGGTTGACTCTCTTCTCTGTCGCGATCGGCGTGATGATGGTCGCCCTCGACGGCACCATCGTCGCCATCGCCAACCCGGCCATTCAGAAGGACCTCGGCGCGAGCTTCGCCGACGTCCAGTGGATCACCAACGGCTACTTCCTCGCCCTCGCGGTCACACTGATCACCGCGGGCAAGCTCGGCGACCGGTTCGGCCATCGGCAGACCTTCCTCATAGGCGTGGTCGGCTTCGCCGCCGCCTCCGGAGCCATCGGTCTGTCCGACAGCATCGCGCTCGTCATCACCTTCCGCGTCTTCCAGGGTCTGTTCGGCGCGCTGCTGATGCCCGCCGCGCTCGGTCTGCTGCGCGCCACGTTCCCGGCCGAGAAGCTGAACATGGCGATCGGCATCTGGGGCATGGTGATCGGCGCCTCGACCGCCGGCGGTCCGATCCTCGGCGGCCTGCTCGTCCAGCACGTCAGCTGGCAGTCGGTCTTCTTCATCAACGTTCCCGTCGGCGTCGTCGCCCTGATCCTCGGGCTCGTCATCCTGCTCGACCACCGCGCCGAGAACGCGCCGCGTTCCTTCGACGTCCCCGGCATCGTCCTGCTGTCCGGCGCGATGTTCTGCCTCGTCTGGGCCCTCATCAAGGCGCCGACGTGGGGCTGGGGCGACGGCATGACGTGGACGTTCATCGGTGCGGCGGTGCTCTGCTTCGTGCTCTTCGCGATCTGGGAGACCCGGGTCGCCGAACCGCTCATCCCGCTGGGCCTGTTCCGCTCCGTGCCGCTGTCGGCCGGTGTGGTCCTGATGGTGCTCATGGCCATCGCGTTCATGGGCGGCCTGTTCTTCGTCACCTTCTACCTGCAGAACGTGCACGGCATGAGCCCGGTCGACAGCGGTCTCCACCTGCTGCCGCTGACCGGCATGATGATCGTCGCCTCCCCGCTCGCGGGCGCGATGATCACGAAGGTGGGCCCGCGGATCCCGCTCGCCGGAGGCATGGCGTGCACCGCCCTCGCGATGTACGGGATGTCCACCCTGGAGGCGGGGACCGGCAGCGGCATCATGTCCGTCTGGTTCGGTCTGCTCGGCCTCGGCCTCGCCCCCGTGATGGTGGGCGCCACCGAGGTCATCGTCGGCAACGCCCCGATGGAGCTCTCCGGTGTCGCCGGCGGACTCCAGCAGGCCGCGATGCAGATCGGCGGCAGCCTCGGCACCGCCGTGCTCGGCGCCGTGATGGCCTCCAAGGTCGACAACGACCTCGCGGGCAACTGGGCCGACGCCAAGCTGCCGCCGCTCACCCCGGCCCAGCTCGACCAGGCGTCGGAGGCGGTCCAGGTCGGTGTCGCCCCGGTTCCGGACCACACCCCGGCCGGCATCGCGGCGAAGATCACGGACGTCGCCCACGACACGTTCATCTCCGGCATGAGCCTGGCCTGCCTGGTCGCCGCCGGTGTCGGTGTCGTCGCCATCCTCGTCGCGCTGCTGACCAAGCGGGGCGACAACCCGGAGGCGGCAGCGGGAGCCGCGCACATCTAGCGTCCGTCAGGCGTGAGCGAGGCGGGAAACCGCCCGTGTGGGGGAAGCCCTCGGGAACTTTCCGAGGGCTTTCGCTTATCCGGGTGACGTCCCTCGACAGCCCTTCCCGGAACCGGATCTTCCGGGCCAGAGTGTCAGGCAAGCGATCAGTCGCGAACGCAACTGGTCGATATGACACGGGGGTTGATGCACATGCGTACGTCCATGATGGTCAGGCTCGCCACGGTCACGTTCGCGGCGGTGGCGCTCACACCAGGCTTCGCCACCGCGGCCGCGCCACCGACGCTGGGGAACTGCGGCGCGGGGGAGCTGTGTCTGTGGGCGAAGACCGGATTCAAGGGAGCCCGGCAGACCTACGAACTGGCCGGGACCGACATCGAGAGCTGCGTCGCGCTGCCGGAGGGGAGCAGCGCGGCGTCCCTCGCCAACCGCACCCGCCGTCCCGTCACCACCTATCAGTCCGCGGAGTGCGCGGAGACCGGCGAGTTCCAGACCTATCCCGGCAGCGGGACCTGGGAGCCCGAATCGCCCTATCACGTACGGGCGTTCAAGATCTGGGAGAGATAGCGGAGCGCCGGGCGCGGTAGGTGACGGCAAGCGGGGTACCCGGAGTACCGCCCGAGTCCACGAACCCAAGGAGTGATGATGGCGGGCTTCGGACACACCACGCGCAAGCACCCCCGTTCCCGTGACCACATGGGCACACGGAGCGGGCCGGACCGCGCGACACTCGGAATCATCGGAGTCATCTGCGCGGTCGTCGGGTTCCTGACCCTGGGGATCGTGTTCGGACCGGTCGCCGTCGTCTGCGGCTGGCTGGCCATGGGACGCCGCTGGACCGGCACCCAGTCGATACCGGCCCTGGTCGCGGTCGTACTCGGCGCGATCGACACGCTGCTCGCGGTCATCGGGCTGATCACGTCGGTCGGTATCGCCGCAGGCGGAATGTTCTGAGCGAGAGCGGCTGACGGGCCGGGAACGGTCAACGCCAGGCGGCCCCGGGGGTGTCCCGGGGCCCGCCGGGCCCTCCCGGGCCGCACCCGGACCGGGCTCCGACCGGCTCGGATCTCCGACGAGTACGTCCCTTCGCGCGCACCCCGCAGGAAAAGCCGGACCCCGCAGGAAAAGCCGGAGGGCGGCGGAACCGGAGTTCCCACCGCCCTCGGAAGAGGCGCCCGCAGACGGGCCCGCAACGCGTCCGCAGAAGCTCCGCGGACTCGCCGCGAGCCGCTACGCGTCGCCTCCGGCCGCCCCCGGATCGGCGGCGGCGACGTCGAGCAGCTGGTAGCGGTCGATCGCCTGCTTCAGGACCGAGCGGTCGACCTTGCCCTCACGGGCGAGCTCGGTCAGCACCGCGACCACGATCGACTGGGCGTCGATGTGGAAGTAACGGCGGGCGGCGCCCCGGGTGTCCGCGAAGCCGAAGCCGTCCGCACCGAGCGACTGGTAGGTGCCCGGCACCCAGCGGGAGATCTGGTCCGGTACCGAGCGCATCCAGTCGGAGACCGCGACGAACGGACCCTCCGCGCCGGACAGCTTCTGCGTGACGTAGGGGGTGCGCTGCTCCTCCTCGGGGTGCAGCAGGTTGTGGCGCTCCACTTCCACTGCCTCGCGGCGCAGTTCGTTCCACGAGGTCGCGGACCAGACGTCCGCGCGCACGTTCCACTCCTGCGCGAGGATCTGCTGGGCCTCCAGGGCCCACGGGACACCGACGCCCGACGCCATGATCTGCGCCGGGATCGTGCCCGAAGTGCCGGTGCTGATGCGGTGGATGCCCTTGAGGATGCCCTCGACGTCGACGTCGGCCGGCTCCGCGGGGTGCTGCATCGGCTCGTTGTAGACGGTGAGGTAGTAGAAGACGTTCTCGCTGTCCGGGCCGTACATCCGGCGCAGACCGTCCTTGACGATGTGCGCGATCTCGTATGCGTAGGCGGGGTCGTAGGCGACACAGCCGGGGTTGGTCGAGGCCAGCAGCTGTGAGTGACCATCGGCGTGCTGAAGGCCCTCACCGGTCAGCGTCGTCCGGCCGGCGGTCGCGCCGAGGACGAAGCCGCGCGCCAGCTGGTCGGCCATCTGCCAGAACTGGTCGCCGGTGCGCTGGAAACCGAACATCGAGTAGAAGACGTAGACGGGGATGAGGGGTTCGCCATGGGTGGCGTAAGCGGAACCGGCGGCGATCAGCGAGGCGGTGCAGCCGGCCTCGGAGATGCCGTCGTGCAGCATCTGGCCGGTCGGCGACTCCTTGTAGGCGAGCAGGAGATCGCGGTCGACGGACTCGTACTGCTGGCCGAGCGGGTTGTAGATCTTCGCGCTCGGGAAGAAGGAGTCCATGCCGAAGGTGCGGTACTCGTCGGGCGCGATCAGCACGAACCGCTTGCCGATCTCCTTGTCCCGCATGAGGTCCTTGAGGAGCCGGACGAACGCCATGGTCGTGGCGATCGACTGCTGACCCGAGCCCTTCTTCACGCTCGCGTACGTCTTGTCGTCCGGAAGCTGCAGCGGCTTCGCGCGCACCACACGGGTCGGGACATAGCCGCCCAGTGCCTGGCGGCGGTCGTGCATGTACTGGATCTCCTCGGACTCGCGGCCCGGGTGGTAGTACGGCGGGGCGCCGCCCTCGAGCTGCGCGTCGGTGATCGGGATGTGCAGCCGGTCGCGGAAGCCCTTCAGGTCGTCGACCGTGAGCTTCTTCATCTGGTGCGTGGCGTTGCGGCCCTCGAAGTTCGGACCGAGGGTCCAGCCCTTGACCGTCTGCGCCAGGATCACCGTCGGCTGGCCCTTGTGCTCCTTGGCCGCCGTGAACGCCGCGAAGATCTTCTTGTGGTCGTGACCGCCGCGGCCCAGGTGCAGGATCTGGTCGTCGGTCATGCCATCGACCATGGCGCGCAGCCGGTGGTCGCCGCCGAAGAAGTGCTGGCGGATGTAGGAACCGGGCTCGGTGGCATACGTCTGGAACTGGCCGTCGGGCGTGGTGTTCAGCTTGTTCACCAGGACGCCGTCGCGGTCCTGCGCGAGCAGCGGGTCCCAGCTGCGGTCCCAGACCAGCTTGATGACGTTCCAGCCGGCGCCGCGGAACTGCGACTCCAGCTCCTGGATGATCTTGCCGTTGCCGCGCACCGGGCCGTCGAGGCGCTGGAGGTTGCAGTTCACGACGAAGGTGAGGTTGTCGAGGCCCTCACGGGCGGCGATGGAGAGCTGGCCCAGGGACTCGGGCTCGTCCATCTCGCCGTCACCGAGGAAGGCCCACACCCGCGACTTGGAGGTGTCGGCGATGCCGCGGGCCTCCATGTAGCGGTTCATCCGGGCCTGGAAGATGGCGCCGAGCGGGCCGAGACCCATGGAGACGGTGGGGAACTCCCAGAAGTCCGGCATCAGCCGCGGGTGCGGGTACGAGGACAGCCCGTTCGGCGCCTTCGACTTCTCCTGGCGGAAGGCGTCCAGCTGGTTCTCGGTGAGCCGGTCCAGGAGATAGGCGCGGGCGTAGATGCCCGGCGAGGCGTGCCCCTGGAAGAAGATCTGGTCGCCGCCGTCGCCCTCGTCCTTGCCGCGGAAGAAGTGGTTGAAGCCCACGTCGTAGAGCGACGCCGAGGAGGCGAAGGTCGCGATGTGGCCGCCGACGCCGATGCCGGGGCGCTGGGCTCGGGACACCATCACCGCGGCGTTCCACCGCGTCGCGTTGAGGACCTTGCGCTCGATCTCCTCGTTGCCGGGGAAGAAGGGCTCGTCCTTGGTGGCGATCGTGTTGATGTAGTCCGTGCTGCGCATCTCGGGCACGGCCACGCGCTTCTCGCGGGCGCGCTCGATCAGCCTGAGCATCAGATAGCGGGCCCGCTCGCGGCCGCGTTCGTCGACCGCCGCGTCAAGGGAGTCGAGCCACTCCTGAGTCTCTTCGGGATCGAAGTCCGGGACCTGGCTGGGGAGACCGCCAATGATGATCGGGTTGCGATCGGATCCGGAAGCCACGCTGTTCCCTCACTGTCGGTGATGCCGCTGATTCACTGTCGCGTACGCCGTAGTCCATCGTGTACCGCGGAATCGGAATCGTCATGTCTACCGCGAGGTAATCCGGATTCCGTTCGATACCCCTCGATACCCCGTGAGCGCGTGCGCACATTTCGCAACGATACGCTCATGTCGTTCACGTGTTCCGGAGGGCCGTTCGGCCCTGGTCACCCTCTGTGGTCGGGCAGTGCGGGCAAACCCGGCAGAATGCTGTGGCATACATCACTGACCTGGGGGGATCCTTGACTGGAGTTGCGGTGACACAGCCGGGAACGTCACCGTTTCGGCGGTCTCGGCGGCCGGGTACTTGCGCGATCCGTCGCGCACGTGTGGACTACGGCCAACGCTTCGCGTGCGCGCGAAGCTGAAGACAACTTCGTAAACATGATCAGGAGGCAATCCGTGAGCGCGACCGCGGACCACGCGGAGACGAACCTTGCCGTGAGGCTTGGTTTCCAGCCCGACCAGGTGGTCCAGGAGATCGGCTACGACGACGACGTCGATCGGGAGCTCCGCGAGGTCATCCAAGAGACCATCGGCTCCGAGCTCGTCGACGAGGACTACGACGACGTGGCTGACGCCGTGGTGCTCTGGTTCCGTGAGGACGACGGGGACCTTACTGATGCGTTGGTGGATGCCATCGCGTACATGGAAGAGGGCGGGTCCATCCTGCTTCTGACGCCGAAGACCGGGCGTGACGGGTACGTCGAGCCGAGCGAGATCGGTGAGGCCGCCACGACCGCCGGGCTGTCCGCGAGCAAGAGCGTCAGCGCGGGCAAGGACTGGACCGGCAGCCGTCTTGCCACGCCGAAGGCAGCAGCCAAGAAGCGGTAAGCGTCCCGCCTGAGCGGGAAATCAGGAGATGAGGCCCTGGCGGGCGCGCTTCGGTGCGTCCACCAGGGCCTCGGGCATGCCCGGCCGGCTCCGGCGGCGCGCCGGGCGGCGAGGGAGCACGCAGGGGTGGGAACTAGGCTGAAGCCACCTGAACAGCCCCATCGAAGGGAAGCTTCATCATGGCGATCGAGGTCGGCACCAAGGCTCCGGAATTCGAGCTGAAGAACCAGCACGGCGAGAGCGTCAAGCTCTCGGACTTCCGGGGCGAGAAGAACGTGGTGCTGCTCTTCTACCCGTTCGCTTTCACCGGCGTGTGCACCGGCGAGCTGTGCGCCCTGCGCGACGAGCTGCCGAAGTTCGTCAACGACGACGTGCAGCTGCTCGCCGTGTCGAACGACTCCCCGTTCACGCTGCGGGTCTTCGCCGAGCAGGAGGGCCTCGAGTACCCCCTGCTGAGCGACTTCTGGCCGCACGGCGAGACCTCGCGCGCCTACGGCGTCTTCGACGAGGAGAAGGGCTGCGCGGTGCGCGGCACCTTCATCATCGACAAGGAGGGCGTCGTGCGCTGGACCGTCGTCAACGGCCTGCCGGACGCCCGTGACCTGAACGAGTACGTCAAGGCGATCGACAGCCTGTAGACGCACCCTGTAAAGAAGCTCTGCAGGGCGACACCCTGTAGGAAGCCTCGCGGGCTGCGGGAACCCGTCACTAGGATCCAGACGTTGATCCGATGCCAGACGTACTACGGGGCTCCCCGCCCCCAAAGACCACAGGGAGGACTCGTGGGAGTCAGCCTCAGCAAGGGCGGCAACGTATCGCTGAGCAAGGAGGCCCCGGGCCTCACGGCGGTCGTCGTGGGCCTGGGTTGGGATGTCCGCACCACCACCGGCGCGGACTTCGACCTCGACGCCAGCGCGATTCTGACGAACGCCGAGGGCAAGGTCCGCAACGACCAGGACTTCGTGTTCTTCAACAACCTGAAGAGCGCCGACGGCTCGGTCGAGCACACCGGTGACAACACCACCGGTGAGGGCGAGGGCGACGACGAGCAGGTCAAGGTCAACCTCGCGACCGTTCCGGCCGACGTGGACAAGATCGTTTTCCCGGTCTCGATCTACGACGCCGAGAACCGCCAGCAGTCCTTCGGCCAGGTGCGCAACGCGTTCATCCGCGTCGTGAACCAGACGGGCGGCGCCGAGATCGCCCGTTACGACCTCTCCGAGGACGCCTCCACCGAGACCGCCATGGTCTTCGGTGAGCTGTACCGGAACGGGGCGGAGTGGAAGTTCCGCGCCGTCGGCCAGGGCTACGCCTCCGGCCTGCGTGGCATCGCCCAGGACTTCGGCGTCAACGTCTGAGTCCTAGCGCACCACCACGCTCGTCCGTCCGGCGCCGCACTCCCGCAGTGCGGCGCCGGACGCGCTGCACCACAGCAGAGTCAGCAATGCCTTACACCTCGGGGAGGACCACCAATATGGGCGTCACGCTCGCCAAGGGAGGCAATGTCTCCCTCTCCAAGGCCGCACCGAACCTGACGGAGGTCCTCATCGGGCTCGGTTGGGACGCACGCTCCACCACCGGAGCCGACTTCGACCTGGACGCCAGCGCGCTGCTGTGCAGCGGCGGCCGGGTGATGGGCGACGAGTGGTTCATCTTCTACAACCAGCTCACGAGCCCCGACGGCTCCGTCACGCACACCGGCGACAACCTCACGGGTGAGGGCGAGGGCGACGACGAGTCGATCATCGTGGACCTCACCAAGGTGCCGGCCACCTGCGACAAGATCATCTTCCCCGTCTCGATCCACGACGCGGACAACAGAGGGCAGACCTTCGGCCAGGTCAGCAACGCGTTCATTCGCGTTGTCAACCAGGCGGACGGCCAGGAGCTCGCCCGTTACGACCTCTCCGAGGACGCTTCGTCCGAGACCGCGATGATCTTCGGCGAGGTGTACCGGTACGGGGGCGAGTGGAAGTTCCGTGCAGTCGGTCAGGGGTACGCGTCAGGGCTCCGCGGCATCGCTCTAGACTTCGGAGTCAATGTTTCGTAAAGCCGTGCGCGGAGCGGGGGAGCCCCGTACAACCAGCACGGGGAAACCCGTACACACGATGGGGTAGCCAGTGGTTCTGAAAACCTTCGGCTGGTCGTTCGCGATCACCGTGCTCGGTTTGATCGCGGCGGTGTTCTACGACGGCTGGACAGCCCTCGGGGTCGTCGCGATCCTCGCGATCCTCGAGATCTCGCTGTCGTTCGACAACGCGGTGGTCAACGCCGGTGTCCTGAAGAAGATGAACGCCTTCTGGCAGAAGATCTTCCTCACGATCGGTGTGCTGATCGCGGTCTTCGGCATGCGGCTCGTCTTCCCGGTCGTGATCGTCGCGATCAGCGCCAAGATGGGCCCGGTCGAGGCCGTCGACCTGGCCTTCAACCAGCCCGACCGCTACCAGCAGCTGGTGACGGACGCGCACCCGTCCATCGCTGCGTTCGGTGGCATGTTCCTGCTGATGATCTTCCTCGACTTCATCTTCGAGGAGCGGGACATCCAGTGGCTGCGCTGGATCGAGCGGCCGCTGGCCAAGCTCGGCAAGGTCGACATGCTGTCGGTCTGCATCGCGCTCATCGTGCTCCTGGTCTCCTCCATGACGTTCGCGATCCACGCCCACCAGCACGGTGGAGTGCACGCGGACAAGCAGTCCACCGTGCTCATCTCCGGTGTCGCGGGTCTGATCACGTACCTCGTCGTCGGCGGTCTGTCCGGCTTCTTCGAGAACCGTCTCGAGGAAGAGGAGGAGCGGGAGCACGAGGAGGAGGAGAAGGCCGCGCGCGAGGGCAAGCCCAAGTCGGCGGTGCTGCTGGCCGGTCAGGCCGCGTTCTTCATGTTCCTCTACCTGGAGGTCCTCGACGCGTCGTTCTCCTTCGACGGCGTGATCGGCGCCTTCGCCATCACCAACGACATCGTGCTGATGGCGCTCGGCCTCGGTATCGGTGCCATGTACGTCCGTTCGCTCACGGTCTACCTGGTCCGTCAGGGCACCCTGGACGACTACGTGTACCTGGAGCACGGCGCGCACTACGCGATCGGCGCGCTCGCCGTGATCCTGCTGGTCACCATCCGCTACGAGATCAACGAGGTCATCACCGGCCTCGTCGGTGTCGTCCTGATCGCCTGGTCCTTCTGGTCGTCGGTGCGGCGCAACAAGCGGCTGGCGGCCGAGGGGGGCAGCACGGGGGACGCGGACAAGGCCGAGGTGCCGTCCGGAGTCTGAGCAACCGAGGCGCCGGGGTTTGACCCGGGGCCCCATCCTGGAACCCTGTCAGCGGGGCGGTCGTACGAGGACAACTCCTCGAACCGGCCGCCCCGCAGGCGTGTACAGGCGACTGCGGGTAGGTACGAGTAAGTACAGGCGGGGCACGTACAGGCATGGGGGCGGTATGTCCTTCTGGGACAAGCTATGGCGAGGCAACTCCGCGCAGTCCGACTTCGATTCGGGCAGCGCGGCGACCAACAGCATCGAACTCACCAAGCGGCACCCGGTCGTCTCGCTCGCCAAACAGGGCGCGGCCACCGGCAATCTGCGGATCAACCTGTCGTGGCGGATGCGTACGTCGGACATCGGCGGGCCGGAGCGGAAGAGCCTGCTGCGGCATCCGTTCAGCATGTTCAAGCCCGATGTCGTGCAGGCGCACACCCAGTCGATGGTCAATGTCGACCTGGACCTGGGCTGCCTGTACGAGCTGGTGAGCGGCGAGAAGGGTGTCGTACAGCCGCTGGGCAGCTTCTTCGGGTCCCTCAACGCGCCGCCGTACGTGCAGCTCAGCGGCGACGACCGGTTCGGCTCGGCGTCCGGTGAGACGATCTACGTCAATCTCGATCACCGCGAGTCCATCAAGCGACTGCTGGTGTTCGTCTACATCTACGACCAGACGCCGGCCTTCGACCGGACCCACGCCCACGTCACGCTCTACCCGAGCAACGGGCCGCGGATCGAGATCAGCCTCGACGAGCGCCACCCGCAGGCCCGCTCCTGCGCGGTCGTCTCCATCGAGAACGTCAAGGGCGATCTCGTGGTGCGGCGCGAGGTCCGCTTCGTGTACGGCTTCCAGGCGGAACTCGACCGCTTGTACGGGTGGGGCCTGCAGTGGGGCCGGGGCTACAAGTCGAAGGTCTAGGACCGGCCCGGCGGATCTAGTAGGCCTCGGTCACCGGCCGATGAACTGCGGCCCCTGGGGCGGCAGTCGGAAGGACGGGTCCGGGTACGCCTGCGCCGCCACCGGCTGCGGATAGCCGTACGCCGGCTGGTGCTGCGGGGCCGGCTGCGTCGTGGGCTGCGGCGGGTAGCCGTACGCCGGAGGACGCTGCGGCGGCGGCAGCGGGAACGACGAGGGCTCGGTGGGCCGCGCCTGCTGCGGGGCCGGGACCGGCGCGGTGGCCGGTGTGGGCGTCGGGGGAGCGGGCTCGGCCACCGGGACCGGCTCGGTCACCGGGGAGGACGGGGCCGCCTGCTGGGCCGACGCGGCGGACTCGTCGACCGAGATGCCGAAGTCGGTGGCGAGGCCCACCAGACCGTTCGAGTACCCCTCGCCGACCGCGCGCAGCCGCCAGCCGTCACCGCGCCGGTACAGCTCGCCGCAGATCAGCGCGGTCTCGGCGCCGGTCTCGGGCTTGATGTCGAAGAGCGCGATCGGCTCGCCGCCGTCGGCCGAGGCGTCGTAGACGGACATCCGCAGCGACGGTACGTGCTTGAACTCTACGTCCTCCGCGGAGGCCACCAGCAGGATGCTGCCGATCTCCGAGGGGACGCCGCCGAGGTCCGCCTGGACGGTGTCGGTGAGCCCTTCGGCCACCCGCTTCTTGCCGAGCCGCCAGACCTTGCCCGAGGGGTGCCGGGGCTGGTTGTAGAAGACGAAGTCCTCGTCGGAGCGGACCCGCCCGTCGGAACCGAGCAGCAGGGCGGAGGCGTCCACGTTCGGCACGCCCTGCCCCGGGGTCCAGCGGAGCACGGCGCGCACGGCCGTGGCGTCGAGCGGGACGTTCGCCCCCTTGAGCATCGCGTGCGTCATGCCGTCATCCTGCCCTCCCCGGCCCGGCCGAGACAACGCGGGGTGCCGGGGCCGCCGGCCGTATCGGAGGCCGGAAGACATCCCTGGACATACACGGGTTACCAGAATTTCATTGCAGGCGGGAACCCTTGACATGGCTTTGTACGTACTATTACCGGCCACCTCGTACGTTTCACGTCGGGAGCGCCGGGCAGCCGAAGAAGCCGTCGCGGGGCGGGTCAGGGTCGTAGCAGGGTCGTATCGGGGGAGTCTTATGCGTCATTTCGGGCACATTGCCCCTCAGGTGCGGAAGCGTCTGTTCCATCGGGAGCCGCAGCTCTTCGGCGCGGACTCCCCGCCCCGCATGCTCGCGGCGGCACTGGGCGCCACGCTCTACAGCCCGGCCACCCGGCCGCGTCTCGCGGACGACGTGCTCAAGCAGGCCGGCCGCGGCGTCGTGTCCATGGTGCTGTGCCTGGAGGATTCGATCGACGACGCCGAGGTGAGCGGGGCCGAGGACAATCTGGTCCGCCAGTTCACCGACCTGCTGGCGAGAAGCGAGCGGGACGGGGCCGAGCCGCCGCTGCTGTTCATTCGCGTCCGCACTCCCGAGCAGATCACCGGCCTCACCCGGCGCCTCGGGCCCGCCGTGGCGCTGCTGTCCGGATTCGTGCTGCCGAAGTTCACCGAGGAGCGGGGGGTTCCGTTCCTCGAGGCGCTGACCGCCGCCGAGGCGGCCTCCGGGCGGCGACTTTTCGCCATGCCCGTCCTCGAGTCCCCCGAGCTGCTGCACCTGGAGACCCGCACCGAGACCCTCGCCGGGATCTTCCGCACCGTCGACAAGTACCGCGACCGCGTGCTCGCGCTCCGGCTCGGCGTCACCGACTTCTGCTCGGCGTACGGGCTGCGCCGCCCGGCCGACCTGACGGCGTACGACGTGCAGATCGTGGCCTCCGTGATCGCCGACGTGGTCAACCGGCTCGGGCGGGCCGACGGCACCGGCTTCACGGTGACCGGACCGGTCTGGGAGTACTTCCGCCACCAGGAGCGGATGTTCAAACCGCAGCTGCGCCGCAGCCCCTTCCTGGAGGAGGACGCGGAGCCGCTGCGCGCGGCGCTCATCGAGCACGACCTGGACGGGCTGCTGCGCGAGATCGCCCTCGACCGGGCCAACGGCCTGCTCGGCAAGACCTGCATCCACCCCTCGCACGTGCTGCCCGTCCACGCGTTGTCCGTGGTCAGCCACGAGGAGTACAGCGACGCGCGGGACATCCTGAGCCCCGAGCGCGACGGCGGCGGCGTCCTCAGGTCGGCGTACACGAACAAGATGAACGAGGTGAAGCCGCACCGCGCCTGGGCCGAGCGGACCCTCCAGCGCGCGGAGGCGTTCGGCGTGGCCCAGGAGGACGTCGGTTTCGTGGAGCTGCTGACGGCGGGGCTGCCCGCATGACGACCGAGGCGAGGAACGCGGTGAACGCTGACGGCGCGGTGGGCGCGGTGGACGAGGTGTGGTCGGGGACATGGGTGGCCGACCGGCTCGGCGTCGAGCTGACCGGTGACCCCGAGCTGACCGGACTGCTGGGGCTCGCCCTGCGCCGCAACCCCAAGCGCGCCCACCTCCTGGTGTCGAACGTGCTGGGCAAGCACGTCCCCCAGCGCCCGTCGGTGATCTGGCGCACCGGCCACGACCTGGGCGTACGCGTCCGTGAACTGCTCGGCGACGAGGCGGCGCGACGCTCCGTCGTGCTCGGCTACGCGGAGACCGCGACGGGCCTCGGCCACTCGGTCGCCGACGGCCTCGCCCTCGCCCCGTATCTGCACTCCACGCGCCGCCCCGTCGCGGGAGTGGCCCGCGCGGGCGGCTTCGAGGAGTCCCACTCGCACGCCACCTCGCACCTGCTCCTGCCGGAGAACCCGCGGCTGCTGGCCGGCGACGGCCCGCTGGTCCTCGTGGACGACGAGTTCTCCACCGGCAACACGGTCCTCAACACCATCCGCGTCCTGCACGAGCTGCACGCGCGGGAGCGGTACGTGATCGTCGCGCTCGTCGACATGCGCTCGCCCGACGACCAGGGCCGGCTCGACGCGTTCGCGCGCGAGATCGGCGCGCGGGTGGACCTCATCGTGTCCGCGCGCGGGACCGTGCGGCTGCCCGAGGGCGTCCTGGCGAAGGGCCAGGCGCTGGTCGCCGAGTACGAGAAGAGCCACGCGGAAAGCGCGGCGGCCGCACTGCCCCGGCCGCGCCGCACGCGCGGTGAGATCGTCCGGGTCGCCGGGCTCGGCTGGCCCGAGGGGGTGCCGGACGGCGGACGGCACGGTTTCCGTCCCGAGCACCGCGAGCGGCTTGAGGCGGCGCTCCCCGCGATGGCCGAGCGGCTGGCCCCCCACACCCGGGGCCGCGTCCTGGTCCTCGGCAACGAGGAGCTGATGTACGCCCCGCTGCGGCTCGCCACCGCACTCGAAGCGGCCGACGCCGACGTCACGTACTCCACCACCACCCGCTCGCCCGTCCTCGCCGTCGACGACCCGGGCTACGCGATCCGCACCCGCCTCGTCTTCCCCGCGCACGACGATCCGGCCGACGGGCCCGGCGAGCGCTTCGCGTACAACGTGGCGGGCGGCGGCTTCGACACGGTCGTCGTCGTCCTCGACTCGGCGGGCGACACCGCCGAACTGGCCGCGCCCGGCGGGCTGCTGGATCGCGTGGCCGAGCACACCGCGCGCGTCGTCGTCGTGGTCGTGCCCTCGTACATCCCCGAAAGGTCCGTCATGTCGCTGCCCGAGCCGCTGCGCGGCCCCGCCTTCTCCTCGTACGCGCCCGACGAGGTCGGCTGGCTGCTCCAGGACCTGTCCGACGTACGGCTGGAGGCGCCCACCGAGGAGCGCGAGGAGGCCATCCAGAGCGGCGGCGCGCACTACGCGGAGTCGCTGCCGGTCGAGTACCAGCCCAGCGAGCAGTACCAGCAGCTGTTCCACGCGGCGCTCGACACGTCGGCGGGCCGGATCGCGCGGGCGGTGGGCGTGGTGACGGAGACGGTGCTCGCCGAGCGCGCGCCGCGCCGCCCGGTCCTCGTCTCGCTCGCGCGGGCCGGCACCCCGGTCGGCGTGCTGATGCGGCGGTGGGCGCTCGACCGGCACGGCGTGGAGCTGCCGCACTACGCCGTGTCGATCGTGCGCGGCCGCGGCATCGACGCGACGGCGCTGCGCTGGCTGGCCGCCCACCACGACCCGGCGGACGTCGTGTTCGTCGACGGCTGGACGGGCAAGGGCGCCATCACACGTGAACTGGCCGCCGCGATCGAGGAGTTCGAGGCGGGCGGCGGGCCGCGGGGCTTCGACCCGGAGATCGCGGTGCTCGCCGACCCCGGGTCGTGCGTGCGGACGTACGGCACCCGGGAGGACTTCCTCATCCCCTCGGCCTGCCTCAACTCGACCGTCTCCGGGCTGATATCGCGCACCGTGCTGCGGGCCGACCTGGTCGGGCCGGACGACTTCCACGGGGCCAAGTTCTACCGGGAGCTGGCCGGTTCGGATGTGTCGGTGGGGTTCCTCGACGCGATCCAGGAGCGGTTCGACGAGGTCGCCGACGCGGTGGACGCCGACGTCAAGGAGCTGCTCGGCGCCGACCGCACCCCGACCTGGGAGGGCTGGGCCGCCGTCGAGCGGATCAGCGAGGAGTACGGCATCCACGATGTGAACCTGGTGAAGCCCGGCGTCGGCGAGACGACCCGGGTGCTGCTGCGGCGCGTGCCGTGGAAGATCCTGGCGCGGGCCGACGCGGGCGCCGACCTGGACCACGTCAGGCTCCTCGCCGAGCAGCGCGGGGTGCCGGTGGAGGTCGTCGACGAACTGCCGTACACCTGCGTGGGGTTGATCCATCCGCGGTTCACCCGGGGAGCCACCGGTGCCGACGGCAAGGCGGTCGCCCGGTGAGCGAGCACTCCGCGGTGACCGTCGTCGCCAGTGACCTCGACCGTACGTTGATCTACTCCGCGGGCGCGCTCGGGCTCACCGTGCCCGACGCCGAGGCGCCGCGGCTGCTCTGCGTCGAGGTGTACGAGGGGAAGCCGCTGTCCTACGTCACCGAGCGCGCCGCCGAGCTGTTGGTGGAACTGGGCCGCCGTGCCGTGTTCGTGCCGACGACGACGCGCACCCGCGAGCAGTACGGGCGGGTGCGGCTGCCCGGGCCGGCGCCGACGTACGCGATCTGTGCCAACGGTGGTCATCTGCTGGTCGACGGGGTGTCCGATCCCGAGTGGGCGCGGGGCGTCCGGGAGCGGCTGGACGCCGAGTGCGCGCCGCTCGGGGAGGTGCGGGAGCGGATGGTCGCCGCCGCGGATCCGGAGTGGTTGCTGAAGGAGCGGGTCGCCGAGGAGTTGTTCGCCTACCTCGTGGTCGACCGGGCGCGGTTGCCCGCCGGGTGGGTCAAGGAGCTGGGGGAGTGGGCCGCGGGGCTGGGCTGGGGGGTGTCGCTCCAGGGGCGCAAGGTGTATGCGGTGCCGAAGCCGTTGACCAAGGGGGCGGCCGCGCGGGAGGTTGCTCGGCGGGTCGGGGCCGGGCAGGTGCTCGGGGCCGGGGATTCGTTGCTGGATGCCGACCTGTTGCTTGCCGTGGATCGGGGGTGGCGGCCCGGGCATGGGGAGTTGGCCGATGCCGGCTGGGTTTCTTCCAGGGTCACCGTGTTGGAGGAGCGGGGGGTTGTTGCCGGGGAGGCCGTTGTGCGGGGGTTTCTCGGGGCGCTGTGAGGGGCGGGGCCGGGGCCTTGTCGGGTTTGTTGTTCGCCCGCGGCCTTAAAAGCATGGCTTTCGTCGTCGGCTGACGGCCGGTGGGGGCTGGTCGCGCAGTTCCCCGCGCCCCTGAGATGCGCACTTCGTGCGGCATCTCATCAAGAGGGGCGCGGCGAAGCCGCAGCCTCAGGGGGAGGCGGCGCGGAGCGCCTGCCTCAGGGGCGCGGGGAACTGCGCGACCAGCCACGACGAGAGCCGCGCGTGACAACTGGTTTCCAGGGGCGCGGGGAACTGCGCGAGAAGCGGCCACCGGCCCGCGCGTGCCGAACTGCCCAGGGGCGCGGGGAACCTGCGAGAACCGGTCGTCCGCCGGAGGCTAGCCGCAGCAGCCACCCCCGCAGCAACCACCGCCACCCGCCGACGGAGCCGGCGCCGGAGCGGACGACGACGCGGTGCCGGCCACCGAGACCGTCGAGAGGAGTTTGACCGTGTCGGGGTGGCCCGCCGGGCAGGTGGCCGGGTCCGCCGACTCGGCCATGGGACGGGAGAGTTCGAACGTGTCACCGCAGGAGCGGCAGCGATATTCGTAGCGAGGCATGGCCCAAGCCTAGCCAGCGCCGTCAGGATGCGTGGCGGGCCTTCCAGTACGGGTTGTCGTGCGGCAGACCGCCGCTGACCCGCCCGTACATCCCGAAGAACATCAGCAGCAGCCCGACGGCGAAGCTGAACAGGACGTTCTGGATGCGGAAGGCGAGGAAGTTGTAGCGGGTGTCCAGCAGGGCGAGGTTCACGAACCCGCTGAGGATGAACAGGACGCCGAGGGTCATGTTGAGCGTCGAGGCGACGGCACCGCCGGCCAGCATGCCGCCGATGAGCAGCACGCCGACGCACACGGACAGGACGCTGAGCGCGCCGTTGGTGTTCAGGCCCGCGACCGTGTCGCCACGGGTGTCGAAGAAGCCGATCTTGTCGATGAACCCGAGGATGCCGAACACCAGCAGCACCAGGCCCATCACTCCCGCGCCGACGCGGTACACCATGCTCAGCCGGTGATCGACGGGCAGATGTTCGTCGAGCGTGACATGGCGCCGGGATCCCGGACGGAGTACGTGTGTGGCCATGACGGCCTCGCCTCCTCGCTCCTCGCCCCTTGATTGAGTCGCGCGACCGCGTGCGTACCTCCAGGGTCCGCCCGGCGGGCGCCGAACGCCAGCGGGAGCCGGGTCAGGCGCCGCCGCGCTCCTCGCGGATCAGGGAGACGACCCGGGCCACGGTCTGCCGCACGGCCTCGGTCTCGGTGAGGAAGTGCCAGTAGTCGGGGTGGCGGCCCTCCAGGCCCTCGACGGCGCGGTCGAGCCGGCCCACGGAGTCGTCGAGCGGGCGGGCGTGGCGCGGGTCGGGCGTGGCACGCCCGGTCATCGCCAGGCGCTGGGCGTCCCGGATCGCGAACCGGGTGCGGTCGATCTCCTGCTGGGGGTCCTTCGCCACCGCGTTCAGCCGCTGGAGGCGGTCGGAGGCGGCGGAGACCGATTCGTCGGTGCTGTTCAGCAGGGCGCGGACGGTGGAGAGCAGGGCCGTCGCGTCGGGCCAGCGCTGCTCGTCGCGGGCCGTGCGGGCCTCGGCGAGCTTGGTCTCGGCCTGCCGCACGTTCTCCCCCGCGAGGTCCGGGACGCGCTGGAGGTCCTGCCAGCACGCGGCGGAGAACCGGCGCCGCAGCTCGCTCAGGACCGGCTCGACCTGGCCCGCGCGGGTGGTCAGGGCCTGCGCCCGGGTCCGCAGCGACACGAGCCGGTGGTCGATCTCCGCGGCCTTCTCCGGGAGCCGCTCGGCCTCCACGCGGATCGTCTCGGCATCCCGGGCGACGCGCTCCGCGCGCTCCAGCGTCTCGGGCACGCCGTGCTGGCCCGCGCCCTGGTTCAGCCGGGTCAGCTCCGGGCCGAGGCGGGCGAGCCGGGCGGCGAGGTCGTCGGCCTTCAGCCCCGCCTGCCGGACGCCGTCCAGCGCGGTGGTCGCGGCGAGCAGGGCCTGCCGGGCCCGCTCCACCGCGGGGGCGAGGCGGGCGAGCTGGGTCTCGGCCTTGCCGAGCAGCGGGCCGAGGCCCTGCGCGAACCGGTCCAGGTCCTGCTTGGTGCGGGTCAACTGGTCCTTGGCCGCCGTCAGTTCGCCCCGGGCGCGGGAGGCCGTGCCCGCGTCGAGGTCGTCGCGGTCCAGGTCGTGGGCGTCGACGGCGGTGATGTACTGCGCGCTGACCTCGTCGATCCGGGTGCCGAGCTGCTGGAAGTCGCCGACGGCTCTGCGGGCGGCGGGGGAGTCGTCGACCGCGGTGATCGTCTCTATCGAGATGCGCAGGTCGCGCTGGGCGGTGTCCAGCTCGTAGAAGGCGGCGGCCGCCGCGTCCTTGGCCTCCTGGGCCTGGGCACGCTGGGTCTCGGCACGGCCCCCGAACCACTTGCGGGTGCCGCCGGCGCTGAACGCTCCGCTGAGCGCCGCGGTCAGGACCGGCACGGGGAGCAGGGTGAGGACGAGGAGGTCGCGGAGGGGACCGGCCGGTCGGGCCCGGCGGCGCGATCCCTGGGCGCGCGATCGCCGGACACCCGGCCGCTGAACAGTGGCGCCCCGCGCCTCGCCGGGGCGCTCGTTCGTCGCCGTCGTCACTCACTCTCCCGCGCTGCCTGTGCCGTCATCGGCTCTGCTGTCAGCCCTGCCCGGTGTTCATTGTCCCACCGGTTAATGACGAACACACGAGTCGGTTAGTTCGCGGTTCGCCGGGTGACTTTTCCGTCCGGGCCGAGACCCGACGGCGGCGTCGCGGGCGGGGGCGGGCCCCCGCGGTTCGGGTGTTTGCCGTGCAGGGGCATCGGCAAGGTACGCTGTCGGCTCGTCCTGGTCGCAGCGCCGGGACTTCCGGGTGCGTAGCTCAGGGGTAGAGCGCCTGCCTTACAAGCAGGATGTCGGCGGTTCGAAACCGTCCGCGCCCACAGTGGTCAAGCAGCAGGTCAGAGGCTCCCGGGGTGATCACCCCGGGAGCCTCTTCCGTCGGGGCCTCGACGACACCACCCCCGCCGTCCTCCGAGGGTGCCACCGCCCGGAAGGCCGACCGGCGCTCCGGACGCCTATGCGGGGCTCGGCGGAAACCGGCTGTCGAGTTCCGAGATGAGCGCGTACAGGGACCGAGCCGGAGTGCTCTCGAGCAGAGACTGCGTGAGGAACCGCCTGTGATCAGGTTCCTCGGTGTACGAAATGGAGAGCTGCGTGTTTCTTGAATTACGCACGCTTCGGATTTCCGACCAGATGAGACGGGTATCCGGGATATCCAGGTCTAGACAGATTATTCGGCATCTTCGCCGAGCGGTACAGACCGCGTTCACCCGGCTTGGCGGCGGTCGCTCAGGTGCCCGGCAGGAGTTTGCCGTCGCTGTCGTAGACCCGTCCGGTGAGAGCATTCACGTGGTACACGTCCACTGGCGGCGGGTCGTCGCTCTTCTCGCTCTGCGGCCACGTCACGTTGACGAGCCAGTTCGGTTCCCACTTGCCATCCTGATCAATGGCCTGACGCGCGACTGCCTCGGCCCGAAATTCCGCGCCGGTGTTCTGATTGGCCTCGAGCCGAGCCTCAACCGCCTTGACCACAGCCTTTTTCGCCTCTGCGCCTCGAACCTTCGATTTCGGCATTCTTGTACGCGTCGGGCCGAGGGTGACGTCCAACTGGGAAACGTGGCCGGCCCTGTCGATCTGTACGTCCAGCATCCTCGGCATGAGGATGTCGTCGTGTGTCCAGCGCCAGTTCGTCATCCAGCCGAGTTCGGCCTTCTCGCCCACCTGGGATGTCTCGTTCGTGGTCGCGCCGGAGGCCCAGGGGTACTTCTCCTCGGCGAATGACGTGGCGATCTGATGGGCGGATTTGCCGCTGGAGGGGGCTGCGGCGTCTGCGACCGGGTAGCCCATGACGGTCGGGCGGGCGCTGTCTTCGAGGTGTACCGTCAGGTGCTTCTTGTCCGGCCAGGAAAGGCTTCCGTAGGCGAAGTCCTTGGTGTGCCCGGGCTCGCGGCTGTGCAGGTTGAAGATGATGTTCGTACAGGCGGAGTCCCCGCAGGGCTGCTCGTAGAGCTCTCCCACGGTGTAGCGATCGCCGAATGCCTCTGTCACGGCGGCTTCCGCGGCCTTCACCTGGTCGGCGTCGGCGTCCACCAGGCTGGTGCCGTCCACGTTGGTGAAGCTGAGCATCGGGCGCGCGACGCCGGAGACGAGGAGCAGGAGCACGGCCGAGGAGATCAACGTCCCCTTGGCGCCGGCCTGCCAGGCGAGGGTGCGACGGCCGGTCAGGAAGACGGCGGAGACGGTGAACCCCAGGAGGCCGCCGAGGATGTTCATCTCGGCGTCGGAGCTGTCGCACACACGGCCGAGGCCGTCGACGGTGGCCTGGATGAATTCGATGCCCAAGGGCAGGGCCACTACGCCGAGCAGGACCGGTAGGGGACGCCGGACGGCCAAGACGGCGAACGCGCCGACGGGAACCGTCATGGCGAGATTCCACATTCCCTGGGTCGTATGGAACGGCTCGCCGAACTGGTGATTGAGAACGCAGGCGCGGCTCGCCGCCCCGCCTCCCATGAAAGTGACGCCGAGCACGCCGGTGAGGGTGAAGGCGAGTGCGAACCACCAAGGGCCGTGCGGCTTCCCCCGTTTCGTGGCGAGGGCCCACGCTGTTGCGCCGAGGACGAGTCCGAGGAGGACGCAGACAGTCAGGTAACCGACGTGATGTCGGAAGATCGCGGAGAACACGGCGCAGTTCCTTGCGTGGTCAGGGCCAGGCAGACGGGCGGCGGGGGAGATCCTGACTCAGTAGACGAGGCCTCGACGCCTTTGGTTCAGCAGTGCGAGGCGGCTGTCCGGCAGATGCCGCCGCCGGGCGGGCGTGTCCCGGAGGCTCTTCGGCGATGTCGTCGGAGGGCCTCTTCCGTGATCGGGGGCCCGGCGGCCTAGGATCCGTTCGTGGATCTTCCTGACAGTTTGACCGACTTGCAGCGGGCGGCCGACGAAGAGGGCCGCAAGATCGAGCACCTCGACGACGGCGAGCGCGAGAGGCAGCGGAGTGTCTGGTTCGACGCCGCGGCTCGCGTGCAGGAGGCCGTGACCAGGTACGCCGAGGAGAACGGCCTCGACCCGCACGACGTCGAGAAGCGTCTCCGGCAGGCCGCCCGGCACCTTCCGCAGTCCGAGGAGTAGCGCGGGCCGGTACCGGGATCAGGCGGCGCCGACCCGTGCCGAGGCCGTCCGGCAGGGCTGGGTGTGGGCCAGGCCGCGGGAGACGAAGCCGTCGGCGCAGCACGCGTTCTGGAGTTCGGCGTCCGGGTCGTGGGGGCGCAGACAGCCGGGGCCGTGGACCTCGCCGGCGGACAGGGTCCACAGGGTGCAGCACGGGAGGCCGTCGTCGATCAGTTCGCCCAGGGCGAGGCGCCGGGCTCTGTCGTGGGCGGCGAGGATGCGGTGGTGGTCCGCGCGGGAGCGCTGGGCGCAGTAGGCGAGCAGCGCCGTGACGTAGGCGAGGGCGACGGCCCACCACACGGCGTCCGTGGCGGCCAGATAGGCGGCGCAGGCCACGGAGAGGACGGCGGTGGCGGTGAGGGCGCGGGCGGTGCGGATGGCAGGGGTCATGCACACCGGATTCCCGGGCAGGCGTGCAACATGCTGGCGCCGGGCGGCCCGCGCGCGTGATGTGCGCAGCGGCGGGCACTCGTAGGGCATGAAGATTCTGATCATCCTGATCGTCATCGCCGCCGTCGCCTGGTACCTCACCTCGCGCCGCAGCCGCTGACCACCTCCCGCGGGGCTCAGTCCCCGTCGCTCCCGGCCGTGTCGGGGGCCGGATCGTGTACGTGCTTCAGGCGGGCCCGCGCCTGAACCGCCTCGGTGCCGGTGAGGGCGGACCAGTGGCGGTGGCATGTCACGAAGACGGCCAGCTCCAGCTCGCGGCGGCGGAGCTTCTCGACCGCCTCCTGATCGTCCTCGGTCCAGCCGGGGGACGCCGGGCGCTCGAGTCTGCGCCAGCCCTGGGTGTCGCTGATCGCGTCGACCGGCTCGACCGACCACGGGAGCCGCTTGAGCAGGGCCATCAGCTCCGCGCGCACCTGATGCAGTTCCTCCTGACCGGCGACGAGGTCGCTCGGAAAGCCCTGGTTGCGAGTGGAGTCGTCGGTGTCATCGTTCGCTGCCACTCGGCAATGGTACGTCTGTTCGAATTTGCGGGGCGAGTCACTTCCCGGAGTTCGTCGGGGAGTTCACGCGAACGTGTGGCCGATCGGCCGGATCGCGGCAGACTGGAAACATGTGCCGCAGCATCAAGACCCTCCGCCCACCAGCGCTCCCCGAAGAGGCCACCGAGGACGAGATCCGGGCCGCAGCCCTCCAGTACGTACGGAAGGTGTCCGGTTTCCGCGCGCCCGCCGCGCACAACCGCGAGGTGTTCGAACGGGCCGTGGACGAGATCGCCCGGGCCACCGCCGAGCTGCTCGACGGCCTTGAGGTGCGGGGTTCCGCGAAGGCTCAGGCTTCCTGAGGGACCGGGCGGCGCATCACGTACGCCGCCACCGTGCCCGCGCCGATCAGGGCGAGCACCGACACGCCCGTGGACAGCCAGCTCGCGCCGAGCCACTGCGCGCCGAAATAGCCGAGCGCCACGCTGTACGCGGCCCAGGCCACGCCCGCCAGCGCCGACCAGGGCAGGAACTCGCGGACCCGGCGGTGCGTCGTGCCCGCCGCGAAGGAGACGATCGAACGGCCCGCGGGCGCGAACCGGGCGATGATCACGAGGAGTCCGCCGCTGGAGCGGGCGAGCGCTCCGCCGAGACGTTCCTGCGCGGTCGTGAGGCGGCGGGAGCGGGCGATGGCGCGGTCCAGGCGCTCGCCGCCGCGCCAGGCGAGGCGGTAGGCCACCAGGTCGCCGAGGACCGAGGCCGTCGCGGCGCAGAGGACGAGGGCCAGCAGCTCGGGGGTGCTGCTCGGCAGCCGGCCCGTGGCGGCACCCGCCGTGCCGGCCGCGGCCGCCGTGGCCGCGGTGACCACGAGAACACCGCTGGGCAGCACCGGCAGGAAGACGTCGAAGAGCACGGAAAGCGCCACGACCACGTAGATCCATGGGCTGTCGGCCAGCGACCCCACACTCTCCAGCACTGCGCGCCAACTTCCTGTACGAGCCGTTCTACGACCGTTCCCTCCCTGGGGGAGCACACAGGAGCGGTTTCATTTCAGCTGTACAGCGTACGCGTCGGGTGTGCTGGAAGTGACGAAAGTGGCACAGATGTTCCCCATCTCACGCCAGGCCCACTCATCTGTGTCCGGTTCACCCGGGTGCCGCGCCCCGCGGTGTGTGGTGCGCTCGGTTCCCGTACCAACGAGCCAGGACGAAGAAGAGGAGCGGTGATGGTGGCAGGAATGGTGACCGGTGCCCTCGCGGCGGCCGTGCTCGCCGCGGGCGGCGGGGGCGGCGGCCCGGCGAACTGTTACTGGGTGATGGCGCAGGGCAGGTTCGCACCGGCGACGGCGTTCATGCCGGCGTCCGCGATCACGTACGACACGAAGCTGGTGCCCGCGGGCGCGTCGATCAAGGTCCAGCAGTTCGGCGACGACAGTGGCATGACCGTGGATCTGCGGGTCTCGGGCCTGGTGGCCGGTCACACGTACGGCGCGCACGTCCACCAGAAGCCGTGCGGCACCGATCCGAAGGCCGCGGGCGGGCACTACCAGCACGTGGTGGACCCGAAGCAGGCCAACGCCAGGAACGAGGTGTGGCTGGACTTCACGGCCGACGCCTCGGGCGCCGGTTCGGCGGTCGCCCGCAAGACGTGGGGCCTGCGGTCCGGCGGGGCGGCGTCGGTCGTGCTGCACGACATGCCGGGCATGAAGGGGGCGAGGGTCGCGTGCCTCACGGTGGGCTTCGCGCCGTCCCCGCGGTCCTCGTAGCGCGCGTGGGAGTAGCGCGCGTGGGAACGCCCGTACGGGCTCAGCACGGCGCCCGCGCTCCTTCGGGAGCGCGGGCGCCGATGGGCACGCGGGTCAGGCCGCCACGGTCTCGCGCTGTGCGGAGGTCTCCGCGGGCCGCGCGTCGCGGCGCGAGAACAGCCGGTCGAGGCCGAGGGCGCCGGAGCCGGTGAAGACGAGCAGCAGCATCGTCCAGCAGAACAGGGCCGAGGCCTCGCCGCCGTTCTGCAGCGGCCACAGCGCCGAGGGCTGGTGCACGTCGAAGTAGGCGTACGCCATCGAGCCCGACGCGACGAAGGCGGCGACGCGGGTGCCGAGGCCGAGCAGCACCAGGCCGCCGCCGACGAGCTGGATGACGGCCGCGTACCAGCCCGGCCAGGTGCCGGCGGGCACGGTGCCGCCGCCCTCCGAGCCGCCGAGGACGCCGAACAGGGCGGCGGCGCCGTGGCAGGCGAAGAGCAGGCCGACGACGATGCGGAACAGGCCGAGGACATAGGGCTGGGCGGTGTTGAGACGTCCGGTCATGGGGGACTCCTTCGGTCGGTTGTCGGTTCCCGGCCGAGGTTGGGGACGTGGCCGGTTCACCGATGTGGCCGGCGCCGCCGTTGCCGCCGTTGCCACCGATGGGGGAGTGGCTCAGATTAGGGGTGCCTAACTTGTGCTTGCAACTTCAACATTCGGCCATGATCGGCCCTGGACGGGCTCCGGGCCGTCCGAGGTCTCGCGGAGCGCCGCCCGGGCGACCGCGTCCGCGTCCGACAACGTCACCGAGTCGACCCCGGGGCGCGCCCCCGCCGCCGTCACCCAGTGCACTCCTTCGGTGGGCACGCCGAACGCGAACCGCCGTGCGTGCGCCCGCCCCTGACGGTTGATCAGGCGGTACGGGCGCGGGGTGACGTCGAGGCCGCCGGTCTCGTGCTCGTCGACGGTGTGCGGGCGGGCCTGCCCGGTTTTCAGCAGCCGGGCGAGCAGGTCGTCGGCGGTGCGGCGGACGTCCGGTTCGGGCAGGCGGGCCTCGATGAGTGTGGTGGCCGTCACGGTCGAGCCCGGGACGTCGGGCGAGTGCGCGACGAACCGGCCGTCCCGGGGTACGACGTCCAGGCGCGGGCCGACGACGGTCAGCACGCCCGCCTCGATCAGGGCCGTCATCTCCTCGATGCGGCGGCGCGGCGGGCCGATGGACAGGAACGCGTTGAGCGGGGTGTACCAGCGGTCGAGGTGGTCGCGGCGCGAGGTGCCGGTCAGGCCGCCGTGGTCGACCACGAGCCGCAGTTCGTTGCGCAGGTCGCGCAGGACGTCGAGGGCGGCCTTCACGGGGCCGTCGAGATTGCCGAGCGCGGCGTGGGCGGCGTCCTCGCGCAGGAGCGCGAGCAGCCAGGTCCGCCAGTCGGCGGTGGAGGCGGGGGCGCGGCCCGTGTGCGGGCGCGAGATCCGGTCCCAGGACCAGCGGTCGGCCTCGGGTATCGCGAACTCCCGCAGGACGTCGGCCTCTTGGGGATCCCCGGGGGAGCGGTGGAGGGTGGCCAGGTAGCGGTCGCGGAAGTGCGGGGCGGTCCGGCCGGCGGCTCTCAGCAGGGCCTCGTAGTAGACCGTCTCGACCTCCTTGGCGACCAGCGGCCAGATGTCGGCGAGGAAGTCGGGGGCGTCGCCGGAGTCGGCTCTCTTGCGGAAGCGGGCGATCGACTCGGGGGTGAGGACCAGCGGGCGGTGGCGTCCGTACGGGCCCTTCGCGTTGTCGCCGCGGGCCTGGTACGGGATGCCGCGGCGCGATCCCGCGTACAGGCGCGGCTCTCTGCCCGACGGTATGTAGCGCAGGCCGCCCTCCGGTGTACGGGTGTAGCGGCCGCCGCGGGTCTGTGTGAACAGGGCCATGTGGTCGAAGAAGTTCAGGCCGAGCCCGCGCAGCAGGACCGTTTCGCCAGGGTGTACGCCGCTCAGGTCGAGGTCGGCCGGGTTGGCGGGCGGCACATGGCGCAGCCCGTGCCGGCGGGCGTACTCGGTGAGGGCGTTCTCGGTCCGGGTGGGGGCGACCGGGAGGTGGCCCTGGGCGAGGACGACGGCGTGCAGGCCGGTCAGGGCGCTGCCGTCGGCGAGGGTGAGGGTCTGGCGGCCGTCGGGGGCGTCGTCGAGACGGACGGCGCGGGTGGCGTGGACGGTGACCTCGACGCCGGGCGGGGCCGTGGCCGCCGTCCGCGCGAACACCCAGCGCAGGTAGCGGCCGTAGCGGGCCCGGGTCGGGTAGTCGTCGGGGCCGAGGGGTGCGTCGTCGCCGGGGTCGTGGTGTGCCGCCCACTCGTACAGGCTCGGGCCCGGGCGGATCGGGCCCGAGCAGTCGACGCTCTCGTCCGTGAACAGGGTCACCTGGGAGGCGACCGTGTTCATCAGCAGCTCGGGCGCCTGGTCCGTGCGCCAGACCGCGCCCGCGCCCGGGGGTGCCGGGTCGATCACGTGGACGGTGAGCCGGGCGCCGGGCGGCAGCAGCTCCGGGGCCGAGGCCGTCAGCCGTTCCAGGACGCTGGTGCCGCGGGGGCCCGCACCGACGATCGCGAGGCTGAACTCGGGGGTCGGCTCCGCGGGGGATGCGGGGGAAGTGCGGGGCAAAGCGGGACTCCCGGGGCATGTGGGGGTGCTGGAAGCGGATGGTCCGCCTCATCATGCCGTTTCGTGGGCGGGAGGGGAGGGGCGGAGTGGGGGTGTGGGGTGGATCACGGGTGGGGTGGGTGGGGCTGGTGGTGCCCGTGGGGGCTGGTCGCGCAGTTCCCCGCGCCCCTGGGTTGTTCGTTCATCTGCGGGCCGGTGGCCGCTTCTCGCGCAGTTCCCCGCGCCCCTGGGTTGTTCGTTCATCTGCGGGCCGGTGGCCGCTTCTCGTGCAGTTCCCCGCGCCCCTGAGATGCGCACTTCGTGCGGCATCTCATCGCGAGAGGCGCGGGCGGTCGCGGCGGGGCTAGGAGAGGGTTCGGTGGGTGGTGGGGTGGAGGTGGGCGTCGGGGTGGGCCTGGTCCAGGGTGAGGTGGGCCTCGCGGGCGTGGAGGGTCAGGGTCATCAGCTGGTTGCCGAACCACGGGCCGCCCGTCTTGCGCCAGCGGAACCGCGGGGCGGCGGCCCGGGCATGACGGGCGAGGGCGCGCCCGAGCGCGCGGCCCGCGCGGCTCCAGCCGAAGCGGAAGCCGAGCCGGATCCCGGCGGGGACGGAGTTGTGCACCGGTGAGCAGGTGAGTTGCAGGACGCGGGCCGTGGGCGCGGCGGCGTCCGGCCAGCTCGGTTCCGCGATGTAGGCGTGGTGGACGTCGCCGGAGAGCACGGAGATCGTCGCGGGCGCGGCCGGCCCCGAACCGGCCTCTGCGATCAGGTCCCCGAGCCGGTCGAACGACGCCGGGAACGCCGCCCAGTGCTCCAGATCCGCCCGCCTGCGCAACCGCTCCCCGAACCGCGCCCAGCGCGCCCCGCGCTCCCCCCGGCACAGCGCCGCGTCCCAGTGCTCGGCGTCGTGCACGAGGTGGGGCAGGAGCCAGGGCAGGGAGGTGCCGATGAGGAGGTGGTCGCAGGGCTCGGCCCGGTCCAGGGCCTGGTCGCGGAGCCACGCTTCCGTCTCCGGGTCGATCATCGAGCGGTGCTGTTCCTCCAGGACGCGGGCCGCGCGGCTGTCCACCATCAGCAGCCGTACGCCCCCGAAGTCCCGGCGGTAGCTCCACCGCACCGAGGCGGGATCGGCGTCGGCCCGGCTCGCGAACGCGCGGAGCTCGTCCGTGCCGTCGGGGGCCGCGCACACGGCCCGGTAGACGGGGTCGGCGGCGAGTTCGGACGGCGGCAGGTTCCCGATGTGCTGGTGCACCCAGTACGACATCAGGCCGCTGAGCAGCCGCTCCCGCCACCAGGGCGTCTCCCGCATCTCAGCGAGCCACGCGGCGCTGGTGTTCCAATCGTCCACTATGTCGTGATCGTCGAAGACCATCGAGGACGGAACGGTGGACAGCAGCCAGCGGATCTCGGGGTCGAGCCAGGACTCGTAGTAGAGACGCGTGTACTCCTGGTAGTCCGCGACCTGGGTGCCGGGCGGATCGGTGAGGTCGCGGCGGCGGGCCAGCCACTCCTGGGTCGCCGGTGAGGTCTCGTCCGCGTAGATCTGGTCGCCGAGCAGGACGAGGACGTCGGGACGCTCGGCCTCCGGGTCGGCGGCGAGGTGGGACGCGAGCGTGTCCAGGGCGTCCGGGCCCACCGGGTCGTGCTCGTCGGCCGGCGGCGCGGCCCAGCGGCAGGAGCCGAAGACGACCCGGGTCGTGTGCTCGCTGTCGTACGCGGGTGTGCGGATGGTGCTCGGCGGGAACCGGGAGTCCGGCTCGGGCCAGACCGTGCCGCCGTCGAGCACGACCTCGTACGGGGTCGTGGTGCCGGGGGTGAGTCCGGTGACCGGGACGAGCGCGTAGTGGTGGCCGTCGATCTGGAAGGTGTGCGCGCTGCCCCGCGCGCCGTCCGCGCAGCGCACCTCGGCGAGGCACGGCCGGCTCGCCTCGACCCAGACCGTCGCCGTTCCCTCGTCCACGTAACGCAGCAGTGGGCCCAGACGGAGCCTCGCCATGTCATGTCCTCCCCGGTCCTCCGACGTCTCCGTACGGTACGGACGGTACGGAACGCCGGAGGCGCGCGGGGTGGTTCCGGGGGCGCCGGATCGTTTCCCCGGGTCAGCAGCCGCTCAGGCCGGACTGGATCGCCGACTTCTCGGCCGAGTCGACCGCGAGGGCGTAGTAGTGCTTCACCTGGACGTAGGCCCGCAGGTAGGTGCAGGCGTACGCGGCGCGCGGCGGCATCCACTTCGCCGGGTCCTTGTCGCCCTTGGACTGGTTGACGTTGTCGGTGACGGCGATGAGCTGCGGGCGGGTGAGGTCGTTGGCGAAGTTCTGGCGCTGGGCCGTGGTCCAGCCGCTCGCGCCGGACTTCCACGCCTCGGAGAGCGGGACGATGTGGTCGATGTCGACGTCGGAGGACGCGGTCCAGGTCTCGCCGTCGTACTCCGAGTACCAACTGCCTGCCGTGGCGGCGCAGTTGCTGCCCGTCGTGACGTTCTTGCCGTCGCGCTTGAGGACGGTCTCGCGGGTGTCGCAGGTGCCGGACTGGGTGATCCAGTGCGGGAACTTGTCGCGGCTGTAGCCGTCGGAGGAGCCCTCTGTCTTCACGGTCAGCTCGGAGAGGTAACTCCGGGCCGTGGAGGCGGCGATGGGGGTGGGCGGGGAGGCCTGGGCGGGGGTGGCTGTGGTGAGGAGGGTGACGGCTGTCGCTGCCGCTGCGGCTGCTGTGGTCAGGGTTGTTCCGCGTCGGTGGGGTTTACGCGCGTAGATGGAGGGCGTGGGGTGGGGGGTGGGGCGCATGGGAACTCCCTTTTGTGTGGGGGGTGTTGGGGGTGGGTCGGTCTGGCCATGGTGTGGGGGTGGGGTTTCCGGGAGGTGTGCGTTGGGTGACAGGGTCGCGTCAAGGTGATGTGCGGGGCAAGAGGGTGTGGTCGGGTAACTGGATTTCGGGTGCGGGGAGTTGGTGTGGCCGCGCTGATTGCGCAGTTCCCCGCGCCCCTGGTGGGTTGTCGTTCGGCTGGCGGCCGGTGGTCGCTTCTCGCGCAGTTCCCCGCGCCCCTGAGATGCGCACTTCGTGCGACATCTCATCGGGGTGGCGAAGCGCAGTTTTCAGGGGCGCGGGGAACTGCGCGACCAGCCCCCACCGGTCCGCGGGCGAAGGGATCTCCAGGGGCGCGGGGAACTGCGTGACCAGCCCCCACCGGCCCGCGGGTGAAGGACTCCCCAAAGGCGCGGGGAACTGCGTGACCAGCCCCCACCGGTCCGCGGGCGAAGGGATCCCCAGGGGCGAGGGGAGCTGCGTGGCCAGCCCCCGCCGGTCCGCGCGTGGCGGGTGCCTGTGGGGCGGGGTGGGGGGCGTGTCAGGGGGTGCGGTGGTCGGGGTGGGGTGCGTTTTGTATCGTGTAGGAACAAAGTGGTTCCCGCCCACTCACCCTGACCGGTGGGCGGGGCCGCCTTGGTCCCGCTCTGTCTCCACCCCCTGGAGCCCGCCGATGACGGCCACGCCCACCGTGCTCTCCGCGCGCGCCCTCCTGCTCGACATGGACGGCACGCTCGTCAACTCCGACGCCGTGGTCGAGCGGATCTGGCGGCGCTGGGCCGTCGCCCACGGCTTCGACGGCGACGAGGTCATGGCCGTCGCCCACGGCCGCCAGGGACACGCCACCATGGCCGAGCTGCTGCCCGGGCGCCCCGACGCGGAGAACCGTGCCGACAACGCCCGCATGCTCGCCGAGGAGACCTCCGACATGGACGGCGTCGTGCCGGTGCCGGGCGCGGCGGCGTTCCTGGACTCGCTGATCTCCGGCGCGGTCCCGCACGCCCTGGTGACCTCCGCCGACGTGGCGCTGTCGACCGGGCGGATGGCCGCCGCCGGACTGCCCTACCCCGAGGTGCGGGTCACCGCCGAGAACGTCGGCGCCAGCAAGCCCGACCCCGAAGGATTCCTGAAGGGCGCCGCCGAGCTGGGCGTCGCCCCCGCGGACTGTGTCGTGTTCGAGGACTCGGGCGCCGGGATCGCGGCCGGCCGCGCCGCCGGGATGCGGGTCGTCGGGATCGGGCCGCGCGCCGGCCAGCACGGGCCCACCGTGCACGTGCCCGATCTGAACGCCGTACGGGTCGAGGTCCTCGCCTCCGGGGAGATCCTGCTCCACGTGGGCTGAGGGCCCGGCCCTCAGCGGGTCTCCGCCTCCAGCGCCTCGCGGGTCGCCGGGCCGTACGTGCCCGGCTCGTCCCCCTGCACGCCGCGCGCGACCTGGAAGGCGCGGACCGCGAACTCCGTCGAGCCGTCGTAGCGGCCGTCGGGCCGCCCGAAGTACATCGACAACTTCCGCAGCCGTTGCTGGAGTTCGGCCACCTCGGGGCCCTGGTCGCCCCGGCGCAGGGTCGTCACCGGGGCCGCCGCGGCCGTGGTGTGCGACGCCGACGGGGACGCCGAGCGCGAGGGCGCCGTCGTGCTGCGGGTGGGGGACGGGTCCGCGCTGTGGCTCGGGGACGGCGATGTCGTCGAGGGCGTGGCCGAGGGCGCCGACGCCGACGCGGAGGGCACCGCCGCGCGGGTCGACGCCGACGCGCTCGGCGCCGTGGACGTGGCAGGGGCCGAGGTCGGCGGGGCCGCGGACGCGCGCGTGCCGTCCGCCGCGGTCGCCACGTCACCGCCGTCGCCGCCCGAGGTCACCAGAACCACCACCAGCGCCGCCACGCTCAGCACTCCGGCCACCGCCGTCAGCAGCAGCACCGGGGCGCGGCGGGCCTGCGGCTGCCCGGGGTCCTCGTCGTCGTCGACGACGACCGGCTCGACGGCCGCCGGGAGCTCCTGCCGGACGGTCGCGGCACCGGCCGGCGGGTGCGCGTACGGGTCGGCCGGGCGGGGCGGCGGGGGCTGGGTGGGTTCGGGCAGGGTGACGTACGGGCGGACCCGCAGCGGGCTGAAGTCCTCCGCCTCGCGGTCGGCCGCCGCCTTCCCGCCGCCGGGTTCACCGCCGTCCGGCCCGGGGACGACCGCCTCGCCCGCTTGCGCCCCCTCGCCCGATGCGCCGCCGACCGGTATTCCGTCGCCGGGTTCGCGGTCCGAGGTCCCCTGGCCGCCCCCGGAACCCCCAGAAGCCCCGGAACCCCCGGAACCCCCAGAACCGCCTCCGGCCCGGCCCCCGGCATCACCCGTGGCCGCCCCCACAACCTCGTCCCGCCCGTTCTCACCCATGGTCATCGTCCGCTCCCTCCCCAAGAGCCCCGCCCTCCCCCGAGAGCTGAGCGCATTATGCAGACCCCGGGAGGCGGGCGCAGCGCTCGCCCCCGGGGAAAACCGGCCCGTCGGGGCGGGGCGGCACGAATCTCCCGGACCTCAACAGGCCAAACCACTCCAGACCTACCAGGATGGGAAGTACCAAGCCCCCGGCCGGCCGGCGCCGGGGAGCCCTGGGAGGTGGTCATGAGCACCCCGGAGACAAGCCCCCCGGACAACGGCGACGGCACGGGCGCGACGCGGGTCGGCGGCGGCAGCCGCACCCATGAGGCGGCACCGGCGGACGGAGCCAAGAGCAGCAGCGTGCTCATCTCCATCGGCGCCCTGCTCCTCGGCATGCTGCTCGCCGCGCTCGACCAGACCATCGTGGCCACGGCGCTGCCCACGATCGTCAGCGACCTCGGCGGCCTGGAGCACCTGTCGTGGGTCGTCACCGCCTATCTGCTCGCCTCGACGGCCGCGACCCCGCTCTGGGGCAAGCTGGGCGACCTCTATGGGCGCAAGAAGCTCTTCCAGATCGCCATCGTGATCTTCCTGATCGGCTCCGCGCTGTGCGGCATGGCGCAGAACATGGCCGAGCTGATCGCCTTCCGTGCCCTGCAAGGACTCGGCGGCGGCGGGCTCATGGTGCTGTCCATGGCGATCGTCGGCGACATCGTGCCGCCGCGCGAACGCGGCAAGTACCAGGGGCTGTTCGGCGCCGTCTTCGGCGCGACCAGCGTCCTCGGCCCGCTGCTCGGCGGACTGTTCACCGAGCACCTGAGCTGGCGCTGGGTCTTCTACGTGAATCTGCCGCTCGGCGTCGTCGCGCTCGTCGTGATCGCCGCCGCCCTGCACATCCCGGTCCGCTCCACCAAGCACCGCATCGACTACCTCGGCACCCTCCTCATCGCGTCCGTCGCGACCTGCCTGGTCCTCGTCGCCTCGCTCGGCGGCACCACCTGGGCCTGGGGCTCCGCCCAGATCATCGGGCTCGCGGTGCTCGGTGTACTGCTCGCCGTCGCCTTCGTGTTCACCGAGTTCCGGGCCGCGGAACCGGTCCTGCCGATGAAACTGTTCCGCGTGCGCACCTTCACCCTCTGCGCCGTCATCAGCTTCGTCATCGGCTTCGCGATGTTCGGCGCGATGACGTACCTGCCGACGTTCCTCCAGGTCGTGCACGGCGTCTCGCCGACCATGTCCGGAGTCCACATGCTGCCGATGGTGGCCGGTGTGCTGATCGCGTCGACGGGGTCCGGACAGATCGTCAGCCGCACGGGACGCTGGAAGGTGTTCCCGATCGTGGGCACGGCCGTGACCGCGATCGGCCTGCTCCTCCTGCACAATCTCACCGAGACCAGCTCCGCCTGGGAGATGAGCGGCTACTTCTTCGTCTTCGGCTTCGGGCTCGGCCTCGTCATGCAGGTCCTCGTCCTCATCGTGCAGAACTCCGTCCCGTACGAGGATCTGGGCGTCGCCACCTCGGGTGCCACCTTCTTCCGCTCCATCGGCGCCTCCTTCGGCGTCGCGATCTTCGGCACGATCTTCACCAACCGGCTGACGGACAGGCTGAGTTCGGCACTCTCCGGACAGCAGCTGCCGCCCGGGGTGTCGCCGGACTCGCTCGGCGCCGACCCGCGCGGCATCGCCGGTCTCCCGGCCGCGCTCCAGCCCGCCGTGCTGCACGCGTACGCGACCTCGATCACCGACGTCTTCCTCTACGCGGTACCGATCGTGCTGGTCGCCTTCGTGCTCGCCTGGTTCCTGCGCGAGGACAAGCTGCGCGGCTCCGTCACCGCGCCCGACGCGACCCAGACCCTCGCCTCCAACCCGGTCGAGCGGTCCTCGTACGACGAGTGCGCGCGGGCCCTGTCCGTGCTCGGGACGCGCGAGGGGCGCCGCGAGATCTACGAGAAGATCACCGCGAAGGCGGGCTACGACCTGCTGCCCGCGGCCAGTTGGCTCGTGCTGCGCATCAACCGCTACGGCTGGGCCGAGCCCTCCGCCCTCGCCGAGCGCAGCCAGGTGCCGCTGCCCGTCATCCTGGAGGCGGCGCGCCAGGTGGAGGAGCGCAGGCTCGCCGTCCGCGAAGGGCTCGACCTGGTGCTGACCGACGAGGGCCGCGCGGTCGCCGCCCGGCTCGGCGCGGCCCGCGAGGAGTCCCTCGCCGAACTGCTCGGCGACTGGTGGGGCGACGAACGGCCCACGGATCTCATCAAGTTGGTGTCCGAACTCAACGCCGAGATGTGCGGCTCGGACGCCGAGCGCCCGCACGACGGCGGCACCGCGCGGACCCCCGCTACGGCAGCTCCTTGACGAACCAGTGCTCGGCGTAGACGTCGTCGTTGAACGGCTCGGTCTCCGCGTAACCGAGCCGCGCGTACAGCGCCCGCGCCTCCGTCAGGTCCGCGCGCGTGTCGAGCCGGACGCGCGTGGCGCCGAGCCCCCGGGCCGCCTCCTCCGCGGCGCCCACGAGCAGCGCCGCGCCGCCCCTGCCCCGCAGCTCCTCCCGTACGTACACACGCGTCAGCTCGGCGGTCCCGGTGCCGGCGAGCCGCACCCCGGCGGTGCCGGCCGGCTCACCCGCGTACCGCGCGATCAGCAACTGCCCTGTCGGCGGCGCGAGTTGCGACCCGCTTTCGGAGGCGACCCCGCGCTCCAGCTCCGCCGGGTCGGTCCTGCGGCCCTCGTGCAGCAGGAACCAGCGGTCGCTGACCTCCGTGTAGTACGCGCGCCAGAGCGCGGCGGCGGCCGGTGAGTCGTACGGCTCGGGGGAGACGGTCCAGGAGTTGCGCACGGTGAATTGTGCGACCGGAGGGGCGGGCGTTCGCAAGCGAATTCGGTGTGGGACCGAAGCGATCTGTTTGCGGCGGTCAGGGGCGGCAACCCGGTGCGGGACGGACTCCGATACCGAAACTGATACCGGGAAGGTCGGGAGACACTCATGTCGACAGGCGTGATCATCGCTCTGATAGTGGTGGGGATCGTGGTCGTCGCCGCGGCGGGGATCTTCGCCGCGCGCACCGCGTCCCAAGGCGGACACGGCCTCAAGCGCCGGTTCGGCCCCGAGTACGACCGGGCGGTGGCCCGGCACGACGGTGACACGAAGGCGGCCGAGCGGGAACTCGCCGAGCGGGTGAAGGAGCACGGCTCGCTGCGGGAGCAGCCGCTGGAGCCCGCCGCCCGTGAGCGGTACCTGACGCGCTGGGCCGACGCCCAGGAGCGTTTCGTCGAGTCTCCCGCCGACGCGGTCGTCGAGGCCGACCGGATCCTGGCCGATCTCGCGAAGGAGCGCGGCTTCCCCGACGGCGCCTCCTACGACGACCAGTTCGCCGCGCTCTCCGTCCACCACGGCCCGCACGTCCACGGCTACCGCCGGGTGCACCACGCGGCCAACTCCCGGCCGGGAAGCGCCGAGGAGAGCCACGCCGGTACGGAGGAGCTGCGCACGGCGATGGTCGAGGCGCGGGCCCTGTTCGACGTCCTGCTCGGCACGGAGCGCACCCCGCACCGGACGACGTCCGACGACACCGCACCGCACCAGCAGAGCCGGGGTGGCCTCAAGGGCCGCCTGGCGAAGGGCAATTGAGGGGAGCCGAGGAAGACGATGACGGACATCGAGCGCGAGCGACAGGAACGACAGGAACGACAGGCACGACAGACACGCCAGGACGGCCTTCGGCACGACCCGGACGTCCAGCGCGACGAGGCCGCCGCCGCTCCGGACCGCGACCTCACCCGGGGCACGGAGACGACCGTGGGCCGTGACGCGACCCGCGACACGCTCCGGGACACGACCCCGGGCGCCGCGCCGGTCGGCTCCCGTCCCGCCGCCACCGGCGACAGGCCCGGTGACACGGCCCTGAGCACCCCGCCGCCGGCCCCGGCATCGGCACCGGCGGCAGCACCGGCCCGCGACAAGACGGTCGGACCGGCCGCCGACGAGCCGGCCCCGCTCGTGGCCGGGGCCGAGGGCCACGAGCGCGGCACCCGCCACGGCGACAACGGCCACAGCGCGCCCGGCACGCCCGGCGCGCCCGGCACGCCCGGCACGCACGCCACGCCCGGCACGCACGCCACGCCCGGCACGCACGCCACGTCCGGCACGCACGGCGACAACGGCACGAAGACGACCAGGCTCGTCGCCACCGGCACGCACGACGAGCTGTCCGACCGGCTGCGCCACGCGGTCACCGGCTTCGTCGACCAGCCCCGCGCCGCCGTCGAGGAGGCCGACCACGTCCTGGAGGACCTGACGGCCCGCCTGACCGAGACCCTGGCCGGCCGCCGCCGCACCCTGCGCACGTCCTGGCAGGAGTCCGCCGACGACACGGAGCAGCTGCGGCTCGCGCTGCGCGACTACCGCGAGACGGCGGAGAAGCTGCTGAACCTCTGACGCGCACCGCGTACGACAGCGCCGTGCCCGCGACCCCGCTCATCGGGTCGCGGGCACGGCGCTGTGACGGTCAGCAGCCGCCGCAGTTGTAGTACGTCACGTCCCAGTGGTTGCCCTCGTCCGCGTAGATGTTGCCGGAGGCCGCCTTGTACTGCGGGGCGCCGTCGCCGCGCAGGCCGATGTAGGAGAAGTTGTTCTTGATGTAGTTGGTGAGGCAGGTGCTCTTGCCGAAGTCGAGCTTGTAGCCGTTCCAGTGCGAGTACGTGCCGCTCGCGTGGCCGGTCTCCGTGCCGCCGGTGATGTTCAGCGCGCAGCCGCTGGCCGACTTCAGGGTCTGGGCGCCCTGCGCGGTGGCCAGGTTGAGCTGGTCGAACGACGTACAGGTGGAGACGTTGCGGTTGGAACAGCCGCCGGACGACGACCAGGTGATGCCGACCGAGCTGAACATCGACGTGGCGGTCGCGTGCGTGATCTTGGAGACGGCGAAGGCGTCGGTCGAGGTCGTGAGGACGCCGAAGCCGGGGGCGACGAGAGCTGCCGCGGAGAGCGCGAGCGCGGTGAGCGCGGAGCGAACACGCATGGGAGGGGGGTCCTTCCTGCTGGTGCCGGGGCAAGTGATGGTGGGGGAACGTGCGGGGCGCCTGTGGTGCAGGTGGATCGGGTCAGATCGTGCCAGGGTCTACGCGCGTACGGAAGAGCGCGGGAGGACCACGGCACACGCGTACGCCCCGCACCTCGGGAAGAGGTGCGGGGCGTACGCGTGTGTGTCGGAGGGGCTACTCGCCCTTGGGTGCCGTCTGCTGCACGACCTCGAAGGACCACACCGACGAGCCGCTGGCCGCGGGCTTCGGGCGGTCGCCGCCGCCCTGGTGGGCCGACTTCATGGGGCCCTCCATCCAGGCCTGGAACGACTCCTCGTCACGCCAGCGGGTGTAGACGAGGTAGTCGTCCGTGCCTTCGACGGGGCGCAGCAGCTCGAACCATTCGAAGCCGTCCGAGTTCTCGACGGCGCCCGCGCGGGACGCGAAGCGCTTTTCGAGGGTCTCCCGCTGTTCGGCGGGGACGGTGAGGACGTTGATCTTGACGATGCTCATGGCTGTCATCCTGCCGCAGAGGGGATACGGATCAGGTGAGCGGGTCGCCGCGCTCGTCCGTGACGCTCCACGCCTCGGCGGCCGTCAGCCGGGAGCCGTCCGCGAACTCCACGGTCAGTGTGCCGCCGGGCAGGACCACGGCCGAGACCGTCTCCACGCCGAACAGCGCGAGCGCCGGGGCGACCTGCTGGGCGGCCGGGTCGAGCGGGGCCGTGCCGAGGGTGGCCGCGGCCGCCACGACGATCCGTACGCCCGTGTCGAGGACGAGGGTGAGGCTGTCGTCCACGCGCACCTGGCGCACGGTCATGCCGGTGACGGGCAGTCGGCGGCCCGCGCGGTCCAGGCGCCACTGCCGGACCACCTCGTCCACGTCGTACGGCTTCAGGCCGAGCGGCGGGCCGGGCGGCGGCTTGAACATCATGTCGCGGATCTTGTCGTTCAACTCCGTCATGACACGGCGGACCGTGTGCTCGGACGGTGTCCTCGGGAAGGCCGCGAAGGCGTCCTCGACCTCTTTGCGCAGGGCCAGGGAGGGTGGCAGGACGGACAGGCCCTCACGGGCCATCTTCCGCTTGATCCACCAGTTCTCGTCGTACGTGGTGGAGTCGTCGTCGGCCGCGAAGGGCTTGCCCGCGCCGGACAGCGCGGTGAATTCCCCGCGCCGCTCCGCTTCACGGATCTGTTTGTCGACGAATGACTCGAAGCTGACGCCGGGTGGTTTGCGTTCGGTCATGAACACATTCTCCCGCAGGCGGCGCCGGTGCGGTCGCGGGGGCTTAGGATGCGGCCGCTACGGACATCCTTCGTGATGACGTGAACGGTGGGGGGAACGCGGTGCTGGAGCTGACCATGGCCACGGTGACCGGGGCCGACGCGGGAGCCACCGCCGGGATGGCGATGGCCGAATCGCCGAGCGAGCCGGGGGCCGTGCTGCGGGTGGGGCGGGACGCGGGCGTGTGCCGGCTGGTCACCCCCGAGGACTGGCTGTTCGTGTCGCGGGTGCACCTGGAGTTCCGGTGCGGGCCGCACGGGGAGTGGAGCGTCTTCTGGCTGCGCGGGTCGCAGGCCGATCCGTCGTCGGAGGTACGGGTCCGCTCCGACCCGCGCGGGCCGCACGAGCCCGGCCTGCCGCTGGCCTACGGCGGGGCGACCGTGCTGCCGCGCGGCGGCTCCGGCGAGGTCGTCGTCGTCGACCGGAGCGGGCCGCGCAGCGTGCACGTGGGCTTCTACCACGAAGCCTGACGACTGCCCCGGCTACTCCTGTACGTAGGCCAGGGCGAAGCCGTCGTAGCCCTTCGCGCCCACCGTCTGGATGGCCGTCGCCTCCAGCTTGGGGTGGTCGGCGAGGAGTTGGAGCGCCGTGCGGGTGCCGATGACGTCCGGGTCGGTGTTCTCGGGGTCGGCGACGCGGCCGCCGCGCACCACGTTGTCGATGACGATGACGCTGCCGGGGTGGGTCAGGCGCAGGGCCCACTCGACGTAGTGCGGGTTGTTGGCCTTGTCCGCGTCGATGAAGACGAGGTCGAAGTCCCGCTCTTCCTGGACCAGTTGAGGCAGGGAGTCCAGGGCCGCGCCGACCCGCACCTCGACGGTCTTGTCCAGGCCCGCCCGGGTGAGGTTGGCGCGGGCCACCTCCGCGTGGCGGGCGCTGTACTCCAGGGTGACCAGGGTGCCGTCGGCGGGGAGGGCGCGGGCCAGCCAGATGGTGCTGTAGCCGCCGAGCGTGCCGATCTCCAGGATGTGGCGGGCGCCCTGGATACGGGCGATGAGCTGGAGGAGTTTTCCGCTGGCGGCCGAGACCTGGATGCTGGGGAGGCCGGCGGTGTCGCTGGCCGCCAGGGCGGAGGTCAGGGTGTCGTCGGCGGGGGCCAGCAGATCGCTGAGGTAGTTGTCCACGGCGGTCGGGGTTTCCGGAGGCGGTGTCGTCATGCCGCCAGCCTAGGTCGCCGGGACCGCCCGTCGCCTGCCGCCCGGTGGTGGCTGGCCGCGCAGTTCCCCGCGCCCCTGGGCAGTTCTTCGTCCGTGGCCCGGTGGCCGCTTCTCGCGCAGTTCCCCGCGCCCCTGAGAGGCCTGCGGCCTTCAGGGGAAGCTGCGCGCAGCGCATGCTTCAGGGGCGCGGGGAACTGCGCGGCCAGCCACGACGGGAGCCGCGGATGAGGTCAGACGGCCGGGGGCGAGCCGGGGAGGGGGCGGCCGGCCGATTCGCGCATGCGCCAGGCCGCGACACCGCCCACCACAGCGGCGCCCATCATGTAATAGGCCGGGATCATCAGGTTCCCGGTACCGGCGATCAGCGCGGCAGCGACCAGCGGCGTCGTACCGCCGAACAGGGAGACCGAGAGGTTGAAGCCCACCGAGAGCGAGCCGTAGCGGACCTTCGTCGGGAACAGCGCCGGCAGCGTCGACGGCATCGACGACGTGAAGCCGACGAGGAGCAGGCCGAGCCCGGCGAGGCCGAGCGCGATCGCCCAGGTCGAACCGGCCTGGATCAGCAGCAGCGCCGGGACCGACAGGAGCACGAAGCCGAGGCAGGCGCCGCCGATGACCTTGCGGTGGCCGAAGCGGTCGTTGGCCATGCCCATCGGCAGCTGCACCAGCATCATCAGCAGCATCACGCCGATGAGGATGATCGTGCCGTGCGTGGCGTCGTAGTTCAGCTCCTCGCTCAGGAACGTCGGCATGTAGGAGAGCAGCATGTAGTCGGTGACGTTGAAGACGAGGACCAGGGCGATGCAGGTGGCCATGGCGCCGGCGTTGCCGACGAACATCTCCTTGATCTTCGGCTTCGGGAAGGACTTCTCCTTCGCCTCGGCCTCCTGCGCCAGCTTCTGGAAGGCGGGGGTCTCCTCCAGCTTCATGCGCACGTACAGGCCGACCAGACCGATCGGGCCCGCGACCAGGAACGGGATGCGCCAGCCCCAGCTGTACAGCGAGTCGTCCGGAAGCGTCGTGATCAGGACCGTGGCGAGGGTGGCACCGGCGACGTAACCGGCGTTCGTGCCCAGCTCCAGGAACGAGCCGAAGAAGCCGCGCCGCTTGTCCGGCGCGTACTCGGCGATGAACGTGCACGCGCCGCCGTACTCACCGCCGGTCGAGAAGCCCTGCACCATGCGCGCCACGATCAGCAGCACCGGCGCCCACACGCCGATGGCGGCGTAGGACGGGATCAGGCCGATCGCGAAGGTGCCCGCCGCCATCATGATCATGGTGATGGCGAGGACCTTCTGGCGTCCGATGCGGTCACCGAGCGGGCCGAAGAAGGCGCCGCCGATGGGGCGCACGAGGAAGGCGGCGGCGAAGGTGCCGAGCGTGGACAGGACCTGCGCGGTGCTGGACGCCGTCGGGAAGAAGACGTGGCCGAGCGTCGCGGTCAGGTAGCCGTAGACACCGAAGTCGAACCATTCCATCGCGTTGCCGAGGGCCGCGGCCTTGACCGCCCGCTTCACGAGCGTGGGGTCGGTGACCGTGACGTCCTGCTCGGCCTTCTTGCCGCGGCCCCGCGCCGGAGCGTGGAGCCTGCTGGGACTGTGTGCGATGGAAGCGGCGCTCGACAAGGTTCCGCTCGCCTGCCTTTCGTGGGGGACAACGGCAAGGCCGTTCACGCGTCAGCGGAACGGCCGAAAGCGACGATAGGGTGCGACACGATCGTCGCGTGGCGTGCCCGATCCGCTACGCTCCGCACGTAAACCGCCTCCGAGCTGGGGAAACGCAGAGCGCTGCCGAGAGCCCAAACGGCCTCAACTGTGAGCTATGTCGCGGAACCGGACCCGTGGAACATGCAACTAAGTGGTCCGGGCCACCGTCTTCAATGGCATCTTCCGGTCAAATCCGGAGGGACGGACAGGTGAAGCAGGGGTTGCCTGCGTCTCACACCGAAGGGGGCACCGATGGAGGCGGTGTGAACCTCCGACGATGATGGGAGGTCGGGCAGCGCGTGGCGAATGTCGAGCACAGGAGGCCGGCGGGACCCGCGGGAGCGGTGACCGGGCGGACGAGCGTCCTGCGGGCGGGGCTGTGGCTGATCGCCGCCGTCCTCGCGGCCCGCCAGCTCGTGGCGGTGCTGAGCACCCCGCGCGGTGAGCGCCTCACCGACCTGGAGACCTGGATCGGCCCGCACGGCGTGCTCCACGTCAAGGACTCCCTGTACGACACACCCGACCGGTTCACCGGCACCCCGTTCTCCGGACTCGTCCTCAAGCCGTTCTCCCGCGCCGCCGAGCAGGCGCTCGGCTGGGGCTGGACCTTCGGCTCGCTCGCCCTCGTGGTGGTCCTCGGCCTGGTCGCGGCCCGCGCGCTGCCGCAGCCCGTCTCCCGCCGTACGTCGCTGCTCGCCGCGCCCGTCGCGATCAGCCTGCTGATGCTGTCGCTGCCGGTGCGCAACGCCTTCACCACCGGCCAGACCAGCATCATCCCGGTCCTCCTCGTCCTCCTCGCCTGCTTCACCGTGCGCGGCGAGCGGGCCTGCGGCGTGCTCATCGGCGTGGCCGCCGCGCTCCAGCCGACGGTGCTGCTCTTCGCGCCGCTGCTGTGGTTCACCGGACGCAGACGCGCGGCCGTCTCCTCCGCCGTCACCTTCGCCGCCGCCACCGCGCTCGCCTGGGCGGCGATGCCGCACGACTCGTGGACGTACTGGGTGCACCACCTGGCCGGCGCGGGCCTCGCCACCAATCCGGCGGCCACCGCCAACCAGTCCCTGCACGGCATGCTGCTCCGATTCGGCCTGGAAGGCCCGCTGGAGATCGGGCTGTTCGCGCTGCTCGGCGCCGCCGTCGCGGTGCTCGGCCTGCGCCGCGCCGTCACCTACGCCCGCGACGGACAGCTCCTGCTCGCCGTCGCGATCACCGGCTGCGTCGCCGTCGCCGTCTCCCCGACCACCTGGCAGCACCAGCTGCTGTGGGTGCTGCTCGCCGTCGTCGGCCGGGTCGGCAAGCGCGCCTCGGACCGCTACATGTGGCCCGTCCTCGTCGTCCTCGCGCTCACCCTGCCGTCGACGATGCTGCTGCCCGAGATGACGTTCCTGGCCCCGGTCGCGGACAACGTCGTGCTCATCGCCGCCCTCGCCGCCGCCTGCGTCGTCCCCTTCCTCTCCCGCGCGTCACCGCTGTACGACACCCCCGTCCCCACCGAGTACGCGGCCCCCACGCCCGCCCGCTGGTCGTGGGCGCCGCTCGTCCCGGCCTGGCGCCGGGTCCTGACCCGGCCCAACCTGATCCTGGAACTGCTCCTCATCCGCGTCGGCTACTCCGCGTACCAGCAGGTCCGTCTCGCCGCGACGGGCGGCACGATCTCCGGCGGCCGGGCCACCGCCGAGGCGCACGGCCGGCAGATCCACTCGATCGAGCAGTTCCTGCACATCGACATCGAGCACTGGGTCAACCACGCGGTCTTCCACCACGCGCCGTGGCTCAAGGACTTCTTCAACTTCTATTACACGTCGTTCCACTTCGTGGTCCCGCTGAGCGTGCTCGCGGTCCTGTACGTGCGCCGCCCGGCCGCCTACCGCTGGGCCCGCTCGGCCCTCGGCCTCGCCACCCTCCTCGCCCTCATCGGCTTCTGGGCGTACCCGCTCGCGCCGCCGCGCCTGATGCCCGGCCTCGGTTTCATCGACACCGTCCACGGCGTCCAGGACTTCTCCCAGCCGGACTACGGCACGCTGACCCAGCTCACCAACCAGTACGCGGCGATGCCCTCGCTGCACTTCGGCTGGTCGCTGTGGTGCGGCGTCGTGATCGTGCTGCTGGCGCGCCGCTGGTGGGTCAAGGCGCTCGGCGCGCTGCACCCGCTGTTCACCGTCTCGGCGATCATCGCGACGGCCAACCACTGGATGCTCGACGCGGTGGGCGGCGCCGTGGTCGTCGCGGTCGGATTCTTCCTGGCGCGCCCGATGCGCGACCGGCGGCGGACACCGGAACCGGCCGGGGAGTCCGCGCGGGAGACGCCCGTCAGCAGCGGTCTTGCCAAGGCAGGCGGTACGGAGCGCTGACGCGGTAGAGCCCGGCCCGGGGCGCCCGGAGCCGGGTCCACTCGCCCGCCCGTTCCAGGCAGCCCCCGCCGACCCGCAGCCACGGCGAGTAGGCGACGCGCAGCAGCGCCGATCCCTTCCGGTGGAAACGCACGACCACTCCGGCGCTGTCGGAGCCGGTGACCGTCGCCGGGCCCCGGACCAGGGGCTTCGCCGCTTCGACGCGGTAGACGCGCCACTCCCGGTCGCTCCATACGGGCTTCAGCCAGGCCGGCTCCGCACGCACCAGGGCGGCTTCTTCCTTCGCGGCCCAGTCGGGTGCTCCCCGGGGGAGCACGACGAGCCCGACGGCCCAGCGGTCGAGCCAGGCCCGGTAGGCGGCCGGGGAGAACGTGCCGTCGTAGAACAGGCGGCCGCGGTCGACGTCGACCTGCCGGTTCCAGCCGCGTGCCGTGTTGACGTGCGGGGCGAGCGCGGTGGTCTCGCGGTGGTTCAGCGCCGGTACGACCTCGACACGGGTGCGGTCGGCCCCGAGCCGGTCGAGCGCCGAGAGCACGCCGTCCGTCCGTGCGGCCCAGGCGGGGGTGGGCGTCGACATGCGCACGACGTGGACCGTGTGCTGGAACACCCACTGCACGGACACCGCGAGGACGACGGCCAGGGCGACGCGCCGCAGCGGGCGGAGCGACCGGGCCTGCGCCGCGGCCAGGAGCAGCGGCGGGGCGAACAGCTCGGCGAGACGGATGACGTTGGAGCCCACGGGGGAGTCGACGAGCGCGGTGAGGACGAGGCCGAGCGCGTACACGGCCGAGCCGAGGCGCACGCCGCGCCAGGCGCGTGGCGCCAGCGCGAGCAGGGCCGCGCAGAAGACGAGCGGCTTCCAGATGTCGCCGGTGTCCATGGGCTGCACGCCGCTGAACGGGAACAGGACCGTCGTCAGCGCGACGACGACCGCCGGGGGAGCGCAGAGGGCGACCGCCTTGGCGTACTCCCCGACCAGCAGCCGGGTGGCGCCCGCGACGAGGAGGAAGAGCCCGGCCACCGGACTGGCCAGCGTGGCGAGCCCGGTGAGCACGGCCGTCCCCGGCACCGCCGCCCGCGACGCCCGCCCGGCGGCGACGGAGCATCCCGCGAGCGCCAGGGCCACGCCCAGGGCGAAGGTGGAACGGCCGGACGCCACGTCGCACCACAGGGTGAGCGCGGCGAGCAGCGCGGGCCCCAGCGGCCTGGCGAAGGGACCACGCCGGAACAGGCCCGCGGCGAACCAGGTGGCGGCGACGCCCGCGAGCGAGGTCACCGTGCGCACCCCTAACAGGGCCATCAACTGGGGCGCCACGAGGCTGTAGTTGCCCACGTGGATCCCGCCGTACCACGCGAAGTCGTACGCGGATCCGGGGTGCGCCGCGACGAAGTCCGTCCACGCGACCTGCGCCGCCAGATCGCCGCCGCCCGTCGCCAGCAGGGTGGACCAGACGACGTAGAGCGGAACGGAGAACCCGGTGGCGATCAGCTGGATCCGGTGGTCGCGGCAGAAGCGCCGCCCGCGACGCGGGGACCGCGCGGCCGGCTCCCCGACGCCCGTGCTCGGTCTGGCGACAGGGCTGGACAGGATCGTTCGGGTGTCACTGATGGCGCGCTCCTTCCGGCGGCTACGAGTCTTCCACGGGCCGGCACTCGAACCACACTGTCTTGCCCTCCGGCCCCGCCGCGCGGCGCTCGACACCCCATTTCGCCGCCACCGCCGACACGATGGCGAGCCCTCGCCCGTGCTCGGCGCAAGGGTCCGGCAACTGAACGTGTGTTTGCGGAAGTTGCGGCCCGTCGTCGGTCACCTCCGCGCGGACGTGACCGGTCTGCGCGTCGTGCAGCAGCCGCAGTTCGGCGTGGGCGCCGGGCACGTGCCGTACGACGTTGGACAGCAGTTCGGTGACGCCCAGGGCCAGGTCGTCGGCCGTGTCCGGCGGTACCGACCAGCTGTCGCACAGGCGGTGGACGATACGGCGCGCGTGGCGGGCCGAGTGGGTGCCGACGGTGAGGCGCAGCGTGTAGACGTGCGGCTGCTCGGTTTGCTCGTTCACGGTACGAGCGTGGCGAAGCGCAACTACGCTGAGCAATCGACTGGATGCAACGGGCCTCATTGTGGGCCGAGTTGAGGGGGCTGTGCGTGGTCCATATCAACGTCCTCGATCCGGGCGCCTCGCCGCTCGACTACTACGGCTATGAGCTGCGCCGTCACCGGGAGGCCGCGGGCCTGACGCAGAAGCAGCTCGGGCAGATCGTCAATTACACCGGCTCGCTGGTGGGACAGATCGAGACCGCCCGGAAGCTGCCGACGGCCGTCTTCAGCGAGCGCTGCGATGCCGCGCTGGGGACCGACGGGCTGCTGTCGCGGCTGGTGGGGCTGGTGCTGAGGTCGCAGTTGCCGGTGTGGTTTCAGCAGGTTGCCGAGCTGGAGTCGCGGGCCGAGGACATCTGTACGTTCCAGACGCACATGGTGCACGGGCTGTTGCAGACCCGCGCCTACGCGAGCGCGGTCCTCGGCACGATGGACCGCGAGAACCTGGACGACCGCGCGGAGGTCCGGCTCGCCCGCCAGCGGCTCCTGGAGAAGGAGCAGCCACCCGTGTTCTGGGTCATCCTCGGGGAGGCGGCGCTGCTCCAGGAGGTCGGGGACGGCCCGGAGGTGATGCGAGGCCAACTCGCGCACCTGTTGTCGTACGAGGCGCATCCCTACGTCAATGTGCAGGTGCTGCCGTTCTCGGCGGGCGCGCACGCGGGACTGCAAGGGTCGTACACCCTGTACCGCTTCCCCACCGACCCGTCCATCATCTATACCGAGGGCTACGGACAAGGGCATCCGACTGCCAACCCGACCACCGTCAAGGACTGTTCGCTCCGTTACGATCATTTGCAGGCGGCCGCTCTGTCCCTCGCGGACTCGGCGCGGCTGATCCGGCGGGTGATGGAGGAGCGTTATGGCGGGCGTCCAGTGGCGTAAGTCGACCTACAGCGGCGACCAGGGCGGCGAATGCGTGGAGTGCGCGCCGCTCGGGGCGCTCACCTGGGCCAAGTCTTCGTACAGCAGTGACCAGGGCGGATCGTGCGTCGAGGTCGCCGGCACCCCCTGCGCCGCCGTCGCCGTCCGCGACTCCAAGGACCCGGCGGGCCCGCACCTCGCGTTCTCGCCGGAGGCGTTCGGCGCGTTCGTGGCGGGTTACTCCGCGTCGTAGACGTTCTTGTCCCGCAGGTGCAGGGCGCGCAGCGCGGCCTCCAGGGCGAAGCGGTGCGTCGGGGCTTCGAGGCGGTCGCCGAAGTGGGCGTCGAGCTTGCGCAGCCGGTAGCGGACGGTCTGCGCGTGCACGCCGAGCGCGTCGCCGACCTGCTCGGCGGTGCCCCGCGTGGTGAGCCAGGCGTGGAGGGTCTCCACGAGTCGGGCGCGCCGGGTGCCGGAGGATTTGTCGAGCGGGGCGAGTTCGCGGGCGGCGATCTCGGTGACCAGCGCCGGGTCGGCGAGCAGCCACAGCGTCACCAAGTGGTCGGCGCAGTCCAGGACTTGCTCATCGGCAACGATGTCATCATCGACGAGCTGAAGTACCTGTCTGGCCCAGCGCAGCGAGTCGGCGGCCTGCTCGGTCGGCAGGGTCAGCCCGATCGCGTACGAGCTTCCCGGAGCCGCCGCCTCCAGCATCGCGCGGCGCTCCCGGGTGAGCGGGCCGGGGATCAGCAGATGCGGCTGCGGGGCGCCGAGATCGGCGAGGACGTCGACGGCCAGACCTGGCTGGATGTGTTCGGCCGGGGTCCGCATCGCGATCATGGTCACTTCGGCGGGGAGCTGCCAGCCGGTCTGCTCGCACAGGTTGTGGATCGTGGTGTGCCCCAACGGCGTTCCGGCCAGCAGCAGATGCAGTAACCGTCTTCGCACCACCTCGCCGGCCACTCCCGCTCGCGCCTGCACCTCCATGTACCCCTCGTGGGAGAGCGATTCGAGTTCGCCGATGTAGGCGAAGACGGCCTCCGCGAAGGTGAGCAGGAGGGTGGGGGAGAGGTCGAAGCGGCGGCCCAGGTCCTTGGCCCGGCGCAGCGCGACCCGGGCGCCGAGCCGGTAGGCGCCCTGGAGGGTGGCCAGATCCCGGCCCTCGTACGCCTCGACCCGCCCGAACTTGCGCAGCAGTTCGTCACGGGTCGCCGTGGAGGCGTTCGGATCGGCGACCCGGTCCACGAAGGCGTACAGGCTCTGCTCGACACCCTGCCGGATCGCCGCGCCGCTCGGCCCGCTCAGCAGCGCCGCGTACTCGGGGAACGCGCGGGTCACCTCGACCCCGATCTCCTTGATGAGACCGGGGAGTTCGGGCCGCATGATGCGCGCGAACTCCCGGGGCAGCGGCCCCAGGGGGTCGTCGACATCCGTCGTGTGCGCGGGCAGGGGCATGGCCGCTTCCTCGCTTGTCCGAGCGCCGGGTGGGGGGCCGGGCGGGACGACGACGCACGGGTGCGCTGCTGTCCCACCCGCCAGGTGCATACCAACTGGGTCCATGAAAATTAGAACAACTACTGTGCGTTGTACATCTGTTGCGCAGAGATTGATCGCTGTGTGGGGGATGTGGCTGAGAAGTGATGGGTCGGTGGGGTGGTCACGGGGTCTTGGCTCCGGGCAGCGGCGGGATCACCGGGGGACACTGGTTGGGCTCCGGCAGGTCGGGGAGGCAGGTCGGGGCCTGGTTCATGATGATGCTGTTGTCGGGGCCGCTGAGCGAGGCCGTGAGCAGACGGTCGAGATTCTCTCCGTTCGACCCGCAGCCGGAGAAGGACGGAATGTCGACCTTGCCCTTGAGGATGCCGCCGGTCAGGACGTTGACGTAGGCGTCGGTGGGCGAGGTGAAGTCACCGCGCAGCGTGACCCGGTACTTCTTCGAGGTGCGGCACTGGGAGCCGACGTTCAGGGGGGTGCCGTTGACCTTCACGTCGTGGACGCGCAGAGACTGGAAGAACGTCGCGACGGCGAAGTTCTGCTGGTCGGGATACGAGCCCATGGTGCCGGTGGAGATGGTGATCGGGCCGTTCTCGAACGCGACCTTGGCGGTGACGGGGACGAAGCCGAAGTTGAGGATGGTCGAGTCGGCGTCCGGCAGGGTGAGCTCGCCCAGGGAATCGGCGCGGAAGTAGAAGGGGCCTTCCGTTGCGTACTGGGTCTGCGCGTTGGCCCGGATGTTCATCAGGCTCGGTCCCTTGGCAGGGTTATTGATGATCACGGTACCGTTCGGTTTCCGTACGGTGGTCATGCCGACCGCGTAGGCGCATGCCCGGAATCCGTCGAGTGGGATCAGCGGTGTCAGAACAGTCCCGGGCAGGGGGTCCGGTGTCTGGCTGATGTCCATTTCCCCCGACGGCATCTCCGTCGCGCAGGTGGAAGCGCCGGCCGGGCTGTCTGCACCGTCCTTCGGCTCGACGGCTATCCCGTCCCGGGCGGTGTCCGACGGGCCGTCGGAGGCGCCCGGTGAGGACGCTCCCGGTTCCTCGCCGTCCGGCACGCTGATGCGGGCGATCTGCCTTCCGGCCGTTTCAGCGCCCGCGGGTGTGCAGGCAATGGTGAAGGAAGCGGCGGTTCCCTCCTTCGATTCACCTGCCAACGGGCTTATTTTCAGGTTGAGTTCGCCCGCGTAGAGATCGACGTCCCCCGCTTCGCTCACGGTGATCGTGGGCGCGCCCCCGGTGTGCCCCAGGCGCAGTGTGTCGTCGGACGGCGGAGTCGCGGCGTTCGCCGCCAGTGAGGCCCAAGAGGCGTCGGCCGACGACTTGCCCTGCCGCACCTGGACACCGAGCGTCGCGTCACTGGTGACGCCGCTGACGTCACTCGGCAGCAAAGGGGCCAGCTTGGCATAGGGGAGGGCGGCCTCCACGGTCACGGTGCCGGGGTCGATCGGGCTGCCGGGCGCCGCGGTTTCCGGGAGACCGGTGGAGATCCGTACCGCGGCGCGCACCATGGTGGGCGAGACGGGCGCGTCTGCGGTGGCCGACGAGTCGACGTCCCCCTGCTTGTCCGTCTCTCCGTCCGTCTGCTGGTTCGCCGCCGGAGCCGGTAGCGCGCAGTCGTATGCGATCTCCACCGGACCCGGCCCCTCGTCCGCGTGCGAGCCGGGACCCGACAGCAGACCGGCGGCGAGCGCGACCGAGGCGATCGGCACCACGCGCGCCAGATGCGCCGCCCGTGCACCGCCCGGCCGTCCGCTCCGCCTTCTTGGCGCTGTCATCCGTTGACCTCCATGGGTGGCGGGCACTGCTCGGCCGACCGCGCTGTGCCCCGGACGCGGCCGGCCCGCCGCCGGTCTGTGACCGGCGGCGGGCTGGGTCAAGAAGGGTTCAGATCATCACGGGGACGAGATGACCGGGGAGGTGTTCAGGACGTAGTTGCCGATGAAGTTCGCCTTGTCGCCGGCCTTGATCAGGCCGAGGCAGCTGGCGCCCGCCTGCGCGGCGAGGGTGCCACCGCCCGTGACGTGCAGGGTGTGGTTGTTGTTCGTGTAGTTGCCGGTGACACTGCCCGCGAACTTCGCGTTACAGCCGGTACCGGTGATGGTGGCGCTGATACCGGTGATCGTGCCGTTGGCCTGGTTGGTCCCGGTCATGCTGGTGACGTTGATGTTCCACGGCAGCGCACTGGCCGTCACCGTGAAGGGGATGCCCGCCACGGTGCAGCCGCCGAAGCTGATGCCGGTGATGGTGCCGATGGGGGTGCCGGAGAGGCCCGTGCCGTTCGGAACGTTGCCGTTGGCCGTGGACGTCGCGCACTGGAGCGTGGCGGCCGGCACGGAGAGGGTCGGGTTGGTGGCCGTGGCCGTGTAGGCGCCGCCGCCGGTCACGGTGAACGTGGCCAGCGAGGTGGCCGAGGCCGAGGAGACGGAGAGCCCGAGAGCCGCGCCCAGGGACGCTGCGGCGATCGCGGTGTTTCTGGTGAATCTGCGCACTGTGGATCCTTCCAGAGGGTTGAGTGCGAGCGGTACGGAGTCCCGTCCGGCGTGTGCCGGTCGGGGGTGAACAGCGGTGCACACTCCACGCGGACGTCCTGGCCAAAATTGCGGGGATGGCTTGTCCGTCGCCTGCCGATGGACGTTACGAGCAAGTAACCTCGCCCCGCAATGGGGAATGCGCAGATTCCCTCCGGCAGATTTATTCGCGTCTCTTTCTTGTCCGCGGACGCTCAGTTGATCTCCGGAGGTTTGTCGGCCGGTGAGTAATTCCCCGATGGGCCCGCGAAATGCTCAGCAAGTGCGCATCCAGGCGCCGGTTTTGCTCACTCGGTGATAAACGGACCGGTAGTAAAAATTCTGTCAGCAACTCCATTGCCGTGTTGGTTTCCTCGTGAGTAACGTCCCGGTTCCGGCCTCTGTCCGCTCGCGGCCCCGAGCCCCGCCGCCGCACCCCCTCGCTTCCGAAGGGAAACACCTCATGTCCGTAGTCAGACGCATGTCCGCCGCCCGCACCGCTCGCGTGGCCGCGGTGGCCGCCGCCACCACGCTCGCGACCCTGGCGGCGGTGGCCCCGGCCTCGGCCGCCGGCACTCAGCTCAACGGCAACTGGGCGCCGTTCAACCGCTGCCCGGTCGACAACGCCGCCATGCTGGGCGCCGACGGCATCGACAACCAGGCGACGTGCATCTCCTCCAGCTCGGCCAGCGGTTCGATCAAGATCGGCAGTTCGGTCGTGCCGACGGGCAAGACCGACCTCCAGGTGGGCATCGTCACCCACTCGGACGGCACCAACTCGGTGGTCGCACCGTCGGACGGCGCGCTCATCGCCGACCCCGCCGACCTGCCCGGCGGCCTTCTCGGGCTGATGTGTCCCAGCTCGGTGCCCGTCGTCAGCGCCGTGTGCGGGCAGATCAAGGACAGCACGACCAACCGGATCGTGGCGACCGTCGAGTCCGTGGGAACCCCCTCCAACTTCCAGTTGCTCGCCGGGGCCTCCGAGGGCGTACCGATCATCTCGATCCCGGTCCGCATCCACCTCAGCAACCCGCTCATCGGCAACAACTGCTACATCGGGACCAAGTCCGCCCCGATCGTCCTGCGCCCGCAGAACGCGGCGGCGCCGAACATCGGCGCGGACAGCGCCACTTCCAACGGCACGCCCGCCGACGACGGGCCGTTCGGCCGTCTCGCACTGACCGGCTCCACCCAGCAGGACCTCACCTTCGCGGCACCGGGTGCGAGCGGCTGCGGTCCCCTCGGGCTCGGCGCCTTCAACTGGGCCGTCAACCTCAAGTCCGGCCTCCCGGCCGCCTCGGGCGTCAACAGCGTCAAGCTCAACAACACCCAGACCTACCTGGGCACCCTGAACGACCCGGGCGCCGCCGCGCCGAACCAGGGCAAGGTGTTCTCCCAGTACTGGCACTCGGCGGTCAAGTGATGCGGTTACTGCTGCGCAGGGCGGCGATGAGCGGGGTTGCGCTCGTCGCCGTACTGGGGGTGTCGGGTACGTCGGCTTCGGCCACGGCCAGCGGGACGTGGACGGTCAGCCCTGCCGGGAGCTACATCGGGAATGCCGGTACCACCACTCTGGGTGGCGGCACTTTGACGGTCTCGTGTGCCTCTTCGCGCATCACGGGATCCCTGCTGGCCAGCGATGCCGACGGGCTGGCCGCCGGGACCCTGATGCCGTCGATGTTCTCGGCCTGCACGGCCTCGGGCGGCGCCTTCAGTATTTCCGTGGGGCCGACGCCGTGGAAGGTCAACCTGCTGCAGCGCAATGCCAGTAACCCCTCCAGGATCGACGTGTCCATCAGTGGGGTAACGCTCGGCATGTCCGGGACCGGTTGTTCCGTCACGGGGACCGGGACTCTGTACGGCCAGTACGACAACACCACGGGGCAGTTGCTCATCGGGCCGACCACGGCACCCGCCAGTCAGGTCCTGGCCGGCGCGGGTTCGTCGTGCCTCGGGCGCGTCAATCCCGGTGACGCGCTCAGCCTCAAGGCCACCTACACCCTCACCCCCAAACAAACCATCACCCCACCCGCCTGACCCCCTTATAGCCCGGTGACAAAAAACCGGACGCCCTTTACGGACCAGCGCGAAATTGCCGAACCGGTATTGCTAGCAAAGGTTACTCGGCCGTAACGTCTCCAAAAAGCTCTTCCGCTCCTGGTCGGCGCCCCCCGTCGGCCAGGGGTCGTATGAGGGCCGACCGGAATCCTCCTTTCCGTTCGGTGTCTCCGTGGCGGGGTCCCTGTCTCTCGTCGTACCCCCGGCGGGACGGGACCCCGCCACGATCCATCAGGGCCCCCGGGGCTCCGTGGTTCTACTCATCTTCCGACAGGAGAGAACGGCTCTCTTATCACTGGATGACAAGTTTTCAGGAAGATTCGGGGCGGCCGCTCCGAGATCTTGTCCGGCACGTATGAAGCGAATTACCGTGCGCTGCCGAGTTCGCTCGCTGAAGGTGAGAAGCGATGGGAATCGAAGTGAAGGTCGAGGGGCTCACCAAGTCCTTCGGCCGGCAGAACATCTGGCAGGACGTGAGTCTCACCCTGCCCGCGGGCGAGGTGAGCGTCATGCTCGGCCCCTCCGGAACCGGCAAGACCGTCTTCCTGAAGTCGTTGATCGGTCTGCTCAAGCCGGAGCACGGCCGCGTCCTGGTCAACGGCGTCGACATGGCGCGCAGCCCCGAGCGGGACATCATGGAGGCCCGCAAGCTGTTCGGGCTGATGTTCCAGGACGGCGCCCTCTTCGGGTCGATGAACCTCTTCGACAACATCGCCTTCCCGCTGCGCGAGCACACCAAGAAGAAGGAATCGGAGATCCGCCGCATCGTCATGGAGCGGATCGACGCGGTCGGCCTCCTCGGCTCCGAGGGCAAGCTGCCCGGCGAGATCAGCGGCGGTATGCGCAAACGCGCCGGTCTGGCACGGGCGTTGGTCCTCGACCCGCAGATCATCCTCTGCGACGAGCCGGACTCCGGACTCGACCCGGTGCGCACCGCGTTCATCTCGCAGCTGCTCATCGACCTGAACACCACCACCGACGCGACCATGCTGATCGTCACCCACAACCTCGACATCGCCGCGACCGTCCCCGACAACATGGGGATGCTGTTCCGGCGGCACCTCGTCACCTTCGGCCCGCGCGAAGTGCTCCTCACCAGCCAGGAACCGGTCGTCTCGCAGTTCCTGACGGCCAGTAAGCACGGGCCGATCGGCATGAGCGAGGAGAAGGACGAGGCCACGCTCGCCGCCGAGGCCTCCGGCGGGATGGTGGCGCCTCAGCCGAAGGCGCTGGTGCCGCAACTTCAGCCGTCGCCCGGGCTCGGGGAGCGGGCTGCCGTGGCGCGGCGGCGGGAGCGGGTGCTCGGCATGCTCGATACGTTGCCCGGCACCGCGCAGGAGGCCATCCGTTCTTCTTACGGGCGGCAGGACGTGCTGGCGCCGACCGTGACGCTGCCCCGGCGGGGTGGGGCCTCGTGAGCGCGGATACCCGTCTGCCCACCCCAGAGGACTCCCGGGTGCCGCCGCGTCCCGCAGCGCCGCCCAAGGCGCCGGGCCCGTCCAAAGCCCTGGCCCCCCTCCGCCAGACCGGGCAGCTCTTCGCGCTCGCTCTGCGCGTCGTGCGGGACACCTTCCGGCGGCCTTTCCAGTTCCGGGAGTTCGTCGAGCAGTTCTGGTTCATCGCCAGCGTCACCATCCTGCCCGCCGCCCTCGTGTCCATCCCGTTCGGCGCGGTCATCGCCCTGCAAGTCGGCTCGCTGACACAGCAGTTGGGCGCGCAGTCGTTCACCGGCGGCGCCAGCGTGCTCGCCGTCATCCAGCAGGCAAGCCCGCTCATCGTCGCGCTGCTCATCGCGGGTGCCGGCGGCTCCGCCATCTGCGCCGACCTCGGCTCGCGGAAGATCCGCGAGGAGCTGGACGCGATGACCGTCATGGGCGTCTCGCCCGTGCAGCGGCTCGTGGTGCCGCGCGTGCTCGCCGCGATGTTCGTCAGCATCCTGCTCAACGGCATGGTGTCCGTCGTCGGCACCCTCGGCGGCTACTTCTTCAACGTCATCCTGCAACACGGCACCCCCGGCGCCTACTTGCAGTCGTTCTCCGCGCTCGCCCAGCTCCCCGACCTCTACATCAGCGAGCTGAAGGCCCTCATCTTCGGGTTCATCGCGGGCATCGTCGCCGCCTACCGCGGCCTCAACCCGCGCGGCGGACCCAAGGGCGTCGGCGACGCCGTCAACCAGTCCGTCGTCATCACCTTCATCCTGCTCTTCTTCGTGAACATGGTGATGACCGGGATCTACCTCCAGATCGTTCCACCGAAGGGAGGTTGAGTCCCGCATGGCTTCTCCACTCGTCTGGCTCGACCGCGGCGGCGACCAACTCCTTTTCTATGTGAGGGCCTTGGTCTGGATACCGCGGACCGTCGTCCGGTACACGAAGGAAGTGCAGCGCCTGCTCGCCGAGGTCGTCTTCGGCTCCGGCGGGCTCGGTGTCATCGGCGGCACCATCGGCGTGATGATCGCGATGACGGCCGCCACCGGCACCGTCGTCGGCCTCCAGGGCTACGCGGCCCTCGACCAGATCGGCACCGCCGCCTTCACCGGCTTCGTCTCCGCCTACTTCAACACCCGCGAGATCGCGCCCCTCGTCGCCGGACTCGCCCTGTCGGCAACCGTCGGCGCCGGATTCACCGCCCAGCTCGGCGCCATGCGCATCAACGAAGAGGTCGACGCCCTCGAAGGCATGGGCGTGCGCTCGATGCCGTACCTCGTGACCACCCGCATCATCGCCGGAGTCGTCGCGATCATCCCGCTCTACGCGATCGGGCTGCTCTCCTCCTACCTCGCCTCGCGCATCGTCACCGTCGTCTTCAACGGACAGTCGCAAGGCACGTACGACCACTACTTCGACCTCTTCCTCTCACCCACCGACGTGCTCCTGTCGGTGCTGAAAGTGCTGATCTTCAGCGTGATGGTGATCCTCGCCCACTGCTACTACGGCTTCCGCGCCAGCGGCGGCCCGGCCGGGGTCGGCATCGCCGTGGGGCGGTCGGTGCGCAACGCCATCGTCGTCATCGCCGTCACCGACTTCTTCCTGTCGCTCGCCATCTGGGGCGCGACGACGACCGTGAAAGTGGCGGGGTGAGCGACGGTGGACACCATCCGACGACGCCTCGCCGGCCTCGCCTTCCTCCTCGTGCCCGTCCTGCTGATCTGGCTGGCCGTGGCCGTGTACAACAAGGACTTCACCGACTCCGACGAGGTCACCGTCGACACCGGGTCCGTCGGCAACGAGATGCACCTCGGCGCCGAGGTCAAGATGCGCGGCGTCGTCCTCGGTGAAGTACGCAAGATCGAGCCCACGGACACCGGGGCGCGGCTCGTCCTCGCCCTCAAGCCCGGCGCCCTCGACCGCATCCCCGACGACGTGCACGCGCAGATGCTGCCGACCACGCTGTTCGGCGAGCGGTACGTGGCCCTCGTACCGACGGGCGAGGACGGCACGGACGCCGGCTCCGGGTTCCGCACCCTGCCCGCCGGGGCGACCATCCCGCAGGACCGGTCCGCCAACGCCATCGAGCTCCAGAAGGTCCTCGACGACGTACTGCCCATGCTGACCGCCGTCCAGCCGCAGAAACTCTCCGCGACGCTGTCCGCCGTGTCGCAGGCCCTCCAGGGCCGCGGCGACCAGCTCGGTGACACGCTCACCCAGCTCGACGCGCACCTGAAGAAGTTCAACCCGAACCTGCCGACGCTCAACGAGGACCTGAAGCAGCTCGTCCAGGTCTCCCACGTGTACGCCGACGCGGCGCCCGGCATCCTCGACGCGCTCACCGACTTCACCACCACCAGCCGCACGATCGCCGAGAAGGACAGCGACCTCGCCGCCGCGTACGGGGACACCACCCGCGCCGCCGAGGACCTGGACGCGTTCCTGCGGGCCAACAAGGACAACATCATCCGGCTGTCCGCCACCTCGCGCGGCACGCTGGACATCCTCGCGAAGTACTCGTCGTCGTTCCCGTGCACCCTGCGCACCCTCGCCGACTTCGTACCGCGCATGGACAAGGCGCTCGGCAAGGGCACCGACCAGCCGGGCCTGCACGTCGACGTCACCACGGTCGCCTCGCGCGGCGCCTACCAGGCCGGACGCGACACCCCGTCCTACGGCTCCGGCGGCACCCCGCACTGCTACTCCGTGCCCTACCTCGGCGGCGCCTCCGCACGCACCCCCGCAGCCGTCACCGCCTCGGACTCCGTCGCCGGCCAGGACCTCGGGACCGCCAACTCGCCGCAGGAGAACGACCTGGTGAACGAGCTGATCGCGCCCTCCGCGAAGACCTCGCCCGACGCCCTGCCCGACTGGTCGAGCCTGCTCGTCGGCCCCGTCTACCGGGGAACGGAGGTGAAGCTCAAGTGAGTACCCCGCAGGGAGACTTCAGCCATGTGCGGCGGCGCTCGCTCGCCGGACCGGTCACGAAGTCGCTCATCTTCGTCCTCGTCACCGCGCTCGCCACCACCGTGCTCGGCCTGTCCATCGCCAACAGCGGCGTCAACACCGAGACCCGCAGCTACAAGGCCCTGTTCACCGACGTCACCGGGCTCATCGACGGCGACGGCGTGCGGATATCCGGCGTGAAGGTCGGCGAGGTCACCGACGTCCGCGTCGTCGACCACCGCACCGCGCAGGTCACCTTCACCGTCGACAAGGACCGCACCCTGCCCGCCACCACCACGGCCGGCGTGAAGTACCTCAACATGGTCGGCCAGCGGTACGTGTCCCTGGAGCGCGGCACCGGCGCGGCGGGCGCCGACCTCGCGCCCGGCGACACCATCCCGCTGGACCGCACCACCCCCGCCCTCGACCTGACGCTCCTCTTCAACGGCTTCAAGCCGCTGTTCGAGGGCCTGTCCCCGAGCGACGTGAACGATCTCGCCGGGTCGATCGTCAAGGTCCTCCAGGGCGAGGGCGGCACCGTCGACAGCCTCATCCAGCACGTCGGCTCGCTCACCCAGACCGTCGCCGCCAAGGACAAGGTGATCGGCGAGGTCATCGGCAACCTCACCGAGGTCCTGTCGACGATCAACAACCGCGAGGACCAGTTCGACGACCTCGTCACCACGCTCCAGCAGATGGTCTCCGGCTTCAACGAGGACCGCGAACCGCTCGGCCAGGCCGTCGCCGCGATGGGCGACCTGACGACCGTCACCGCCGGGTTCCTCAAGGACACGCGCGGCCCGCTCAAGGGCGACATCCAGCAACTCGGCCGTCTCTCGGACCAGTTGGGCGACGGGCTCCCGCAGATCCAGAACTTCCTCGACAAGACCCCCGGCAAGCTCACGGCCCTGACCCGGCTCACCTCCTACGGCTCCTGGTTCAACCTCTACCTCTGCCAGGCGCACGTCAGCGGGGTCGCCATGTCCGACGGGTCGAAGGCGCCCACCGGTATCTCCGTCAACGAAGCGAGGTGCCAGGGATGAGCCGGAAACGGCCGTGGCTGAAGCCCGTACAGGAACGCAACCCCGTCCTCATCGCCGTCGCCGGGCTCGTCGCGCTCGGACTGGTCGCGCTCGCCGCGTTCAACGCGAGCAGCCTGCCCTACATCGGCGGCGGCACCACCTACACCGCCGACTTCAGCGAGGCCGCGGGCCTCGGCGACGGCGACGAGGTGCGCATCGCCGGCGTCAAGGTCGGCGAGGTCACCGGCGTCGGCCTCGACGGCCCCAAGGTCAAGGTCAGCTTCAGGATCAAGGACGACGGCACCTGGATCGGCGACCGCACCACCGCCTCCATCGCCATCAAGACCCTCCTCGGCGACAAGTACGTGGCCCTCGACCCGGTCGGCACCGGCCGGCAGAACCCGGACGCCCGGATCCCGCTGTCCCGCACCACGTCCCCGTACGACGTCACCCAGGCGTTCGAGGACCTCAGCAGCACCGTCGACGAGATCGACACCAAGCAGCTCGCCGCCAGCTTCGACACCATCTCGGAGACCTTCAAGGACTCCCCGCCCGACGTGAAGGCGGCCGTCAAGGGACTGTCCGCGCTGTCCAGGACCGTCTCGTCGCGCGACAGCCAGCTCGCCGAGCTCCTCGCCGGAAGCAAGAAGCTGACCAAGACGCTCCAGACGAAGCAGTCCAGCTTCGAGACGCTGATCAACGACGGCGGCTCGCTGCTCACCGAGCTGAAGAAGCGGCGCACCGCCATCAAGGCGCTGCTCAGCGGCAGCGAGGCGCTCGGCCGCGAACTCAACGGCCTCGTCGACGACAACGACCGCCAGCTCGGCCCGACGCTCACCGCGCTCAGCCGGGTCACCACGGTCCTCGCCGAGAACAAGGGCAAGCTCGACAAGACCCTCTCGCTCCTCGGCCCCTACTACCGGCTCGTCGGCAACACCCTCGGCAACGGCCACTGGTTCGACAGCTACCTGTGCGGCGTCGTACCGCGCACCTACCTGCCCGAGAAGTCGCTCCCCGCGAAGTCGTGCAGACCACCGAAGAACGGCAGTTACGGGAACGGGGGCTGACGGGCGACATGGCCATCACACGGACCACCAAGAGGCTGCTCATCGGCACCCTCGCACTCGCGGTGCTGATCGCCGCCGGCATCGTCGGCGTCAGCGCCACCAGCGACAGCGGCATGCGCGTCACCGCCTACTTCGACCGGGCCGTCGGCATCTACGACGGCTCCGACCTGCGCATCCTCGGCGTCCGCGTCGGGCGGGTCGACGGGGTACACCCCGAGGGCACCCGGGTGCGGGTCACGCTCGCCGTCGACGACGGGGTGAAGGTGCCCGTCGGGGCGCGGGCCGTCGCCGTCGCGCCCAGCGTCGTCGCCGACCGGTACGTCCAGCTCACCCCGGCCTACTCGTCGGGCGCGGCCCTCAAGGACGGCGCGGTCCTGCCCGCCTCCCGCAACCGCACCCCCGTCGAGATCGACCAGCTCTACGACAGCATCACCGACCTCAGCAAGGCCCTCGGCCCCGACGGAGCCAACGAGAAGGGCGCGCTGTCCGGGCTGCTGAAGACCGGCGCCGACAACCTCAAGGGCAACGGACAGGAACTCGGCAACAGCATCGAGCAGTTCGGGAAGGCCGCCAAGACGCTCAACGGCAGCAGCGACGACCTGTTCACCACGCTCTCCCAGCTCCAGTCGTTCACCACGATGCTGAAACAGGAGGACTCGGGCGTGCGCACCGCGCAGGAGACCCTCGACGACGTCACCGGCTACTTCGCCGAGAACCGCGACGACCTCGCGGGCGCCCTCAAGGAACTCGGCACCGCGCTCGGCCAGGTGAAGAAGTTCATCGACGACCACCGGGCCCAGCTCAAGGACAACGTCGACAAACTGGTCCCGCTCACCCAGGCCCTCGTCGACCAGCGGGCCTCCCTGGCCGAGGCGCTCGACGCCGCACCGCTCGCCGCGGGCAACGTCCTCAACGCCTACAACCCCAAGACCCGCACGCTCGACGGCCGCGCCAACCTCAACGAGCTGAGCCAGGGCGGCCCGCTGCTGCCGCTGCCCTCCGTGGGAGGCGACCAGTGAACCGGCGAACCACCGTCCGCGCGGGCGCCGGCCTCGGCTGCGCCGGCGTCATCACCGTCGCCTTCCTCCTCACCCTCGGCGTGATCAGCGTCCCCGCGCCGTCCTTCGGCGGCCTGGAGGACGTGCCGCTGCCCGGCGGCGCCGACCTCGGCGCCCACCCGTACACCATCACCGCCGACATGAAGGACGTGCTCAGCCTCGTCCCGCAGTCCGCGGTGAAGGTCAACGACGTGGCCGTCGGCCGGGTCACCGACATCGAACTCGCGGGCAAGGACAGCTGGACCGCCCGCGTCACCATGCGCATCAACGGCGGCGTCAAACTGCCCGCCGACGCCGGCGCCCGCATCGAGCAGTCCAGCCTCCTCGGCGAGAAGTACGTCCAGCTCGTCGAGCCCGACAACGGCACCGGCACCCTGCACGCGGGCGACCGCATCCCCGTCGCCCGCACCGGCCGCAACACCGAGGTCGAAGAGGTCTTCGGCGCGCTGTCGCTGCTCCTCAACGGCGGCGGCGTCAACCAGCTCAAGACCATCACGCAGGAACTCAACAAGGCCGTCGGAGGCCGCGAGTCCGACGTCCGCTCCACCCTGCGCCGCGTCAACACCCTGGTCACCGACCTCGACGACCACCGCGGCGACATCACCGCCGCGCTCGACGGGGTCAACCGGCTCTCGGCGACCCTCGCGCACCGCAAGGAGGACGTCGACACCGTGCTGGCCGACCTCTCGCCCGGCCTCAAGACCCTTGAGGAACAACGGGGTTCACTGATGACGATGCTGCGCTCCCTCGACCGGCTCGGGGACGTCGCCACCGACACCATCAACCGCAGCCAGGCCGACATGGTCGCCGACCTCAAGGCGCTCGCCCCGACCCTGAAGGCACTCGCCGACTCGGGCCAGGACCTGCCGAACTCGCTCCAGGTGCTGCTCACGTACCCGTTCACCGACGAGGTCATGAACGGCATCAAGGGCGACTACCTCAACACGTATCTCGACATGGCGGCGGTGAAGGGGACGACCCTGATCCCGCCGCTGAAGGAGAGCGACGGGAGCGGGACGCCCACGGCCACGCCGCAGAGCGAGCGCAAGTCCCTGAAGAAGGCGCCGGGGAAGTCGGCCGATCCGTCGTCGCCGCTGCCGCTCCCGTCCACGAGTACGGGAACAGGGGCGAGTGCGAGTACGAGCACGAGCGCGACGCCGAGCGGGGGTGCCTCCCGGTGATCACTCTCGCCATCCGGCTGAAGAACCTGGCCTTCCTCCTCATCGCCGTCCTCGTCCTCGGCTACCTCGGCATCCGCTACGCCGACCTCGGCCGTTACGTCGGGGCCGCCGACTACTACACCGTGAAGGTGCAACTCCCGCGCACCGGCGGCCTGTTCACCCACTCCGACGTCACCTACCGGGGCGTCTCGGTGGGCCGGGTCGGGGCGATCAACCTCACCGGTGACGGCGTCGAGGCGGACCTGCGCATCAAGAAGTCCGCGCCGCACATCCCCGACGACGCCAAGGCCGTCGTCGCGAGCCTCTCCGCGGTCGGCGAGCAGTACATCGACCTGCGCCCGGAGCGCTCCGGCGGGCCGTACCTCGCCGACGGCGCCCGCATCGACCGGACCGCGTCCTCGGTGCCGAACCCGGTCACCGACGTCCTGTCCAGCGTCGACAACCTCACCACGTCCGTCCCGCTCGACGACCTGCGCACGGTCGTCGACGAGTTCGGCAAGGCCTTCGAGGGGCGCGGCGAGGACCTGCAACTCCTCATGGACAACGGCTCGGACTTCGTCCAGGCCGCCGACAAGGCCCTCCCCGAGACGACGAAGCTCATGGCCGACGGCGAGGTCGTGCTGCGCACCCAGGCCCAGGAGGGCGACGCCATCAAGTCCTTCGCGTCCGGCGCCAGCCAGCTGGCCTCCACCCTGAAGGGCTCCGACGCCGACCTGCGCCGCCTGGTCATGGCCGCGCCCGACGCCGCCACCCGGATCAGCGGCCTGCTGCGCGACCTGAACCCCGAGGTCGGCGTCGTCCTCGCCAACCTCCTCACCACCTCCGAGGTCGCCGTCACCCGGCAGCGCGGCACCGAGGAACTGCTCGTGAAGCTGCCCGCGGCCGTCGCCGCGGGGGCCACGGCCGTCGACGGGAAGAAGGTCAACTTCGGTATGGCGGTCACGTTCTTCAAGCCCCTTCCCTGCACGGCGGGCTACTCGGGCACCACGTACCGGCTCGGTACGGATCTGAGCCCGGCGCCCGCGACGAACACCGGCGCACGCTGCACGGCTCCGGCGTCGAGCGGCGTGAACGTCCGCGGCTCGGCCCACGCGCCGGGCGGCGGCGCCGTACCCAAGCCCGCACAGCCGGGCGCGCTGTCCCTTCCCTCGGTGGCCGGCGATTCCGGGACGTCCGCGGCATCCTCCGGGATGGCCGGGCTGCTCGGTCTCTCCGAGGGGAGCGGGCGGTGAGGCGGGCCCTGACGGGGGCGGGGCTCGCCGTGGCGCTCGTGGTGTGCGGTACGGGGGTCTGGTCGTACGCGCAGGCGCGGGGTGACGGCGACCTCGCGTACGGCCGGGCCCGCGATGCGGCGCTCTCCGACGGTCGTTCGGCGGTTGCCCGGCTGACGACGCTGGACGCGTCGACGGCGGCCCGCGCCAAGGCCGGGGTGCGCGAATGGAGATCGGTGACGACGGGCCCGCTTCGGGCGTCGCTGTCCTCGGTGTCGCCGGCCGCCGGGGCTTCGTCGCGCGGGGTGGTGACGGATGCCGCCGTGACCGCGCTGGACGACCGCGCGGGCACGTCGAAGCTGATCGCGACGGTACGGGTGACGACGGGTTCGGCGGCGCCGGAGCGCAAGCGCCTCGAGGCGGTCCTGAGCCGGGCCGCCGACGGCACCTGGAAGATCAAGTCACTCGGCGCGGTACCGGTGACGGGGGAGTCGAAGTGACCCACGACGTTGAAGTCGACGCCCCCGAAGAGGCCCCCGGCACCGAGGGCCGCCTTGCCCACCCTGCCGCCCAAGGCGGCAGATTGCCCAAGGCTTGGTGGCGGCCCCGAAAGGGGCGCGGGGAACTGCGCGAGCAACCGGCCGCCGGGGCGCGCCCGGAGGACGAGCCGGAGGCCGACGGCGCTCAGGGGCGCGGGGAACTGCGCGACCAGCCGACCACGGAGGCGCACCCGGAGACGGAGGCCGGCCCCCGTGGCGGGCGGATACAGATCATCGTCGCCGCCGTCGTGGCCGGTGTCCTCGTCGTCACCGGTGCCGTCCTCTTCTACCTGGCCCACGACCTGCGCACCGAACCGGCGACCCGCAATCAGGCCCTCACCGACGCCGACGCCACCAACCGCGTCAACGGCGACATCAGCAGCGCCCTCGCCAAGATCTTCTCGTACACACCCGACGGCACGAACGCCACCGCCCGCACCGCCGACGAGGTCCTCACGGGCAAGGCCGCCAAGCAGTACGCCGAGCTCTTCACCCAGGTGCAGAAGAACGCGCCGGCCCAGAAAGTCACCCTCACCACCGACGCCGTCCGCGTCGGCACGGTGAGCCTGCGCGGCGACACCGCGCACCTGCTCGTCTTCCTCGACCAGTCGACGCGCCGCGGCGACAAGAAGGCGGTCACCTCCGCCGCGCAGCTCTCCGTCACCGCCCGACTCCACAACGACGTATGGCAGATCGTCGACATCAAGGCCAGGTGAACCATGCTGAAAAGACCCCTGCTCGTCGTGGCGGTCGTGCTGACCCTCGTCGCGGGCGGCTTCGCCGTCTGGGGCGGCTGGTCCTGGTACGGGGCCGCGCACGACGACTCGGCCTCCTTCGCGGCGGCCCGCGACGACGCCCTGGAGGCGGGGGAGCAGGCCGTGCAGAACCTCAACACCCTCGACCACCAGAAGCTCGACAGCGGACTCGACCTCTGGGAGAGCTCCACGACCGGCGCCCTCCACTCCCAACTGGTCAAGGGCCGCGCCGAGTTCGCGAAGCAGGTGACGAGCGCCAAGACGGTCAGCACGGCGAAGGTGCTGGACGGCGCCGTCACCGAACTCGACCAACGGGCGGGCAAGGCCCGCGTCATGGTCGCGCTCCGGATCACCGTGAAGGCGGCGGGTCAGAAGGCCACCGACAAGGACAGCCGGATGCTCGGCGAACTCACCCGCACCGACGGCCACTGGAAACTCAGCGCCCTCGCCCAGGCCCAGGTCGGCGACACGGCCTCGACCACCACCGACTGAGGAGCCACCATGCCGTCGACCACCCGCCACACCCTCAACCGGCAACGCCAGCGCCAGAACCAGCGGACGGAGCAGACCACGGCCGCCGCCACGGTCACGGCCGTGGCCCCGGAGCCCGCGACGAAGCCCCGGCCGCGCCCTGAACCCCGTGCGACCGAGAAGGCCACGGCCCCCCGGGCGGCTGCGCCCCCGCGCCGCATCCTGGCCGCCCTCTGCCTGCTCACCCTCCTCCTCGGCGCCTTCGCCGGCTGGGCGCACGCCCGGGCCCACGCGCTCACCGACACCGCCGCCGCGCAGAACACCGCGCTCACCGACCCGGCCCGCACCAGCGACGTCAAGGGACAGGCGGAGAAGGCCGTCAACGCGCTCTTCTCCTACGACTACGCCAACCCGCAGGCGGAGCAGAAGGCCGCGGCGACCCTCCTCACCGGCAAGGCCGTCGACCAGCACCGCACCCTGCTCGCGCCGGTCCTCGCGCAGGCGGAGAAGCAGAAGACGGTCGTCACCACCACCGTGACCGACAGCGCGGTGGAGCGGATCGACGGCGACCGCGCCCGGGTCCTCGTCTACGCCGACCAGTCCAGCACCAGCACGGCGGCGAAGGCGAAGGACGCCGCCGGGAACTACGCGGGCGCCATGCTCGCCGTCGACCTCGTGCACCGGGACGGCCGCTGGCTGGTCTCCGCGATCGACACCTTCAGCAGCTGACGAACCGACGAAAGGGTCCTCATGCGTACCCCGCGACTGAGCAATCGCCCCCGCCTCGGCCGACGACTGCGCGGCACCGCGATCGCCGTCGCCGCGACGGCCGTGCTCACGGCGTCCCAGGCCCCGGGTGTCGTAGAAGAGCTGACCAAGAGACACGACAGCGGCACCGACCCCATCGCCCTCGCGGGCGGCTCCGGCGCCCTGCCCGTGGTGCCCTCCCAGGGCGACGACTCGTACCACACCGAACTGCCGCCCCTGAAGACGCCGGACAACCCCGACATCACCTTCCCGCCGACGGTGATCCGCGCCGAGGCCGGGGTCCCCGCGACCGTCCTCGCCGCCTACCGCAGGGCCGAGGCGTCCGTCGGCCGCACCGACCCGGGCTGCCGTCTGCCGTGGCAACTGCTCGCCGCGATCGGCAAGGTCGAGTCCGGGCAGGCGCGCGGCGGCGACGTCGACACCAACGGCACCACCCGGCACCGCATCACCGGACCGCCCCTGAACGGCAAGGGCTTCGCGCTGATCCGCGACTCCGAGGGCGGCCGCTGGGACGGGGACGCCGTCTACGACCGGGCCGTCGGGCCGATGCAGTTCCTGCCCGGCACCTGGCGCCGCTGGGGCGCCGACGGCAACGGCGACGGTGTCTCCGACCCCAACAACATCTTCGACGCGGCCCTCGCGGCCGGCCACTACCTGTGCGCGGGCAACCGCGACGTCGGCACCGGCGGCGGCCTGGAGCGGGCGATCCTCAGCTACAACTACTCGCGCGACTATCTCCGTACGGTCCTGTACTGGATGGAGTTCTACCGCAAGGGCGTGCACACCGTCGCCGACGGCAGGGGCGTCGTTCCGGACAGCCCCGGCGCCGGATCGAAGACCCCGGCGAAGAAGCCCGTCGGCGACAAGGACGGCGGCATCGTCATCGGCCCGCCGCCCACCCGGCAGCCCAGCCCCACCCCGACCACGACTCCCACGCCCAAGCCCACCGACACCGGCTCGCCGACCCCCAGCCCGACCCCCGGGCCCACCGACACCGGCTCGCCGACGCCGCCCGTCACCAGCTCCCCGACGGACACGCCCACGCCCCCGGAGACCCAGGAGCCCGGCACCGGCACGCCGAGCGACGGCGGCTGCCCGTCCGACAGCGCGAGCCCGACGGACACCGCGAGCCCGACGGCCTCGCCCAGCCCCTCGGAGAGCCCGTCCGGGTCCGCCTCACCCTGCGCGACGCCCGGGAGCTGACGGCCGCGGCGGCGCCGCGGCCCCTCCGCGATTCAGCCCTGCGCGGGCGCCGCCACCCGGAGCTCCTTGACGCCGTTGAGCCAGGCCGCGCGCAGCCGGCGCGGATCCCCGACGAGCCGCAGGTCGGGCAGGGCGTCGGCGATCGCGTTGAAGATCAGGTCGATCTCCAGGACCGCCAGGGACTTGCCGAGGCAGAAGTGCGGGCCGCCGCCGCCGAAGCCGAGGTGCGGGTTGGGGTCGCGGGTGATGTCGAAGGCGTCGGGGTCGGTGAAGACCTCCGGGTCGTGGTTGGCGGACGAGTAGAAGATGCCGACCCGGTCCCCGGCCTTGATCTTCTGGCCGCCGAGTTCGGTGTCCTGGGTGGCGGTGCGCTGGAAGGAGACGACCGGCGTCGCCCAGCGCACGATCTCCTCGGCGGTGGTCTTCGGGCGCTCGCGCTTGTACAGCTCCCACTGGTCGGGGTGGGTCAGGAACGCGTGCATGCCGTGCGTGATGGCGTTGCGGGTCGTCTCGTTCCCGGCGACGGCGAGCAGGATCACGAAGAAGCCGAACTCGTCCGAGGAGAGGTTGCCCTGGTCCTCGGCCGCGACCAGCTGGCTGACGATGTCCTTGGCCGGGCACTGCTTGCGCTCGGCGGCGAGGTTCATCGCGTAGCTCACGATCTCCATCGCGGCCTCGGCGCCGATCTCCTCGGTGATCGCGTACTCCGGATCGTCGTACGCCACCATCTTGTTGGACCAGTCGAAGACTTTGGAACGGTCGTCCTGCGCGATGCCGATGAGTTCGGCGATGGCCTGGAGCGGCAGCTCCACGGCGACGTTGGTGACGAAGTCGAACGACCCGTCGGCGTCCGCCCGGTGCAGCGCCTTCCGCACGATGTCCCCGGCCCGGGCGCGCAGGGCGTCCTCCAGCGAGCGGATCGCGCGTGGCGTGAAACCGCGCTGCACGATCTGGCGCACGCGGGTGTGCTCGGGCGGGTCCATGTTCAGCATGATCAGCTTCTGCACCTCGATCTGGTCGCGCTGGATCGAGGAGTTGAACCGGATCACCGCGGTGTTGAGGTTGGAGGAGTAGATCTCCGGGTGCGTGGACACGTACTTGACGTCGGCGTGCCGGGTCACCGCCCAGTACCCCGCGTCGTCGAAGCCGGAGATCCCGCGTTCCTGCGGAATCCAGCGGACCGGCTCGGCCTGCCGGAGTTCGGCGAACTCCGGGTACGGCACGCGGTCCTGGAGCAGATCGGGGTCGGTGAAGTCGAACCCGTCGGGCAGCGCGGGGCACGGCATGGGGTCACTCCAGATTCTGTCTGACGCTCCGTCAGTTATGGCTCGAAAGGTAGTAACGGGTTCTAGAACTGGCAAGGGGCGCGGGTGTGTTGGTTCCGTGTGTTGTGCTTGCACGACCCTTGCGTACCGGGGGTAAGCACACCGAGACTGCATGCATAACTGGTACGCGTTCTAGTTTCCGACTGAACGCTCAGTCCAGGTTCCATCCGTCCGGGATTGCGTGGAGAGGACGACTGTCATGGCAGCCGAGCCCGTCATCGTCGAAGCCGTACGTACCCCGATCGGCAAGCGCGGCGGCGCGCTCGCCAACCTCCACCCGGCGTATCTGCTGGGGGAGACGTACCGCGAACTCCTCGGCCGCACCGGCATCCAGCCGGACTGCGTCGAGCAGATCGTCGGCGGCACGGTCACGCACGCGGGCGAGCAGTCCATGAACCCGGCGCGCACGGCGTGGCTGACGATGGGACTGCCCTACGAGACCGCCGCCACCACCGTCGACTGCCAGTGCGGCTCCTCCCAGCAGGCCTCGCACATGACCGCCAACATGATCGCGGCGGGCGTCATCGACGTCGGCATCTCCTGCGGCGTCGAGGCCATGTCGCGCGTCCCGCTCGGCTCCGGCTCCAAGCACGGTCCGGGCAAGCCCTTCCCGGAGGAGGGGAACGTCGACCTGCCCAATCAGTTCGAGGCCGCCGAGCGCATCGCGCGGCGCCGCGAGCTGACCCGGGAGAACGTCGACTCGCTGGGCCTCATCTCGCAGGAGCGGGCCGCGAACGCCTGGGCCGAGGAGCGCTTCAAGCGCGAGACGTTCGCCGTGCAGGTGCCGACCACCGAGGCCGAGCAGGCCGCCGGGCAGGGCATGTGGCGCCTGGTCGACCGGGACGAGGGGCTGCGCGACACCACCATGGAGGGCCTGTCGGGCCTCAAGCCCGTCATGCCGACCGCCGTGCACACGGCCGGCAACTCCTCGCAGATATCCGACGGCGCCGCCGCCATCATGTGGGCGTCGAAGCGGATGGCGCGGGCCCTGAAGCTCAGGCCGCGCGCCCGCATCGTGGCGCAGGCGCTGGTCGGCGCGGACCCGCACTACCACCTGGACGGCCCGGTCGACGCGACCCGCACGGTGCTCGGCAAGGCCGGCATGACCCTCAAGGACATCGACATCGTCGAGATCAACGAGGCGTTCGCGTCGGTCGTGCTCAGCTGGGCGCAGGTCTTCGACCAGGACCTGGAGAAGGTGAACGTGAACGGCGGCGCGATCGCCCTCGGCCACCCGGTCGGCGCGACCGGAGCCCGCCTCATCACCACCGCGCTGCACGAACTGGAGCGCAGGGACAAGGAGTTCGCGCTCATCACGATGTGCGCGGGCGGCGCCCTGGCCACCGGCACCATCATCCAGCGGCTCTAGCGATCTGTTCTATCGGAGCGGAGCCGTCGACTGCCGGACCACCAGCTCCGGCTCGTGGAGCAGTTCGTGCGGGGTGGGGCTGTCGCCCGAGATCTGGTTGGCCAGCAGGGTGACGGCCGCCCGGGACATGGCCTCGATCGGCTGGCGCAGGGTGGTCAGCGGCGGGTCGGTGTAGTTCATGAACGCGGAGTCGTCGAAGCCCACGACGGACAGGTCGTCGGGGATGCGCAGCCCCACCCGCCGGGCGGCGCGCACGGCCCCCAGCGCGAGGACGTCACTGCCGCAGATCAGCGCGGTGACCTTGTGGGCGAGGAGTTCGGAGGCGACGGCCTGGCCGCCCTCGAAGGAGAACAGGGCGTGGCCGACGGGATGGCTGCCCGCGCTGCCCGCCGTCAGGGCCTCGAACGCGGTGGCCTTGCGGCGCGACGGCATGTGGTGGCCGGGGCCGACCATCAGGCCGATGTCGGTGTGCCCCATCGCCGTGAGGTGGGCGAAGGCCTGGCGGACGGCGGCCTCGTCGTCGGTGCTGACGCTGGGGAAGCCCGGATAGTCGACGGCGGCGTTCAGGAGCACGACGGGAACCCCGCGCTGCAAGAGCGCCTGGTGCTCGTCCTCGGTCAGCCCGCCGCAGAAGATGACCCCGGCGACCTGCTGGTCCAGGAGCATCGACACGTACTCGGCCTCGGTGAGACCGCCCGCGGTGCGGGTGCACAGCACGGGGGTGAAGCCGAGCTGGACGAGGGCGCCGCCGGCGATCTCGGCTATCGCGGGGAAGATCGGGTTCTGCAGCTCGGGCAGGACGATGCCCACCAGGCGGGCCCGCGCGGCGCGCAGGTGCGTGGGCCGCTCGTAGCCGAGGACGTCGAGCGCGGTGAGGACGGCCTGCCGGGTGCTGTCGGACACGCCCGGCTTCTCGTTCAGGACGCGACTGACGGTTGCTTCACTGACGCCCACTCGACGGGCTACTTCTGCGAGCTTGCGGGCCATGGCCGGAGTGTATCCGCACGTCAGTGCGGGGCCGCGGGGTGTGGTTCACCCCACGGCCCCGGCCGGTCCTCAGAAGCCGCTGTTGCCGCTGCCCCGGGTGACGGTGAAGCCCGGGGAGTTGTTGAGCAGCCCGCCCGTCCTCGCGGTGACGGTGGTGTTCGCGACGGTCATGCCGCCGGTGACGTTGTTCAGGTCGAAGCCGTAGGTTCCGGCGTTGGTGATGGTGTTCCCGTCGAGTGACAGGTTGCTGATCTTCTTGGCGTAGGAGAGCAGGACGCCCTGGTAGGTGCTGTCCTTGATGGTGTTGCCGTCCACGTGCACGGGCTGGGTGATGTCCGCGGTGTCGGCGTAGATCCACAGGGCGCCGATCGTGGTGGCCCAGTTGATGTGGTACGAGCCGCAGCGCGTCAGGAGATTGTCCCGGACGTAGATGTCGGAGCTGAAGCCCTGACCGAAGTACGTGCTGATGGTGATGCCGGAGCCGAAGGCGACCGTGTCGCTGACCGCGTTGTTCTCCAGGGTGTTGTCGCCGCCGCCGTAGACCCCGATGCCGTTGGCCTGGACGGGCAGCTGGGCGGTGTTGTGCGAGACGGTGCTGTGCGTGACGTTGCCGTCCTCGGTGTCGAGCGCGAGGGAGTCGTCTCCGGTGTTGCGTACGTGCGACTGCTCGATCCGCGTGTTGTCGGAACCGCCGTGGACGTGCAGGCCGTCCGCGAAGACGTCGCGGACCCGGACGCCGGAGACGAGCAGACCGGTGCCGGGCCGCGCCCACAGGCCGACCTTGGTGTGCTCCATCCACACGTTGTAGATGAGCGAGCCGGAGGCGAAGCTGCCCTCGATGGCCGCCGCGCCCGAGTCGTTGTTGCGCGAGGTCTGGTCGCCGAAGACGGACAGGTCGGCGATCTGCACCCGGCCGCCGGTGGAGAAGAGGCCGCCCGCGCCGTTCTCCGCGGTGGACTTGAGCGTGGTGTACCAGGGCCCGGCGCCGCGCAGCGCGACCCCCGACAGGTTCACGCGGCCGGAGATCGAGTAGGTGCCCGACGGCAGCCACAGCCCCTTGCCCGCGCTCGCGGCGCTGCTGAGTGCCGAGTTGAGGGCGCCGGTCACGTCACCGGCGCCGGGCGTCACGCCGTAGTCCGCGGCCGAGACATAGCCCGTGGGCATCGTGGCGGCGGGGTCGACCAGCTCGGTGTCGACGACGTCGACGGTGTACGAGGCCGCGGTGGACCCGGCGTCCTTCTGGAGCTTGAGGACGGTGCCCGCCGGCCAGGTGCTGGTGTGGAGGTAGCGGACCTCGTCGAAGTAGTGGTGACCGGTGGAGTCACCCGCGTTGCCCGGGGTGTTGGTGTCGTAGTACCCGGCGCCGTACAGCCACGAGAACTTGTTGGTGGTCTGGAGGTCCGTCACCTTGGCGGAGCCCGCGTACAGGGACAGCGGCGCCGTGGTGACGGAACCGCTCGCGGTGTCCGGGACCGAGTAGCGCACGACGAGCGCGTTGGCGGGCTTGGTCAGCGTGATCTGCACGTACTGGCCGGTGTCGGTGAGCTTCACCGCGCTGCGGCCGGTGGACTCGGCGGACAGGCTCGGATAGCTCGTACTGACGGCCAGCTTGGTGCCGTTGGTGGTGGCGTCGGCCGCCCGGTACTCGGTGTACGGCAGGGTGGCGCCCTGCGCGGCGAGCGCGGTGCCGCCGTCGACGGAGACGCTGTCCACCGCGATGTTGCCGCTGTCGCCGGACTCGGTGCGCAGGCCGATCAGGTTCAGGCCGCCGCGCAGCTTGGCATCGACGGAGACGTACGCCCAGCCGTCGGCGGCGGGCAGGGACAGCTGACGGGAGCGGACTCCGTTCAGGTACAGGGAGAGGGTCTGCGCGGAGCCGGTGGTGTTGCGGTAGGTGACGGCCAGCGGATAGGTGCCCGCGGCCGGCACGGCGGTGTCGATCACGGTCTCGGCGCCCTGCGCGGTGAAGCCGGTGAGGTAGCCGCTGCCGCTGTACCCGGACAGGGCGGTGGCCTTGGCGGGGCCGCCCGTGACGAACGCGGTCTCCGCCTCGTACGCCTTGCCCGGCGCGGCGCCGCCCCCGCCGCCTCCGGGCGGTTCGGTGGAGCCCGCGGAGACGGTGATGTCGTCGACGTTGACGTTGCCCGAGTCGGCCGAGTCGAAGCGGTAGGCGACGGTGTTGGAACCGGCCTTCAGCGTGAGGGACTCGGTGCGCGAGGCCCAGGTGTTCCAGTCGGCGGTCGCCGCGAGCGTCGTGGTCAGCGCCTTGTTGCCGTTGACGTACACCGACAGCGTCTTGGCGGAACCGGTGCCGTTGGCGTAGCGGAGCGCCACGTCCGCCGATCCGGCGGCGGCCGCGGTGACGGTGAACGTGGTGGCGGCGGTGCCCTTGTGGGAGTCGGTGTAGCCGCCCACGTAACCGGTGCCCTGGTAGCCGGAGTGCTCGGTCTCGGTCGCGGTGCCGCCGCTCAGCGCCGCGGACTCGGCCTCGTACCGGCCGTCGACGGCTTCGGGGGCGGCGGCGAGCGTGAGCGCGTCGAGGTTGACGTTGCCCGAGTCGGCGGAGCCGAAGACGTAGCCGATCGTGTTGCTGCCCGCGGTCAGGGTGACCGGACTGGTCACCGTGGACCAGGTGTTCCAGTCCGCGGTGGCCGGCAGGGAGACGGTGCCCGCCTTGGTGCCGCGCACGTACAGGGACAGGGTCTGGGTGCTGCCGGTGCCGTTGGCGTAGCGCAAGGCGGCCGTGTGGGCGCCCGCGCTCGCCGCCGTGACGGTGAAGGTCGTGGTGGCGGCGCCCTTGGCGGCGTCGGTGTAGCCGCCGACGAAGCCGCCGCCGGTGAAGCCCGTGTGGTCGCTCTGGACGACGGCGCCGCCGCTGAGCGCGGCCGACTCGGCCTGGTAGGTGGTGGAGGCGGCCACGGCCGGGGTGCCGAGCCCGCCGAGCGCGGCGCACAGCACGGCCAGGACCGTGCCCACCAGAAGGAGCCGGGATCTGGTGCGCTCCGGCCGGAGTGCGGAGCCTGTTCGAGGCATGGGGGAACTCCCACGGAAAAGGGGCGGGTGAGTGACGCGCACCGTAACGGCGGGGTGATGCGTCGGCAATGCGTGCGGACAACCGCGAATTCCGGCGATGCTTTCCACGGAATTGCTTGCGTCGCTTGCGCTGCCCCAACTACCAGCATGTGCAGGTGAGTTGACGCCTCTTCGCGGGGTGAACCGGTGGAACACAATTACGTGACGAGTGTCGGATTCTTGCTCTCCGTCTTGCGTCGCCATCAGTGTGCGGCTCCGCCCGCAGGATCGCCTCCGTGCCAGCTCATCCACGGTGCGCGAGGGCTTCATCCCTGACGGTCCCGCCGCGCGGCGGCGCGTGCCCGGCGGTCCCGACGCACCCGATGTCGGCTTCTTGCGTCCGGTTTCGTCGAGATATTTCTCGGAGATCCGCAGGTGTTATTGATGCTTTGCGTATCCAGGTTTGTGTATTGCTCGCGGTTCGTGGGGCCCGTAACTTGTGCGTCACCTCGACGGGCCGCGTATCGACGCCGCGCCTATCCACTTCACCCTCAGGGACGATCCATGACCGCAATACCGGCGGGCAGAAACGCCCGCGTCGGCATCGCCGTGGCCGCGGTGGCCGCACTCGGCTTCTCCGTGAGCGGCTGCGGAGCCTCCGGCGACGACTCCGCCGACCCCAACGGCAAGATCACCATCACGGTGAACGACATGCCCGCGAAGACCGACCCGGTCAACCGCAAGATCTTCCTCCAGGACGTGGCCGCGTTCGAGAAGGCCAACCCGAAGATCCATGTCGTCCCGCACGAGGGGCAGATGGACCCCCAGACGTTCTCCACCAAGCTCGCCGGAGGCCAGCTGGAGAACGCCTACTACGTCTACCTCACCGACCCGGCCGGCATCATCGCCAAGCACCAGGCCGCCGACATCACCGACGCCCTCAAGGACTATCCGCAGGCCCAGCAGGTCAAGCCCGAGCTGCGCAAGGTCTTCCAGGACGAGGCCGGCCGCACCTACGGCGTGACCGAGGGCAACTACTCCATGGGCCTCGTCTACAACCGCACCCTGTTCAAGAAGGCCGGCCTGGACCCCGACAAGCCCCCCACCACGTGGGACGAGGTCCGCACCGACGCCAAGAAGATCGCCGCCCTCGGCAAGGGCATCACCGGCTACGGCGACTACAGCAAGTCCAACACCGGCGGCTGGCACTTCACCGCCGAGATGTACTCGCGCGGCGGCGACGTGGCCAAGCAGCGGAGCGACGGCACCTGGAAGGCCGACTTCGACAACGTCACCGGCCGGGCCGTCCTCCAGCAGCTGCACGACATGCGCTGGACCGACGACTCCATGGGGCAGCGCCAGCTCCTCGAATGGGCCGACCTGCTCCAGATGATGGGCTCCGGCAAGCTGGGCATGTACCTGGCCACCTCGGACAACATCCCGACCATCGCCGCGCAGTACAAGGGCGACCCGAAGGAGTACGGCTTCGGCGCCATCCCCGAGGGCAAGGGCACCCTGGCGGGCGGCGGCGGATTCATGTTCAGCCCCAAGAACAGTCCGGCGCAGACCAGGGCCGCCCTGGCCTGGATCATGTTCAAGTACGAGAACCCCGACCGGATCACGATGGGCCAGAAGCGCGCCGCCGCCCACAAGCAGCCGGTCGGCCTGCCCGAGCCCAACATCTGGACCGGCGCCGCGCAGAAGACCAAGGCCGCGGCCGACAAGAAATACGCGAACCAGCCCGTCGCGAACTACAAGCCGTTCAGCGACGCCATCGGCGCGATCCCGCTCCGCCTCGAACCGCCGCAGGCCCAGAAGATCTACGCCGTCCTGGACACCGCCATGGCCAAGGTGCTCACCGAGAAGAACGCCGACATCGACAAGCTGCTCGGCGACGCCTCGAAGCAGGTCGACGCGCTGCTCGCCGCCCAGTAGCACCCGCCGATCCCGCCGTGCCGCGGCACCTGACCCCCGCGGCACGGCCCCGGCCCCACCCCGTACCGAAGTACCGCCGCACCCCCGAACCCCCCGAACCACAAGGAGAACCCATGGCGACGTCCCTCGCGCCGCGTCGCAGCGATGTCCGTCCGCCGCTGCCCGCCACGGCCCACGGCCCCGGGCCCGGCCGGTGGCCGCACCTGCGCCGCCGGCTCACGGACAACGCCCTGGCCTACGGCTTCCTCGCCGCGGGGATCCTCAGCTTCGCCTACTTCTCCTGGTATCCGCTCGTCCGCGGCATCACCCTGAGCTTCCAGCGCGACAACCTCATCACCGACCCGCAGTGGATCGGCCTCGGCAACTACCGCACCCTGCTGGCCGATCCGCTGTTCTGGACCGCGTGGAAGAACACCGCCGAGTTCACCGGCCTCGCGCTGCTCTTCGGCTACGCCGTGCCCTTCGTCATCGCGGTCCTCCTCAACGAACTACGCCACTTCAAGGCGTACTTCCGCATCGCCGTGTACCTGCCGGTCATGCTCCCGCCCATCGTCAGCGTCATGCTGTGGCAGTACTTCTACGATCCCGGCCAGGGCCTGTTCAACACCCTGCTGCACGGCGCCCACCTGCCCACCTCCCAGTGGGTGCAGTCCCCGCACACCGCCATGATCTCCCTCGTCCTCGTCTCCACCTGGGCGAACATGGGCGGCGCCACCCTGATGTACCTCGCCGCGCTCCAGTCCATCCCCGGCGAGCTCTACGAGGCGGCCGAACTGGACGGCGCCGGCATGTGGGCCCGGCTGCGCCACGTCACCGTGCCGCAGATGCGCTTCGTGATGCTGGTCCTGCTCCTGCTCCAGATCATCTCGACGATGCAGGTGTTCATCGAGCCCTTCCAGATGACCGGCTTCACCAACACCTCCACCATCACCGTGATGACGCTGGTCTACCGCTACGCGTTCGCCGTCAACAACGACTTCGGACTCGCCGCCGCGATGAGCGTGCTGCTGTTCGCCGTACTCGCCGTCTTCGCCGCCGTCTATCTGCGCCTGACCCGCGACGGCGAGAAGGGCTGAGGGAGAAGCACATGTCCAAGGCCACAACCGCCGCCGACTCCGCGCAGCGCAGCCTGATCTCCGCCAAGGAACTCGCACGCCCGCGCAACCGGCGCCTCTACTACGCGATCCTCACCCTGACGGTGATCGCCTTCGCGGCCGCCTTCCTCTACCCGCTGTGGTGGATGGCGAGCTCCGCCCTGGAGACACCCCGCCAGTTCGCCGAACAGACCCCGACCCTGCTGCCCAAGTCCGTCCACCTGAGCGCCTACAAGGACGCCTGGACCCAGATGGACATCGCCCACTTCTTCCTCAACACCGTGTACTACGCGGCCGGGGGCTGGGCGATCCAGATGGCGGTCGACGTCTGCGCCGCGTACGCCCTGTCGAAGCTGCGCCCGGTCTTCGGCAACATCGTCTTCGCCGGGATGCTCGCCAGCCTCATGCTGCCCGCCGCGGCCCTCCTCGTCCCCGCCTATCTGACGGTCAACGACCTCCCGCTGTTCCACGTCAACCTCGTCAACACCCCCTGGGCGCTGTGGCTGCCGGGAGCGGCCAACGCGTTCAACATCTACGTGCTGCGCCGCTTCTTCGACCAGATCCCCACCGACATCCTCGACGCCGCGGCCATCGACGGCGCCTCCCGGCTCCAGGTGCTGCTCCGCGTGGTGCTGCCGCTGTCCCGCCCCGTGCTCGCCGTGGTCTCCATCTTCTCGGTCGTCGGCATGTGGAAGGACTTCCTGTGGCCGCTGCTGGTCCTCCAGGACCCGGACCGGCAGACCCTGTCCGTGGCCCTGCACCGGCTGTCCACGTCCACCACCCAGGTGCCGCCCACCGAGATGATCGCCGGTCTCACCATCGCCGCCGTCCCGATGGTCGTCCTCTTCCTGTTCTTCCAGCGCCACATCATCGGCGGCCTGTCCGCGGGCGCCCTCAAGGGATAGCGCCCTCCCGAACACCGCTGTCACCCCTCATCCCAGTCAAGGAGTTCCTTTCGTGGCCCGATCCACCGACGCCCACGACGAATGGTGGCGCCACGCCGTCATCTACCAGGTCTACCCGCGCTCCTTCGCCGACGCAGACGGCGACGGCATCGGCGACCTGGCCGGCGTCCGCGGCCGCCTGCCCCATCTCGCCGAACTCGGCGTCGACGCGCTCTGGTTCAGCCCCTGGTACGCCTCCCCGCAGGCCGACGCCGGATACGACGTCGCGGACTACCGGCGCATCGACCCCGCCTTCGGCGACCTGGCGGAGGCCGAGGCGCTCATCGCCGAGGCGCACGCCCTGGGCCTGCGCGTCATCGTCGACATCGTCCCCAACCACGTCTCCGACCAGCACGCCTGGTTCCAGGAGGCGCGCGCCGCGGCCCCCGGCGCCGAGGCCCGCGACCTGTTCTGGTTCCGGCCGGGCCGCGGCGCCGACGGCGAACTGCCGCCCAACGACTGGCAGTCCGTCTTCGGCGGACCGGCCTGGACCCGCGTCGCCGACCCCGACGGCACACCGGGGGAGTGGTACCTGCACCTGTTCGCGCCCGAGCAGCCCGACCTCAACTGGGACAACCCGAAGGTCCGCGAGGAGCACGAGGACATCCTCAGGTTCTGGTTCGACCGCGGCGCCGACGGCGTCCGCATCGACTCGGCGACCATGCCCGCCAAGGACCCCGCCCTGCCCGAGTTCGCCCCCGACAGCACGCCCCCCGACCATCCCTACATCGACCGCGACGGCGTCCACTCCATCTACCGGGCCTGGCGTGCCGTCGCCGACGGCTACGAGCCCGCCCGCGCCCTCATCGGCGAGGTCTGGCTCGCCGACCCCGAGCGCTTCGCCCGCTACCTGCGCGGCGACGAGATGCACACCGCCTTCAACTTCGACTACCTCAACAGCCCGTGGGAGCCCGGCGCCCTGCGCACCGTCATCCAGGACACCCTCGACGCCCACGCGGGCGTCGGCGCCTCCCCGACCTGGGTGCTGTCCAACCACGACGTGACCCGCCACGTCACCCGCTACGGCCGGGCCGACAGCTCCTACGGCCACGCCCTGCGCCAGCACGGCACCCCCACCGACCTGGAGCTGGGCACCCGCCGGGCCCGCGCCGCCCTGCTGCTCGCCCTTGCCCTGCCCGGCGCGCACTACCTCTACCAGGGCGAGGAACTGGGCCTGTGGGAGGTCGAGGACATCCCCGCGGCCCTGCGCCAGGACCCGATCTTCCACCGCACCGCGGGCCAGGACATCGGCCGCGACGGCTGCCGCGTCCCCCTGCCGTGGTCCGGCGACGAACCCCCGTTCGGCTTCAGCCCCACGACCGGCTCCACCACCGGCTCCATGGCGACGGCTCAGCCCTGGCTGCCGCAGCCCGCCGCCTGGGCCGCCCACACCGTCGAGGCGCAGGAGGCGGACCCGGAGTCCATGCTCGCCTTCTACCGGGCCGCGCTCGCCGCTCGCCGCCGCCACGCGGCGGACCTGCGCGGCGGCTCCTTCCGCTGGCACGGCACGGACCCGCACGTGCTCGCCTTCCGGCGCGGCCCCGGCTTCCTCTGCGTCGCCAACCTGTCCGGGACGGACCAGCCGCTGCCCCCGCACGGCGAGATCCTGCTCAGCAGCGCGCCGGGCACGCCCGGCCCCGGTTCCCTGGCACCCGACACCACGGTGTGGCTGCGCACCGAGTGACCTGATTCCCCGGGCACGCACCGGACGACCGCCGGACAGCCCCTGGACAGAAAGCACCCCTCATGGCCCGCAGGCTCTCCGAAGTGGCCCGCCGCGTAGGCGTCAGCGAAGCGACCGTCAGCCGCGTCCTCAACAGCAAACCCGGTGTCTCCGACGCCACCCGGAAAGCCGTCCTCACCGCGGTCGACGTCCTGGGCTACGAACGGCCCACCCAACTGCGCGGCACCAGCTCCCGCCTCGTCGGTCTGGTGCTGCCCGAACTGCAGAACCCCATCTTCCCCGCCCTGGCCGAAGTCGCCGGCGGCGCGCTGGTGCAGCTCGGCTTCACACCCGTGCTCTGCACCCGCACCGCCGGCGGCCTCACCGAGGCCGAGTACGTGTCCATGCTGCTCGACCAGCACGTGTGCGGCGTGATCTTCTGCGGCGGGCTCAACACCCAGGAGTACGAATCGCTCGTCCAACGAGGCGTCCCCGTCGTCCTGTTGAACGCCGCCGTCGCCCAGCCGGCCGCGATCCACGGGGCGACGGGATTCCCACAGGTCTCCACCGACGACGCCACCGCCGTCGAACAGGCCCACGCCCATCTCACCGCACTCGGACACACCCGGATCGGCCTCCTGGTCGGCCCCTCCGACCACGGCCCCTCCCGCCGCAAGGCCGACGCCTTCACCCGGCTGACGGCCCGGCACCGACCGCACGTCCCCGAACACCTCGTGGGACACGCCCTGTTCTCCTTCGAGGGCGGCCAGGCGGCGGCCGGTGAACTCCTCCGGCAGCAGATCACCGGCCTCATCTGCGGCAGCGACATCCTGGCCCTCGGAGCCATCCGCGCCGCCCGCCGCGCGGGCCTGGCCGTCCCCGAGGACCTCTCCGTCGTCGGCTACGACGACTCCGCCTTCATGAACTACACCAACCCGCCCCTGACCACCCTGCGCCAGCCCATCGAGGCCATGTCACGCGCCGCCGTCACCCTCCTCGCCAACCAGATCGGCGGCGTCCCCACCAGCGCCACCGAGCTCCTGCACGAACCCGAACTCGTGGTCCGCAACTCCACCGCGCCACCGGCCGGCCGGCGCAGGATGCGCCCCGTCGGCGGAACCGCGCTGGGAGCCTGACCACGGGCGGACCCCAGGCAGGGGGTGTACCCAGGCCCACCACCGTCCCGGGGGCGGCTCGGATGTCGGGCCCCGGGTGCCGATCCCTACCGTCGACCCATGACCAAGCACACGCACAACTCGCGTACGTTCATGGGGACTTCGGCAGTGCGGCGCGGCCTCGCCGGGGCGGTCGCGCTGCTGCTCGCGGGTGCCGCCGCGGCCCCCGCCGTCGCCGCGCGACAGGGCACCGGGACGGCGACGGGCGCACGGGGGTCGCTCGTCTCCGTCACCCCCGTCGCCTCCCTCGACCGGGCCGGGGTCACGCGCTGGCTCGCCGATCACGAGACGGACACCGGGACGGTGCGGCAGGGGGTGCGCGCCTACCGGCTCACCTACCGCACCCTCGACGCGTACGGCAGGCCCACCACCGCCACGGGCCTGTTCACCCTTCCGGCAGGCGGCGCCCACCGGCTGAGCCTCGTCTCCGACACCCACGGCACGATGGTCGCCCGCGACTACGCCCCGTCCGTCGGCGACGACTTCGGCCGCATCCCCTCGTACCTCTACGCCTCGTCCACCGGCAAGGCCGTCGCCGCCCCCGACTACCTGGGCCTCGGGCAGGGCCCCGGCACCCATCCCTACATGGACACCGCCTCGTCCGTGACGGCCACCGTCGACATGCTGCGCGCCGCCCGGGAAGCGGGCCGCCGCCTCGGCCGCCCGCTCACCGGCGACGTGTACGCGACCGGCTTCTCGCAGGGCGGCCAGGTGGCGATGGCGCTGGGCAAGGAGCTGCGGCGCGGCCCGGCACACGGCTTCCGGCTGCGGGCGCTGGCCCCGGTCAGCGGCCCCTACGACCTGTCGGGCCAGGAGATCCCCGCCCTCTTCGACGGCCGGGTCAACCCCGCGAGCGGCGTCGTCTACACCTCGTACTTCCTGGTGGCCCAGAACCGGCTCCGCCCCCTCTACCGCGACCCCGCCGAAGCCTTCCGAGCCCCGTACGCGGACCGGGTCGAGGCGCTCTACGACGGCCGGCACACCGAGGAGGAGATCGTCACGAGTCTGCCCGGCTCGGTCGAGGAGCTGCTCACCCCCGCGTTCGCCGCGCGCATGAAGCACCCCACGGGGGCGCTGAAGGCGGCGATCGACGCCAACGACGGCACCTGCGCCTGGAAGCCGGACGTGCCGGTGCGGCTGTACGCGGGGGAGTCCGACACGGACGTGCCGATCGGCAACGCCCACAGCTGCGCGCGGCGGCTCGGCGGTGCCCCGGTCCTCGACCAGGGGAAGGTGGACCACTTCGGCAGCTTCCAGAAGGCCGCGCCGGAGATCGCGCGGTGGTTCAGGGGCGCGGCTCGTCGAAGCTGACGTCGGCGGTGAAGGCGGCCCGGCGCGTGGCCCGCCGCAGGGCCTTCAGGACGGCGCCGCCGACGACCAGGGTCAGCACGACGGTGAGCGCGGCCCGGCCCAGGTCCCAGCCGAGCGAGGTGGCCAGACAGTAGGCGAGGAAGCGGGCCAGGTTGTCGTGGAGCGGGGCGTCCGGCTGGTAGGCGACGGACGACGCGAGCGAGTCGATGAACGGCCACCCGGAGAGGTTCATGATCGTGCCGTACGCGAACGCGGTGAGGAACCCGTACCCGGCCAGCATCAGCCGCTCGCCCCGCCCGCGCAGCGTGTCCGCCCCCGGCAGCAGCCCGGCGCCCATCGTGAACCAGCCCATGGAGATCATCTGGAACGGCATCCACGGCCCGACCCCGCCGGTCAGCAGCGCGGACGCGAACATGCTGAGCGAGCCCAGCACGAACCCGAAGCCCGGCCCGAGCACCCGCCCGCTCAGCACCATCAGGAAGAACATCGGCTCGATCCCGGCCGTGCCCGCGCCGATGGGCCGCAGCGCCGCGCCCGCCGCCGCCAGCACGCCGAGCATCGCGACGGCCTTCGGCCCCATGCCGGACTCCGAGATCGTCGCGGCGACGACGGCGACGAGCAGCACGAGCAGCGCCGCGAAGAGCCAGGGCGCGTCCTGGGAGTGGGCGGTCACCTGCGAGCCCGGCCCGGCGATCAGCGGCCAGCCGATCGACACCACGCCGACGGCGCTGACCAGCAGCAGCGCGACGACGGAGCGCGGGCCGAGCCGCACGGGGTTCGCCTGCCGGTCGGGTACGAGGGTCATGCGAGCGCCTCCCGCACCTGGGCGACGGTCAGCCACGGCTGCGGTGCGAGGACCTTCGCCACCTGCGGCGCGAACGACGGCGACGACGTGACGATCTCCGGGGTCGGCCCGTCCGCGACGATCTCGCCGTCCGCGAGGATCGCCACCCGGTGGGTCAGCTCCGCCGCGAGTTCGACGTCGTGCGTGGCCATGACGATGGCGTGCCCGCGCGCCGAGAGCCCGCGCAGGACGGTGACGAGGCGGCTCTTCGCCGCGTAGTCGAGTCCGCGCGTCGGCTCGTCGAGGAGCAGCAGCGGCGGCGCCGCGGTCAGCACGATCGCCAGCGCCAGGGTGAGCCGCTGGCCCTCGGACAGATCGCGCGGGTGGGTGTCGTCGGCGATCCCCGGCAGGAGGTCGCCGAGCAGGTTCCGGCAGGTGCCCGGTTCCGCACCGGCGTCCTTGTCGGCGGCGGCGCACTCCGCACCGACGGTGTCGGCGCAGAGCAGGTCCCGGGGTTCCTGCGGCACGAGCCCCACCTTGCGGATGAGGTCGCGGGGCGTCGCCCTGTGCGGCACGAGCCTGTCGACCCGGACCGATCCGGTGGTCGGCTTGATCATTCCTACGAGGGTGGAGAGCAGCGTCGACTTCCCGGCGCCGTTCCGCCCCATAAGGGCGACGATCTCGCCGGGGGAGACGTCCAGTTCGACGTGGCGCAGGGCGTCGATCCGCCCCCGCCGCACCCCGAGCTTCTCGACCCGGGCGAGAAGATCGCCGCCAGGGGCGCGGGGAACTGCGCGGTCGGCCACCGGCGACGCGCACTCCGCGGCCGGAGCGAAGGGGGCGAGTTCTTCCCGCAATCCGCCGGCCGCGCGCCGCGCATCCCGCACGGTCAGCGGCAACGGCGACCATCCGGCCAGTCGCCCCAGCCCCACGACCGGCGGATACACCGGCGACTCGGCCATCACGGCGGCCGGATCCCCGACCAGCAACGGCTCGCCGGGCCCCGCGAGCAGCGCGACCTGATCCGCGTACTGCACCACGCGTTCGAGCCGGTGCTCGGCCATCAGCACGGTCGTCCCGAGATCGTGCACGAGCCGCTGGAGGACGGAGAGGACCTCCTCGGCGGCGGCCGGGTCGAGCGCCGACGTCGGCTCGTCGAGCACCAGGACGCGCGGGTGCGGGGTGAGGACGGAGCCGATCGCGACGCGCTGCTGCTGGCCGCCGGAGAGCGTGGCGATGGGCCGGTCCCGCAGACCGGCGAGCCCGAGCAGGTCGAGGGTCTCCTCGACGCGACGCCGCATGACCGGCGCGGGCAGCCCCAACGACTCCATCCCGTAGGCGAGTTCGTCCTCGACGGTGTCGGTCACGAAGTGCGCGAGCGGGTCCTGGCCGACGGTGCCGACGACATCGGCGAGCTCGCGCGGCTTGTGCGTGCGGGTGTCGCGCCCGGCGACGGTGACCCGCCCGGCGAGCGTCCCCCCGGTGAAGTGCGGCACGAGCCCGCTCACCGCGCCCAGCAGTGTCGACTTGCCGACGCCGGACGGCCCGGCCAGCAGCATCAGCTCGCCCTCGGGCACGTGCAGGTCGATGCCGCGCACGGTGGGCGCCCCCGCACCTTCGTACGTCACGGAGACGTCCTCGAAGCGGATCATGACGACGACTCCTGCTTTCGCTGTACGGGTTCGGGTACGGGCACCGGTGCGACGAACGCCGGAAGGAGCCCGACGAGGACCCCGGCCGCCGGCCACAGCGGCAGCGCGGGAACCGTCAGCGGCACCACGGACGGCTGGAGCGCGGCCGGGTCCCGGGCGGCGCTGAGGATCATCACGGCGGCGGCGACCGCGCCCGAACCGGCGACCAGCCAGGCCCGCACGCCCCACACGTCGGGCCGGTAGCGGGTGCGCACCGAGCGCCGCCCGCCCAGCCAGAGCCCGCCGAGCGCGGCGACGACCCCGGCCAGCAGCACGGGCAGCCCGTACCCGGCGCCCGACGAGGCGAGCAGCCCGTACGTGCCCGCGCACACGCCGATCAGACCGCCCAGGGTGAGCGCGGCGGTGGCCCGGCGCACGGCGGGCGGCACCTCGGCGGTGCGCCCGTAGCCGCGTGCGTCCATGGCGGCGGCGAGCGCCACCGACCGTTCGAGCGCGCCCTCCAGGACGGGCAGCCCGACCTGGAGCAGCCCGCGCAGCCCGCTGTCGGGGCGGCCCCGCAGCCGGCGCGCCGCCCGCAGCCGCCGCACGTCCGCGACGAGGTTCGGCGCGAAGGTCAGGGCGACGACGACCGCGACGCCCGCCTCGTACAGCGCGCCCGGCAGCGACTTCAGCAACCGCGACGGGGAGGCCAGCGCGTTCGCGGCGCCGACGCAGATCAGCAGCGCGGCCAGCTTCAGCCCGTCGTACAGGGCGAACACCAGGCCCTCCAGGGTCACCCGCCCGCCGATCCGTACACCCTGCGCCCAGTCGGGCAGCGGCACCTCGGGCAGCGTCATGACGACGTGCGAGCCGGGGATGGGGGAGCCGAGGAAGCAGGCGAACACCAGCCGGATGCCGATCACCACCAGGCCCAGCTTCACGAACGCGCCGTAACTGCGGGCCCACGGCGCCTCCGTCCGGCGCGCCGCCACCACATAACCGGCGACGGCGACGAGCAGCGCGAGCAGCAGCGGGTTCGTGGTGCGGGAGGCGGCCGTGCCCAGACCGAGCGCCCAGATCCACCAGGCCCCCGGATGCAGCGAACGGGAGCGGCCCGCCCGCGGGGCCCGCAGCGCGTCGAGACCCATGATCAGTCGCGGCGGCGCTTGGCCTGCCAGATCGCCGCACCGCCGAGCACGACGACGGCGACGACACCCGCGAGAACGCCGACGGACGGCAGCGAGCCGGTCGACTTCTTCGAGGACTCCGTAACGCCCGGCGACTGCTTCTGCCCGCTGACCTGCTCACCGCAGCCGCTCTTCGGATACCCGGAGATGGCGCACAGCAGCGCGCTGCTGTCGTAGCGCAGCGGCTTGGCGACGGCGGCCAGCGCCTCCGCGGCGGTCGCGTCCTCACCGACCCGCGCGCACGCGCTGCGGGCCTTCGGCGGGGTCTCGCCGTCGGGCGCGTCCGCGGCCGTCCCGAAGTCGACGACGACCGCGACCCGCTTCTTGCCGCCCTGCGCCGCCGTGTCACCGCACACCGCCGTGAAGTCGGCGGCGGCGCGCGGCTTCGTGGCGTCCTTCGAGTCCGCGCTCACCGCGAACCGGAACCCCTCGACGTCGCCGTCCGACGGCGTGCTCTGCGAGGGCCCCATGGTCGCGTACGTCCACGCGCCGCCGTCGCTCTCCCAGAACGACCAGTACCGGTACCCGGCGGCCTGCGCGGGCGCGGCGACGGCGAGCCCGAGGACGGCCGTGAGCAGGACGAGCAGCAGGCGGGCGGCGCGGCTCACTTCTGCTGCTTCTTACGCCCGCTGATCAGGATCCCGGCGCCGACGGCGGCGATGAACATGACGCCGACGATCCACCAGGACACCCCGCTGCCGCCGTCGTCCTTCTTCTCGTCGCCGGAGTCGGCGGCGGACTTCGCGGAGGCCGGGTCCGGCCCGGTCCTGTTCAGCGCGCTCACCAGGTCGGTGCCGCCGAAGTCGCGGGGGTCGTTGCCGGTGGCGTGCGCGGCGAAGATCAGCTGGGCGTAGGCGGCGGGCCCTGCGCCCTTGGCCCAGTCCTGCGCGTTCTTCTCCAGCCAGGCGTACGGGTCCTTGGTGTACTTGATGCCCTCGGTGGCGGCGACGGCCGTGACCGCGTCGGCGGTGTTGCCGTAGTCGGGCTGGTCCTCGGCACCGGCCAGCTGCGACTTCAGGTACAGGTGCGTCGAGAGCTGGTTCTGGAGGTAGACGGCGCCGTTGTGCGCGATGCCGTCGGGCGTCTTCGCGGTGTCGCCGCTCTCGCAGGTGTACGCGTCCGGGGCGTCGCCCTTCTCGGCGGCGAAACCGGAGCCGAGGGCGCCGAGCACACCGGCGGCGGTGGCGTCGGCGTTCGCGACCAGCTTGCCCTTCTTGTCGGGCTGGTAGGCGAGCGCGCCGCCGTTCTTCCCCTCCGAGCAGGGCAGGGTCAGGCCGGCGAGGGCGTCGAAGCCGGACTTGCCGGTTCCGGAGCGCACCTCGGCGGGCTCGTCGCCCGAGGTGGACAGGGCGCCGAGCACGACCGCGGTGGAGTTGCCGTCGCTCGCGCCGCCGGGGTTGTAGCCCCAGCCGCCGTCGGCGTTCTGGTTCTTCTTCAGCCAGGTCGCGCCCTTGGTGACCTCGCCCTCGCGGCCGCCCACGGCGGCCAGGGCCTGGACGGCGGCGGCCGTGCTGTTGCTGTCGACGGGTGTCTTCGCGTCGCAGGCCTTGCCCGGCTCGGCCCGGAACGCGGCGAAGCCGCCGTCCTCGCACTGCTGCCCGGCCAGCCAGTCGACGGCCTTCGCGGCGGGCTTGACGCCCTCGGTCTCCTGCGCCACGAGGGCGAGGGACTGGCGCCAGACGCCGTCGTAGGTGGGGTCGGTGGTCCCGTACAGGCCACTGGGCACGGTGACCTTCGGGGATGCCGAGGGGGAGGCACCGTCCGCGAGGGCGGCCGGTGCCGCCGCGCCGCCGATCACGACGGTCGCGGCGACGAGTGCGGCGCTGCGGCGAATGTTCATGGTGGGGCGGGTGCCTCTCCCTGCGGGGAGCCGGGCGGCACGGCACGCTCTGCTGGTACCGGGCGGCTCCAGCTCCGTATGCCTCGACGGTTCTGAGCCGATCATGAGGCGGGTGAGGCAATCCGGCTGTGACGGTTGCGGGTCAGCGCCGGACTCCCACCGGCTTCCCCTCACACACGCTTGATGACGACGCCTTCACTGTACCGGGCGCCAAGTTTCGGGGTCGTGCCGCGCCGGGTCCGTCGTTCGTCCGCGGCCCCGGTGGGGGCTGGTCGCGCAGTTCCCCGCGCCCCTGAGGCATGCGCTGTGCGCAGCCTCCCCTGGATGCCGAAGGCATCTCAGGGGCGCGGGGAACTGCGCGAGAACGACCCGGGACCGGCCCACGACGGCGCCGCACGGGAATGTGTCAGCGGACCTCGACGGCGCCGTCGTCCGAGCCCCGGGGACCGCCCAGGTACCGCTCGACGGCGGAGCCGACCTCGTCCCCGTTCAGGTTCTTGCGGACCGAGTCGAGGATCGTCAGACCCTGCCCCACGAGCCCGGCCGCGATCTCACCGAGCCCGTCGGCCCCGTTCAGCACGTTGACATTGGCCCCGGCGAGCCCGGCCGACGCCTCCTTCACGATCTGCGGCAACTGATCGATGAGCATCCGGTCCAGCGCGACCCGGTCGTAGGACGCCGCCGCCTCGGCCTGGATCTTCATCCGCTCGGCCTCGGCGAGCGCGAGCACCCGGATCCGCTCGGCATCGGCCTGCGCCGGCTTCACGATCTCCGCGATCAGCTCCTTCTCCCGCAGCTCGGCCTGCTTGAGCGCCAGCTCGGTCTGCGCCGCGAGCACCTCCTGCTGCGCGTGCGCCCGCGCCAGCGGCCCCGCCTGGTCGGCCTGCGCCTTGGCCCGGTCCACCTCGGCGTTGAACTCGGCCTGCACGATCGCGGTCTGCCGCGCGAACTCGGCCTGCTTGCGGGCCGCCGCCTGCTCCGCCTCGACGGAGGCCTGGTTGGCCTGCGCCTGCGCGATCTTCGCGGCGCGCTGGATGGCGGCCTTGTGCGGCTGCGACATGGCCTCGATGTACCCGGTGGCCCCGTCGTCGATGGACTGGATCTGCAGCGAGTCGACGTGCAGCCCGATCTTCGCCATCTCGGCCTTGGAGGTGTCGAGCACCTCGGTGGCCAGCTTCTGCCGCTCGGTGACGATCTCCTCGACGGTCATCGAGCCGATGATGGAGCGCAGGTGACCGGCGAAGATCCGCCCGGTGAGCACCGACATCTGCTCCTGGTCGGACAGGAACCGCTGCCCGGCGTTGACGATCGACTCGTGGTCGTTGCCGACCTTGAAGGCGATGACGGCCCGTACGGTCAGCGCGATGCCCTGCTTGGTCACGCACTTCTCGACGACTTCCGCCTCCGCCATGGCCAGCGACAGGAAGCGGGTCTTGCGGAACACGGGCAGCACGAACTTCCCGTGCCCGGTGACGACGCGGAACGGCGCTCCCCCAAGTCCCCGCCTGCCACCCGAGATCAACATCGCCTCGTCGGGGGCGGGAACGCGATATCCGAACATCCTTGACGTCTCCTTAGCGGGCGCCGCCGTCACCGTCGGCGAGGAGAGGATCGGTCCAGGCCATGACCACGACCTGCCGGGTGCCGCGCGACTCGATCACGAGCACGGTCGTCCCGCGCTCCAGGGGCTCGTCGGACCACGCGAGAAACGTCTCGGTCCCGCCCCTGACCCGCACCAGCACCTCGCCCGGCCCTCCGGCACCCCGTGTGCCGAGCACCAGCTTCCCCGTACAGCCGACCACAGCCTCGTCCGGCGCCCATCGGCGGCCGCCCCCTTGTTGTTCCAGCTCACATGAGCTCTTGGCCAGGACGATACGCCGCGCCGCACGGCCCGACCATCTACGCGCGGCAAAGATCCTCGGCCTTGTCGATCGTCGCGGAACGCGGTGCTTCCGTGCCCGGGAACGGGAAGCCTTCACGTGCGGACGACGGCTCACGAGGCGAGGACCGCGGCGAGTTCGCCCGGCCGGGCCGCGAACGGGCTGTGGCTGCCGGGCAGGGTGCGCACAGTGAACGGGTTGCCGGGGAAGGCCCGGTCGGCTTCCGCGATCATCAGGTCCTGCGCGGCCGGTGCCAGCGCCCGGTCCTCGGCGCAGCGCAGGAACGTCCGGGGAATGCGTCCCCACCGTGCCGCGGTCACGGTGACCGGAGCCGACGGGATCGCCAGGGGCAGATCCGGGCTCAGCACGGACCGCCACCGGTCGAAGCGGTCCGACGGAGTGTCGTGGTAGTGGGTTTCCCGCAGTTCGTCGAGGTAGGCGGGGTCCGGTGAGAGCGGATTGATCCGTACGGCGCCCAGGGCCCCGGGGTCGCCGAGGTTCAGGTTCCGGCCCAGCGCGCCGGCGTTCTCGGGCGAGCCCAGGTAGTCGAAGAACCGCGGCCGCCCGCCCGGGACGAACGCGGAGAGGTAGACGATCCGGTCCACCAGCTCGGGCGCCCGCTCCGCGGCCAGGGACGCGGGACCGCCGCCCGCGCTGTGCGCGACGAGCACGACAGTGCGATGGCGACGCACCTGGCGCAGAACGCTCAGTACGGCCTCGGCGCAGTCGTCCATCGTCAGGGTGGCGAGCCGGGACTTCTCGGTCAGCAGGCCCGGCTGGCCCGGCAGCAGGTATCCGCTGGGCAGGGGTGCGTCGAAGCCGTGCCCCGGCATGTCGACGGCTACGCTCGCGGCGCCCAGTCCGGCCAGCGCGCGCTGCGTCGCCGCCCACTGTCCGGAGCCGTGCCAGGCGCCGTGCACGAGAACGAAGACGGTGTCGGTCGGAGATGCGTTCTTCATGGCCCCATTCCAGACGGGAACCACGGCGCCATCCATGCGGAGATCTGGAAAGCGGCCTGGCAATATCTTTGAGGTCTTGTCGGCCGCCGACGGGATGGAGGGCGAGTCGTGGAAGCGCGGCACCTGCGGTACGCGGTCGCGCTCGCCGAGCACGCCCACTTCGGCCGGGCGGCCGCCGAGCTTGGCATCGCGCAGCCGCCGCTGTCCAAGCAGATCGCCGACCTGGAGCGCGAGGTCGGGGCCCGGCTGTTCGCCCGTACACGCCAGGGAGTGTTCCCGACCGCCGCCGGTGAGGCGTTCCTCGCGCGGGCGCGCCGGGCGCTCGACGAGATCGCGGCGGCCACGGTCGACGCGGGCCGGGCCGCGCGCGGCGAGACGGGACGTCTGCGCCTCGGCTTCATCGCCTCGGCACTGCTCGACCCGCTGCCGGGCGTCCTGAGCCGGTTCGGCCGTGAACGGCCCGACGTGAGACTGGAACTGCACGAGATGGCGACCGGCCGCAGCAGCTCGGCTCTCGTCGCCGGGGAGCTGGACGTGGCCCTCACCCTCGGCCCGCCGCGGGGCGCCGGAGCCGAGCATCTCGTGTCCGTCCCGGTCGGACGCGACCACGTGATCGCCGTGGTCGGCACGGCGCACCCGTACGCGGGTCAACAGTCCCTGAGTGCCGACCAGTTGCGGCGACAGCCACTGATCGTGTCGGACGGCCAGGACGAGCCCGCCGTGGTCGCCGGACTGCGCACCCTGCTGGGCACGGACTCATCGGCTCTCGGCAGCGCGACGATCGCGAGGGACGTGCACACGATCATCGGCCTCGCCGCCGCGGGCGTGGGCGTCGGTCTGGGGCCGTCCCGCATGAGGGCGGTCCCGCGTCCGGGAGTGCGGTTCTGCGACGTGACCCCGCGCACGCCCCTGCCCGATCTCGTCCTGTCCTTCGCGGCCCGCGACGACTCCCCGGTGCTGCGCGCCTTCCTCGACACCATCCGGAAGAACTGCCCCGACGTCGGTGCCGCACTCGACGACCGGACCCGGCCCCACACGTGATCCGGGGCCGGCCGTCCGCGAAGTCCCCGGATCAGGGCGCCGCGACGTACGTCACCGGGTCGCTGCCGGCGACCGCCTCCGCCCGCCCCAGTTTCACCAGCCGCCGCAGATGCGCCTCCGCCTCCGACACCGCGATGGTCCGCGAGCCGAACGGGATGTCGGCCCACGGGCGGTTCCACTCCATGCGCTCCGCGAGCTGCCAGGGGGTGAGCGGCTCCGCGAGGAGAGTGAGCAGACCGGTCAGCCGGGACTCGTGGTGCTCCAGCAGCTCCCGTACGCGGGCGGGCGCGTCGGTGAAGGTGTGCTGGTGCGCCGGGAGGACCTCGGCGGGGGCGAGCCGGCCGACGCGTTCGAGGGAGTCGAGATAGTCGCCCAGCGGGTCCGTCACGGTGGCGTCGTCGGGATCCTCGTAGAGGCCGATGTGCGGGCTGATGCCCGGCAGGACATGGTCGCCGCTGAACAGGCGTCCGTTTCCGGGGAGCCGAGCGGGGTGCTCCTCCTCCAGGTGCAGGCAGACATGGCCCGGGGTGTGGCCCGGCGTCCAGATCGCGCGCAGCCTGCGGCCCGGCAGCGGGAGCAGGTCGCCGGGGGTGATGGTGCGGTCGGGCAGCGCCGGGTCGAGGCCGGGCAGACGGCGCGGGGCGCCCTCGTCGCGGGCGCGGGCGAGCGGGGCCACGTGCGCGTCGGGCGCCCCGGCGGCGAGCAGCTTCCTGGCCATGTACGCGTACCAGCGCGACGGGTCGTTCTCCCGGGTGCGCCGCACCACGGCCGCGTCCGCCTCGTGCATCGCGATCCAGGCGCCCGACGCCTCGCGCACCTTCGCCGACAGGCCGTGGTGGTCGGGGTGGTGGTGCGTGATGAGGACGCCCGCGAGGTCGCCGACCGAGGTGCCGCAGTTCGCGAGCCCCGCCGTCAGCGTGTCCCAGGACTCCGGGTCGTCCCAGCCGGTGTCGACCAGGACCGGTCCCGCGTCGGTGTCGAGCACATAGATGAGGGTGTAGCCGAGAGGGTTGTCGGGGATCGGGACCCGGATGCTCTGCACGCCCCCGCCGTGATCGGTCACCTGCGTCGCCTTCGTCACGTTCGTCACCTCTGTCGCCTCCGTCACTGGGCTCCCGCTCCGTCACCCGCCCGAGGGCACCGGCCGCCGCGCCGAACTCCCGTCACTGTAATGGAACTTGTAGAACTTGTTTCAATGGTTGCCCCGGTCGACGGGGCGTCCGGCCCCTTCCCTCCCTTCCGTATGGCAACGAGAACTGGTATCAGTTCTGAAACACCGTCAGAAATGGTCGGGGAAGAGGAAGTCAGCCATGACCGAGCTCGTGGAACACGGACAGCTGTTCATCGGCGGGGAGTTGACCGATCCCCTCGGCAAGGACGTCATCGAGGTCGTCTCCCCGCACACCGGAGAGGTCTTTGGACGGGTGCCGCACGCCGCGCCCGCCGACGTCGACCGGGCCGTCGCCGCCGCCCGCCGGGCCTTCGACGAGGGGCCCTGGCCCCGGATGACCCTCGACGAGCGCATCGAGGTCGTCACGAAGATCAAGGACGCCTTCGCGGTGCGGCACGAGGAGATCGCCCGCGTCATCAGCAGCCAGAACGGCACCCCGTTCACCGCCAGCATCATGGTGCAGGCCCTCGCCGCGATGATGGTCTGGGACTCCGCCCTCACCGTCGCCCGCGACTTCACCTACGAGCAGGCCCGCGACGGCGTGCTCGGCAAGCTCCTCGTGCGGCGCGAGCCCGTCGGCGTCGTCGCGGCCGTGGTCCCCTGGAACGTCCCGCAGTTCACCGCCGCCGCCAAGCTCGCCCCCGCGCTGCTCGCCGGCTGCCCGGTGATCCTGAAGACCTCGCCCGAGACGCCGCTGGACGGCTATCTGCTGGCCGAGATCGCCGCCGAGGCGGGCCTGCCCGAGGGTGTGCTGTCGATCCTGCCCGCCGACCGCGAGGTCAGCGAGTACCTCGTCGCCCACCCCGGCATCGACAAGATCTCCTTCACCGGCTCGGTCGGCGCGGGCAAGCGCGTCATGGAGGTCGCCTCCCGCAACCTCACCCGCGTCACGCTGGAGCTGGGCGGCAAGTCCGCCGCCGTGATCCTGGAGGACGCCGACGCCGCGACCGCCGTCGCCGGCATCGTGCCCTTCGCCTGGATGATCAACGGCCAGGCCTGCGTCGCCCAGACCCGCATCCTGGTCCCGCGCTCCCGCTACGACGAGTTCGCCGACGCCTTCGCGAGCGCGGCCGGCGCCCTCAAGGTCGGCGACCCCCTCGACCCGGCCACCGAACTCGGCCCCCTCGTCGCCAGGCGCCAGCAGCAGCGCTCCCTCGACTACATCCGCATCGGCCAGGACGAAGGCGCCAAGATCCTCACCGGCGGCGGCGTGCCGAAGGGCTTCGAACAGGGCTGGTACGTCGAACCCACCCTCTTCGGCGACGTCGACAACTCCATGCGCATCGCCCGCGAGGAGATCTTCGGCCCGGTCATCTGCCTGCTGCCCTACGGCGACGAGGCCGAGGCCGTGAAGATCGCCAACGACTCCGACTACGGCCTCAGCGGCAGCGTCTGGACCGCCGACGTCGAGCGCGGCATCGACGTCGCGCGCCGGGTGCGCACGGGCACGTACAGCGTCAACACCTTCAGCCTCGACATGCTCGGGCCGTTCGGCGGCTACAAGAACAGCGGCGTGGGACGGGAGTTCGGGCCCGAGGGGTACGGCGAGTACTTCGAGCACAAGATGATCCACCTGCCCGCCGGGTACGAGCCCGAGGGGGCCTGAGCATGGGTGACCGGTGGCATGTGGAGGTCGACCGGGGCGTCTGCATCGGCTCGGGGATGTGCGTGAACCACGCGCCGGACGCGTTCCGCCTGGACACGGCCCGGCAGTCCCATCCGGAGCACCCCGACACGGACGCCAACGAGAAGGTCCTCGCGGCGGCCGAGGGCTGTCCCGTCGAGGCGATCATGATCACCCTCCTGGGCGGCGGCGAGGCGGTGTTCCCGCCCGAGGAGTGACACGGGGCCGGGCGGGCGCCCCTTCCGGCAGCGGCGCCCGCCCGGCCGCGTACAGAAAGCGTATTCTCCTTCCGCGTTCACCCGACTCGAACGCCAATTCCCTATGCATTCCGCACAGTTATCTCATGACAACTGTGACTGTCCGGCCTCCTTCACGGCATGCCAATCTCGGTTCCGGTCGCCACCCGAGAACGGGACGCCGAGGAGGGCATCGAACGCATGGACAAGCGGTACGAGATCTACGCGCTTGCCGACCCGCATTTCTACGAGACGCCGGAACGGCTCTCCGGGAACGGGCGGGCGAGGACACTGCCCGAGTTCGACACCGCCCGCCGCCCGGTCCCCGCCGGCTGGCGCTCCGACAGCAACGGCGAGTGGCTGAGCCTCACCCCCCTCGACGACGACGGCACCCCGCGCCAGGGCCCGCCGCAGGGCTGGAAGATCCACGCCTCGGCCACCCGGGAGAACGCCGGGAAGACGGCCGCGGTCATCTGGGACTACTGCGTACCGCGCGGCATCCCCTTCAAATTCGTACCGGCCCCGCACCTGCTCCACCTGCGGAACGCGAAATACGCGGGGAGGGACACCAGCGGGAAATTCGCCACCATATATCCGGCCGACGAGGTGCGATGTCAACGCATACTCGAAGAACTCGGCGAATTGCTCGCTGGTTTCGACGGGCCGTACATCCTCACCGACCTCCGCTGGGGCGAAGGACCGCTGTACGTGCGCTACGGCGCGTTCGTCCGCCGTCTGGTCGTCGACCCGCGGGGCACCCTCGTCAGCGCCGTCGAGGACGCCGGCGGACGACTCGTGCCGGACAACAGAGAACCCGCGTTCCAGATACCCGAGTGGGTGACCCTGCCCACCTTCCTCAAGCCCCACCTGGACGCCCGCAACGCCACCACCGTCGCCGAACTGCCCTATCGCTTCGAGAAGGCGCTGCACTTCTCCAACGGCGGTGGTGTCTACCGCGGCGTCGACACCCGCGACGAGAGAACCGTGGTCCTCAAGGAGGGCCGCCCGCACGCCGGTCTGGCCGCCGACGGCGCCGACGCCATCGCCCGCCTGGAGCGCGAGAAGGCCGCCCTGGAGCGGCTGTCAGGACTCGGCGTCGCCCCCGAGGCCCGCGACTGGTTCCTCGTCGACGACCACAGATTCCTGGTCATGGACCACGTGCCGGGCCGCCCGCTCAACGCCTACTTCGCCGAGCGGCACCCGCTGCTCGCCGCCGACCCCGACCCCGAGAAGGTGGCCGCCTACGCCGCCTGGGCGCTCGGGATCGTCGCCGCGGTCGAGGCCGCCGTCGCCCGGGTCCACGAACGCGGCATCGTCTTCAACGACCTGCACATGTTCAACATCATGGTCGACCCGGACGAACACACGGTCACCCTCATCGACTTCGAGGCCGCCACCCGCGTCGAGGAGAGCGGCGGCCAGATGCTCGCCCACCCCGGCTTCTGGGCGCCGCTCGACCGCACCGGCCCCGAGATCGACCACTACGCCCTGGCCTGCCTGCGCCTCGCGATGTTCCTGCCCGTCACCACGCTGTTCGTGGTCGACCGCGGCAAGGCCGCCCATCTCGCCGACGTGATCGCCGCCGAATTTCCCACCGTGCCGCGGACGTTCCTGGACGAGGCCGTCGCCGAGATCACCCGGGACGCGGCTCCGGGAGCGGGGAGTGCGCCGACGTCCGAGAGACGCACCGCGCCGGGCGCCACCGCCCTGCCGGAGCCCGCCGACTGGCCGGCCGCCCGCGACTCCATGGCGGCGGGCATCCTCGCCTCGGCCACCCCGGACCGCGACGACCGGCTCTTCCCCGGCGACGTCGTCCAGTTCGCCACCGGCGGCGGGCTCGGCCTCGCGCACGGCGCCGCCGGCGTCCTCCTCGCCCTCGACCTGGCCGGCGCGGGCCGCTTCGAGCAGGGCGAGCGCTGGCTCCTCGACCACACCGCACCGGCGCCGCGCGGCACCGCCCTCGGGCTCTACGACGGCCTGGCCGGAATCGCGTACGCCCTGCACCACCTCGGCCACCCGCAGCGCGCCCTCGACCAGATCGACACCCTGCTCGCGGAGAAGTGGCAGCGGCTGGCCGCGCAACTGCACAGCGGCCTCGCCGGAGTCGGCCTCGTCCTCGACCACCTCGCGCACGCCACCGGCGAGAGCGCCCTCGCCGACCGCGCCGCCGAGGCCACCGCGCTCGTCGCCGAACGGATCACCGAGGCCCTGGCCGCCGACGGCACCGGCGGACCGCCGCGCAAGGCGGGCCTGATGCGCGGCCTGAGCGGCCCCGCCCTGTTCCTGCTGCGCCGCCACGAGCGCACCGGCGACCCCGCCCTCCTGCGACTGGCGCGACAGGCCCTGGAGCTGGACCTCCAGCGCTGCCGGACCTCGTCCGACGGCGGCCTCCACGTCGACGAGGGCTGGCGCACCATGCCGTACCTCGCCGACGGCAGCGCCGGCATCGGCATGGTCGCCGACGACTACCTCGCCCTCGCGCCCGACCCCGGCCTCGAACGCGCCCGCGCCGGTGCCGTCACCGCCGCGACCTCCCGCTTCTACATCCAGCCCGGCCTCTTCGAAGGCCGCGCGGGCATGATCCTGCACCTCGCCCGCACCACCGCGCCCCAGGCCCAGGACCGCCACCTCGCCACGCAGATCGACGGCCTCGGCTGGCTGGCGATGCGCTACCGCGACCATCTCGCCTTCCCCGGCCACCAGATGATGCGCCTGTCCATGGACCTCGCCACCGGAACGGCCGGCTGCCTGCTCGCCCTGGGCGCCGCCCACGGCACCCCGGCCCACCTGCCGTTCCTCCCGCCGCCGAGGCGGCCCTAGAGCCGGCTCCGGCCCTGTCCGGAGCCGTGTCCCAACGCACCACCCGTCCCCGGCGGCACGTTCCCGCGTGCCGCAGACGAAAGGATTCACCATGGCCCTTCTCGACCTGCAGAACCTGGAAGCCGACGCGACCCACGGTGGCGGCGGTGGCGGCGGCGCGGGCAGCAACGTCAGCCTGCTGCTCTGCGACAAGTTCAGCTCCAACAGCACCCTGCTGTGCCTGTGACCCACAGCAGCACCGCGGGCCCGTCCTCTCCGGAGGGCGGGCCCGCCCCTGCCGCGGGCCCGCCGGGCGGCGATGCCCTGCTGCGCGCCGCGATCCGGCACAGCGCCGCCCGCTGCGTCGCCCTGTGCCTGCTCACCACCGCAGGAGCGGGCACCGCCCTGCTCCTGCCCCACGCCCTCGGGCGCGCCCTGGACGCCCTGCTCACCGGCCCCACCGGGGGCGACGCCCACCACTGGTTGCTGATCAGTGCCGCACTCGTCGCCGTGGGCACGCTCCTCGACGCCTGCGAGGGCGTCCTCACCGGCACCACGGCCGCCCGCACCACCGCCTGGCTGCGCCACCGCCTCGTCCGGCACGTCCTGGACACCGGACCGCGCGCCACCACCCGCTTCCCGGCCGGAGACCTGGTCGCCCGTCTCGTCGGCGGCACCGCCCAGGCCGGACCCGCCCCCGCGACCGTCGCCGCCCTCGCCGCGACCCTGCTCACGCCCCTCGGCGCGATCGTCGCCCTCGGCCTGGTCGACCTCCGCCTCGCGCTCGTGTTCCTCGTCGGCGCCCCGGCCCTCGCGTGGCTGCTGCGGACCTTCGCACGCGCCACCTCCGACTGCGTCAGCGGCTACCTGCGCGCCCAGGGCGACCTCGCGACCCGGCTCACCGAGGCGATCGGCGGCGCCCGCACCATCGCCGCCGCCCGCACCGCCGACAAGGAGACCGCCCGGGTCCTCGCACCGCTGCCCGAACTGTCCCGGCAGGGCCTGCGGATGTGGCGGGTGCAGGGCCGGGCGAGCGCCGGAGCCGTCACCCTCGCCCCGCTGCTGCAGATCGCGGTGATCGCGGCGGCGGGCCTGCTCCTGCTCCACCACAGCCTTACCGTGGGCGAGTTGCTGGCCGCCTCCCGCTACGCCGTCCTCGCCACCGGCGTCGGCGCGCTCGTCGGCGACCTCGGCGCGCTGGTCCGCACCCGGGCGGCGGGACGCCGCACCGCCGAACTCCTCGACGTGCCCCCACCTCGCTACGGAGATGACGAACTGCCCGCGTACGGGGGTGATCTGGAGCTGCGCGGCGTGACGGTCCGGCGCGCGGGACGCACCGTCCTCGACCGCGTCGACCTGACCGTGCCCGCCGGTCGCACCCTCGCCGTCGTCGGCGCCTCCGGCGCGGGCAAGTCCACCCTCGCCGCGCTCGCGGGCCGCCTCGCCGACCCCGACGAGGGCACCGTCCTCCTCGACGGCGTCCCGCTGCCCGACCTGCGCCGAAGCGCCCTGCGCTCCGCGGTCGGCCATGCCTTCGAGCGCCCCGTCCTGCTCGGCGACACCCTCGCCGACACCATCGCGCTCGGCGCACCGGAGGACCGGGTGGTCCCGGCCGCCCGCGCCGCCCGCGCCGACCCCTTCGTGCGCCGCCTGCCCGACGGCTACGCCACTCCTTGCGCGGACGTGCCGCTGTCCGGCGGCGAACTCCAACGCCTCGGCCTGGCACGGGCGTTCGCGCACGGCGGGCGGCTGCTCGTCCTGGACGACGCGCTCTCCAGCCTCGACACGGTCACCGAGCACGAGATCGCCGCCGCGCTCCTCGACCACACCCCCGGCGCCACCCGCCTGATCGTCGCGCACCGTGCCACGACCGCGGCCCGCGCCGACACGGTGGCCTGGCTCGAAGGCGGCCGCGTCCGCGCCCTCGGCCCGCACGAGCGGCTGTGGCGCGACCCGGCCTACCGGGCGGTGTTCGCGGGGGAGGACGGCCCCGCGTGAGCGACCTCTCCCGCCTCGGCGCCCGCTTCCTGCTGCGCCGCCGCGGCACCCTCGTCCGGCTCGCGGCCTGGTCGGTCCTGGAGACCGGCCAGACCTTCCTGCTCGGCCTCGCGCTCGCCCGCGCCCTCGACGACGGCTTCCTCGCCGGACGCCAGGGCACGGGACTGCTCTGGCTCGCCGTCGCCGCCCTCGGGGTCGGCGCGGGCGCCCTGGGCACCGCCCGGGTCTACGGCGCCGTCGCCGACCTCGTCGAACCGGCCAGGGACGCCCTCGTGCGCCGGGTCGTCGCGCGCGGGGTGCGGGACGCCGACGGGGGAGCGGTGTCCCGGCTCACCCAGCAGGTCGAGATCGCCCGCGACACCTTCGCGGGCCTGGTCATGGTCTCCCGGTCGTTCGTGTTCACCGCGGCCGGCGCCCTGATCGGCCTGTGCTCGCTCGCCCCCGTCCTGCTGCTCGTCGTCGCCCCGCCGCTGGTCGCCGGGCTCGCCCTGTTCCTGGCCACCCTGCGCCCGCTGGCCCGCCGCCAGGAGGTGTTCCTCACCGCCGACGAAGCCGTCTCCGCCCGGCTCGGCACCGTCTGCGCGGGCCTCAGGGACGTCACCGCGGCGGGCGCCGAGGACGCCACCGCCGACGCCGCGGGTCTCCTCGTCGACCGCGAGGCGCGGGCCTCGCGCAGCCTGGCCCGGTGGTCGGCGCCCCGAGTCCTCGCACTCGCCCTCGGCGGCCAACTGCCGCTCCTGCTGCTGCTGTTCACCGCCCCCTGGACCCTGGAGCGCGGAGTGACCCCCGGCGCCCTGGTCGGCGCCGTCGCCTACGTCACCCAGTCCCTGCTGCCCGCCCTGCAGAGCCTCATCCACGGCCTCGGCACCGGCGGCTCCCGCCTCGTCGTCGTCCTGCGCAGGCTGACCGCGTACGAGACCGGGCACCGGGACGGTCCGGCGGAGGCGGCGGCGCCGCGGCCGGGCAGGCCCGCCCTGGAGGTCTCCGGGCTGACCTTCGCCTACGGCCCCGGCGCCGAGCCGGTCCTCGACGGCCTCGACCTCGCCGTCCCGCACGGCGGCCACCTCGCCGTCGTCGGGCCCAGCGGCATCGGCAAGTCGACCCTGGCCGGACTCGTCGCCGGGCTCCTCGTGCCCGGCGCCGGAGAGGTCCTGGTGGACGGATACCCGGCCCGCTCGCGGGAGGCGGCCGCACGGCGGGTGCTGATCCCGCAGGAGGCGTACGTCTTCAGCGGCACCCTGCGCGCCAACCTCGGCTATCTGCGCCCCGACGGCGTCCCCGACGACGAACTCGCCCATGCAGCCGAGGTGTTGGGGCTCGATTCGCTTCTGGAACGGCTCGGCGGGCTCGACGCTCCTCTCGGCCCGGCCGCGCTCGCGGCGCTCTCCGCCGGCGAGCGCCAGCTGATCGCCCTGGCCCGCGCCTATCTCTCACCCGCACCGCTGGCCGTGCTCGACGAGGCCACCTGCCATCTGGACCCGATGGCCGAGGCCCGCGCGGAGCGGGCGTTCGCGGCCCGTCCCGGCGGCACCCTCGTCGTCATCGCGCACCGGATCAGCTCGGCCCGGCGGGCCGAGCTGATCCTCGTCATGGACGGGCGGCGGGTCCTGAGCGGCGGACACCGGGAGCTGCTGGCGCGCTCCGGGCTCTACCGGGACCTGACCGGCGTGTGGGACGGAGCGCCCCGGCCCCCCTCACAGCCAGCCCGCCCCCTGTGAGATGCGGATGGCGTCCACCCGGTTGCGGGCGCCGGTCTTGCGGGTGATGGCGGCCATGTAGTTGCGCACCGTGCCGTTGGACAGGTGCAGGCTGCGCGCTATCTCGGCGACCGACGCACCGTCGGCGGCCAGCGACAGCACGCTCAGCTCCCGCCTGGTCAGCGGATTCCGTGCGGCCTGAAGCAGCCCGAAGCCCAGGGACTCGTCCACGTACCGCTGCCCCTCGGCCACCCGTCTTATCCCGGTCAGCAGTTGCTCCACCGGCCCTGCCTTGTCCACGAACCCCAGCGCGTTCGCCTCCGCCGCCCGGCGCAGCAGGCCGGGGCGGCCGGAGGTGGCGAGCACCAGCAGCGCCCGGCCCGGGCCGCCGGTGTGCAGATCCCCCAGGGGCGGCATCCCGTAGTTCTCCTCGCAGTCGAGGTCGGCCACGCACAGGTGCGGCCGGAGCGCGCTCGCACGGCGGGACGCGCCGCGCCAGGGCGCGTGGTGCACCTCCAGATCGGGCTCCCTCGCCAGACGGTCGGCGAGGGCCGCACGCATGAGGCATAAGTCGTGCACGAGAAGTACCCGGATCACATGTCCCCCTCAGAGTGGTCAGCTCTGTGTCGGTCGAGTCTCTTCGCCCTTTGAAGGGCTTGTTCAAAGACTCATTCAATGACTCATTGGATGGGGCAGGTTCCCGGATGTCGACTCGCGGAACGCACCAACGGGAGGATCGAGGGCGCATACCGCGCGGCCGTGCGCCCCCGCAGGTCCGAGGGGCGCACGGCAACAAAATCGCGATTCAGTGGCGGGATTCGGCCGACGTCAGATCGATCAGGCGGCACACGGTCTCGATGTCGATCTTCACCTGGGCGATCGACGCGCGGCCCGACAGCCAGGTGATCAGGGCCGAGTGCCAGGTGTGCTCGATGACCCGGACCGCCGAGAGCTGCGCGGGGCTCGGGTCGTCCAGCTCCATCGCGTCCAGGATGATCGCCGTGGTCTGGCGGGACACCTGGTCCACCTCGGGGCTGACGCTGCGGTCCGCGAAGGTCAGCGCACGCACCATCGCGTCGGCCAGATGCGGCTCGCGCTGAAGGGCCCGGAAGGCCCGCATCAGCGTCTCGGCGACCCGCTCGGAGGGCGCGTCGGAGGACGGCGGGCGCTTGCGGACCGTGGTGTGCATGTGCTGGAGCTGGTCCTGCATGGTGGCGACCAGCAGATGGACCTTGCTGGGGAAGTAGCGGTACAGCGTGCCGAGGGCGACCTGGGACGACTCGGCGACCTCGCGCATCTGCACCGCGTCGAACCCGCCGCGCGCCGCGAGCTGCGCGCTCGCGTGCAGGATCCGGCGGCGCCGCGCCTCCTGCCGCTCGGTGAGCGCGGGGGCGCCCTGAGCGCCGCTGCTTCTGGCATCCGGAGCTGTCATCTGCCTGCTTCCGTCCGCATCCGTCGGCTTCCGTCCGCTTCCGTCTCCCGACGTGACGGCCCGTGGCGCGAATCACCCGATCCGCCTGCCACACGCCCGCTACCAGCCGGTAGATTCGATCCTCATTGAACGATCAAGTCTGAAACTTGTTCTAGATTAGCGTCCCCACGTAGTGTCCACTGGCAGGCCGGGATGTCCACGGGCAAGCAGGAGAGAAGGGTGGCCTGGAGTGACCGCGGAGTCGTTGCGCATCGCTCTCCTCACGTACAAGGGCAACCCGTTCTGCGGTGGCCAGGGCGTGTACGTACGCCACCTCTCCCGTGAGCTGGCCCGCCTCGGCCACCGGGTCGAGGTCATCGGCGCCCAGCCCTATCCGGTGCTCGACGAGGTTCCCGGGGCCGACGGCCTCTCCCTCACCGAGCTGCCGAGCCTGGACCTGTACCGCAGCCCCGACCCGTTCCGCACGCCGAAGCGCGACGAGTTCCGCGACTGGGTCGACGCCCTCGAATTCGCCACCATGCGCACCGGCGGCTTCCCCGAACCGCTGACGTTCTCGCTGCGCGCCCGCCACCATCTGCGCGCCAGGCGCGGCGAGTTCGACGTCGTGCACGACAACCAGACGCTCGGCTACGGCCTGTTGGGCGACATCGGCGCCCCACTGGTCACCACCATCCACCACCCCATCACCGTCGACCGGCAGCTGGAGCTGGACGCCGCGCAGACCTGGCAGCAGCGCCTTTCCAAGCGCCGCTGGTACGCCTTCACCCGCATGCAGAAGCGCGTCGCCCGCCGGGTGCCCTCCGTGCTCACCGTCTCCGGCACCTCCCGCGACGAGATCGTCCAGCACCTCGGCGTCCGCCAGGACCGCATCCGCGTCGTCCACATCGGCGCCGACACCGACCTGTTCTCCCCGGACCCGGCGGTCCCCGAGATCCCCGGCCGCATCGTCACCACCTCCAGCGCAGACGTGCCCCTCAAGGGCCTTGTCTTCCTCGTCGAAGCGCTCGCCAAGGTGCGCGCCGACCACCCCGAGGCCCATCTCGTCGTCGTCGGCAAGCGCCCCGAGGAGGGCCCGGTCGCCCAGGCCATGGAGCGGTACGGGCTGGAGGGCGCCGTCGAGTTCGTGAAGGGCATCAGCGACGCCGAACTCGTCGACCTGGTGCGCTCCGCGCAGGTCGCCTGCGTGCCCTCGCTCTACGAAGGCTTCTCCCTGCCCGCCGCCGAGGCCATGGCCACCGGCACCCCGCTCGTCGCCACCAAGGGCGGCGCGATCCCCGAGGTCGCCGGGCCCGACGGCGAGACCTGCCTCGCCGTCCCGACCGGCGACGCGGGGGCGCTCGCCACGGCCCTGAGCCGCATGCTGGGCGACCCGGAGCTGCGGCGTCGGCTCGGCGCGGCGGGCCGCGCCCGGGTCCTCGACCGCTTCACATGGGCGCGGGCCGCGCAGGGCACCGCCGAGCTGTACCGCGAGTCGATGGAGCGCGCCCCCGCCCACTCCGTCCGACCCCACCAGGAAACCCCAGAGGAAAGCAGGGCCACGTGCTGACCGTCGACTTCACCCGTTTCCCGCTCGCCGCGGGCGACCGCGTCCTCGATCTCGGGTGCGGGGCCGGACGGCACGCCTTCGAGTGCTACCGGCGCGGGGCCCAGGTCGTCGCGCTCGACCAGAACAAGGAAGAGATCGCCGAGGTCGCCAAGTGGTTCGCCGCGATGAAGGAGGCCGGCGAGGCCCCGGCGGGCGCCACCGCCACCGCGATGGAGGGTGACGCGCTCCAACTCCCCTTCCCCGACGAGTCGTTCGACGTCGTCATCATCAGCGAGGTCATGGAGCACATCCCCGACGACAAGGGGGTGCTCGCCGAGATGGTGCGCGTCCTCAAGCCGGGCGGCCGGATCGCGGTGACCGTCCCGCGCTACGGCCCCGAGAAGGTCTGCTGGGCGCTCTCCGACGAGTACCACGAGGTCGAGGGCGGCCACATCCGCATCTACAAGGCCGACGAACTCCTCGGAAAGATGCGCGAGGCCGGGCTCAAGCCGTACGGCACCCACCACGCCCACGCGCTGCACGCCCCGTACTGGTGGCTCAAGTGCGCGTTCGGCGTCGACAACGACAAGGCGCTGCCGGTCAAGGCGTACCACAAGCTCCTGGTCTGGGACATCATGAAGAAGCCCGCCCTGACCCGGGTCGCCGAGCAGCTGCTCAACCCCGTCGTCGGCAAGAGCTTCGTCGCCTACGCCACCAAGCCGCACCTGCCCCAGGCCGCCGGGGCCACTGAGTGAGCAGCCCCGAGCGGACCGAACTCCTCGTCCTGCCAGGAGTTCTGACGGCGGATCAGGCAGCCCTGACGGTGCGCGGCATCCTCGCGGTGCAGCGCCCGGACGGCGCCCTGCCCTGGTTCCGCCGCCACCACCTCGACCCCTGGGACCACACCGAGGCCGCCATGGCCCTCGACGTGGCCGGCGAGCACGACGCCGCGGAGCGGGCCTACGACTGGCTCGCCCGGCACCAGAACGAGGACGGCTCCTGGTACGCCGCCTACCACGACGGCGACCCGCACGACATCACCGACCGCGGCCGCGAGTCCAACTTCGTGGCGTACGTGGCCGTGGGCGTCTGGCACCACTACCTCTCCACCGGCGACGACGCGTTCCTGGACCGCATGTGGCCCACCGTGTGCGCGGCCGTCGAGTGGGTGCTGCGGCTCCAGCAGCCCGGCGGGCAGATCGGCTGGAAGCGCGAGGACGACGGCACACCCGTCAACGACGCGCTGCTGACCGGGAGTTCGTCGATCCACCAGGCCCTGCGCTGTGCGCTCGCCATCGCCGAACAGCGCGAAGAGCCGCAGCCCGACTGGGAGTTGGCGCTCGGCGCGCTGCGGCACGCGATCCGCCGCCACCCGGACCGGTTCCTCGACAAGAACCGCTACTCGATGGACTGGTACTACCCGGTCCTCGGCGGCGCGCTGCGCGGCGCCGAGGCCCAGCGGCGCATCGAGGCCGACTGGGACCGCTTCGTCGTGCCCGGCCTCGGCGTGCGCTGCGTCGTGCCGAACCCGTGGGTGACCGGCGGCGAGAGCGCGGAACTCGCCCTCGCCCTGTGGGCGATGGGCGAGTCCGACCGGGCGCTCGCGATCCTCCAGGACATCCAGCACCTGCGGGACCCGCGCACCGGCCTGTACTGGACCGGTTACGTCTTCGAGGACCGGGCCGTCTGGCCGGAGGAGCTGACCACCTGGACCGCCGGTTCCGTCCTGCTCGCCGTCGCCGCACTGGGCGGCGACGAGGCGACGTGCTCGGTGTTCGGCGGGGAGCAGCTGCCGTCCGGCGTGGAGCCGGACTGCTGTTAGCGCAGCCGGCCCGCGATGGCGTGGCCGATGGCCAGGTAGACGACGGCGGCCAGGCCGTATCCGGCGACCACGCGGGCCCAGGCCTCGTCGAAGGTGAACAGATCACGGGACCAGCCGGCGAGCCAGTTGGCCGCATGGTGGATCCACTGGACCAGGTCGTTGCCGCGGTTGGCATCGAGCAGGTACATCAGGATCCACAGACCGAGTATCAGCGCCATGATGTCGGCAACGACCACGATCGCTCGGGCCGCGCTGTTGCCGCTGCGAGTAGAGGACATGGTCTCCGTCTGACCCCGACCCGTTCGATGAAACCCGTACGGTCGCGCCCGAGTGGCGGTGGTGCGGGGGGCGGGTGACGCTGCGGAAAAGCGTGCAGTCCCACCCCGGAGGTACCCGCGGTGCTCAGCTCAGCCCTTCCCCTGCGACGTACGGTCGTGTCCGTCCTCCTGTGCGGCGCCCTCGTCGCGGGAACCACCGCGTGCGGCGGCGACGACAAGGACACGGCCTCGTCGTCGTCCGCGTCGCCGTCCAGCTCGGCCGAGCGCCAGAAGCTCGCCAAGACCCGGTTCGTGGCCAACGCGGGCATCGCGGCCGGGGCCACCTACCAGTGGATCGTGAAGCCGTGGCGCGCGGGCAAGTTCAAGGCCGGCGCGGACGGACGCAAGTTCGCCCTGGTCAAGGCGGGGCTCGCGGGCGCGCTCACCTACAACCGGCTGAAGGCCGCGGCGAAGAACGCCGAGGGCGACCCCACGCTCTCCAAGGCGGTCGCCCCGCTCACCGCCGGCATCGACGCGCTCAAGGACCTGCCGAGCAAGCTGCGCAAGGGCGACGGCGTCGACTCGGTCGCCGGGTCGTTCGACGACATCATCAACAGCGTCAAGGACGCGGGCAAGAGCGCGGGCGCCGAGGTCAAGGACAAGGTGCCGTCGGCGTCCCAGCTGACGTCGGGCTCCTGACCGTACGGGAGCCGGTCAGGAGTTGAGCTCCGCCAGCACGCGCAGGGTGTGCCGGTCGGGGGACAGGACCAGCAGATCCGTCACCGGCCCCTTGCGCCACAGCTCAAGGCGCTCGGCGATCCGGGCGCGGGGGCCCACGAGGGAGATCTCGTCGGCGAACGCGTCCGGCACCGCGAGCACCGCCTCCTCGCGCCGCCCCTCGGCGAACAGCTCCTGGATCCGCCGGGCCTCGGCCTCGTACCCCATCCGCGCCATGAGGTCGGCGTGGAAGTTACGGGTCGCGTGGCCCATGCCGCCGATGTAGAAGCCCAGCATCGCCTTGACGGGCAGCAGCCCCTCGCTGACGTCGTCGCAGACCTTCACCCGGGCCATCGGGGCGATCATGAAGTTCTCGCGGAGACCGGTCAGCGACGCCTCGTACACATCGGTCCGGGTCGGCGACCAGTACAGCGGCAGCCAGCCGTCCGCGATCCGGGTGGTCTGCGCGATGTTCTTCGGCCCCTCGGCGCCGAGCAGGATCGGCAGCTCGGCGCGGAGCGGATGCGTGATCGGCTTGAGGGGCTTGCCGAGGCCGGTGCCGTCCTCGCCCCGGTAGGGGTGGGAGTGGAAGCGGCCTTCGGCCTCGACGGGACCCTCGCGCCGCAGCACCTGCCGGACGACGTCCACGTACTCGCGCGTCGCGGTCAGCGGGGAGCGGGGGAACGGGCGCCCGTACCAGCCCTCCACCACCTGCGGCCCCGACAGCCCGAGCCCGAGCATCGTGCGGCCGCCCGAGAGGTGGTCGAGGGTGAGCGCGTGCATCGCGGTCGTGGTGGGGGAGCGGGCCGCCATCTGCGCGATCGCGGTACCGAGCCGGATGCGCGAGGTGTGCGCGGCGAACCAGGTCAGCGGGGTGAAGGCGTCGCTGCCCCACGACTCGGACGTCCACACCGAGTCGTAGCCCAGCTCCTCCGCCTCGCGTACGAGCCCGAGGTGGTCGGGGTCCGGTCCGCGTCCCCAGTAGCCGAGTGCGATTCCCAGGCGCATACGGTCAGCCCCTATCTGACGGTGCGTCAATTCCTGGGTGACTGTACGCGAAAGGCCCCTCGCCCGGAAGGTGGGCGAGGGGCCTGACGCGAGGCGCCGTGCGGGTCAGCCGCGCTGGATGCCGCTGGTGTCCTGGAGGACGCCGCGACGGCCGTCCTGCGTCTGGGCGACGAGGCCCGGACCGCGCTGCTCGACGGCCAAGTACCAGGTACCCGGGGCCAGTTCGGCGATCGGCGTCGGGTTGCCGTCCTCCGCGTACAGCGGACGCGGCACCGGGACGGCGAACCAGAACGGCGAGAAGTCGGAGGCGCCACCCTGCGGGGCGGCGGGCTGCGGCGCCGGAGCGGCGGCCTGCTGCGGCTGGCCGTGCTGCTGCTGGCCGTAGGGCTGGCCGGGGCCGGGCTGACCGGGCTGCCCCGGACCCGGCTGCCCCGGCTGCGCGCCGTACGGCTGGCCCGGCTGCTGGGCGCCCGGGTAGCCGTAGCCACCCTGCGGCTGACCGCCGTAGGGCTGCGGCTGCTGGGGGCGGGGGGCGCCGAGGAGCGCGGCCTGAAGGGCCGGGACGAGGGGGGTGGCGACCGCGGCGGCGGCCATGACCAGGGCGGCGACCAGACCCAGGATCAGGCCGACGCCGGCGCTGACCTTGGTGAGGTCACTGTCGAAGAACCCCAGCGGGTCGAAGATCGTCCAGAGCGCGGTCCACGCGGAGAAGATCGTCAGGGCCACGCCGAACTGGCCGAGGTCGAGTCCGGCCACCTTGCGCGGCTGCGGAAGACCACGTGCGACGACGATCAGCACCGCGCCGATGATGCCGGAGACATACATCCCCATGACGAGGCCGAGGCTGTCCCAGGCATTCGGGATGTCGCCGCCGGGGCTGTCGAACGCATCGAGGAACGAGGCGATGAACAGCACTACCGCTGCTCCGATCACCACGCCGTCGCCTCGAGTGAGGGAGCGGATATTCACTTCAGGAGGTCCTTCGTCAGTCGTCTGGGTCTTCGGTGGAGGCGGCGCAGAGCGCGGGGATGGCCCCACATAGTACGGACGACACTATCGTCCGAGTCCTGCGGGTGTCTGCCGAGATCCACAGGGTGACAGCTACCCGCCCAGGAAACTCACGATTCCCTCAGAGATGCCCTGTGCCGCCTTCTGCCGCCACTCTCCCGACGTGAGCCGGCGGGCGTCCTGCGCGTCCCGCATGTTGCCGCACTCGATGAAGACCTTCGGAACCGTCGACAGGTTGAGTCCGCCCAGGTCGGAGCGGGTGTCCAGGGCGGTTCCCTTGCCGATGTAGTTCGACGGGGGCTCGCCCGTGAACTTGAGGAAGTTGCCCGCGACGCGCTCTCCGAGAGAGCGCGACGGCCCGACGATGGCGCGGGTGTCCGCGGCGCCGGCGTGCACGGATGCGGGAAGGATCACATGGAAGCCGCGGTTGCCCGAGGCGGAGCCGTCGGCGTGGACGGAGACGACGGCGTCGGCGTGCGCCTTGTTCCCGATCGCGGCCCGCTCGGTGACGCACGGGCCCCAGGGCCGGTCGCCGTTCTGCGTCAATTGCACCGTGGCGCCCTGCTGTTCGAGGATCGCGCGCAGGCGGCGGGAGACGTCCAGGGTGAACTGGGCCTCCGTGTAACCCCCATTGGTGGAGGTTCCGGTGGTGTCGCACTCCTTGCTGCCGTTGCCGACGTTCACACTCCGGTTGATATCGGCCGGATGCTGGAAGTTCCCCGGATTGTGACCCGGGTCGATGACGACGACCTTGCCGCGCAGCGGGCCCGAACCGCCGGCCGCCGGGGTGGACGACTTCTTCGGCGCGGTCTTCGAGGGCGCGGGCGAGGACGTCGTAGGGGCCGCGGAGGAGGGCGTCGCGGCCTTCGAGGACGCGGAGACCGGCGGTGCCGAGGTCGACGCCGGCTGGCCCGCGGCGGGCAGTACCTTCGGCGGCTCGTTCTCGCTCGGCCCGTGCACGACCTGCCACAGCACCCAGGCCGCGAGCGCGGTCGGCACCAGCGCGGCGAACGTGATCAGCACGGGCCGCCCGCCGAACCGGCGGCCGCCGCGTCCCCGCTGCGGTTCGTCGTCACGGTAGAAGTCTTCGAAGTCGTCCCCGTCCGGGCCCACGTATGACACGTCTCGACGATAACCGCGCCGTCAGATCCCCGCGCCCGTTCGTCGCAGGACGCGCAGGGAGTCGTGTACCGAGACCTCGGTGAACGCCCCGGACTCAAGTGCCCGCAGGTACACGCGGTACGGGGCCTGGCCGGTCCACTCGTCGTGCTTGACGGGGAAGACGTCGTGGATGAGGAGCAGCCCGCCGTCCGCGACGTGCGGCGCCCAGCCCTCGTAGTCGGCGGTGGCGTGCTCGTCGGTGTGGCCGCCGTCGATGAAGACCAGACCGAGGGGCCCGCCCCAGACCCTCGCGACCTGCGGCGACCGGCCGACGAGCGCGACCACGTGGTCTTCCAGGCCCGCCGCGTGCAGCGTCCGCCGGAAGGTGGGCAGCGTGTCCATCCGGCCGACGACCGGGTCCACGGTCTCGGGGTCGTGGAAGTCCCAGCCGGGCTGCTGCTCCTCGCTGCCGCGGTGGTGGTCGACCGTGAGGGCCGTCACCCCGGCCGCGCGGGCCGCGTCGGCGAGCAGGATCGTGGAGCGCCCGCAGTACGTGCCGACCTCCAGGAGCGGCAGCCCGAGCGCCGCCGCCTCGACGGCGGCGGCGTACAGCGCGAGCCCTTCGCCCAGCGGCATGAAGCCCTTGGCCTTCTCGAAGGCGGCGAGGACGTCCGGGCCCGGGGTGCTCCCTGAAGTGGTCATGCCCACATGCTGCCGTACGCCGCCGGGCGCCCGGTCAGCAGCCCTGCCACAGCCGGGTCATCACCCGGACCCCGAAGCGCAGGCCCTCCAGCGGGACGCGCTCGTCGACGCCGTGGAAGAGGCGCCCGTAGTCCAGGTCGGCGGGCAGCTTCAGCCCCTTGAAGCCGAAGCAGCGGATGCCCAGCTTGGTGAAGGCCTTGGCGTCGGTGCCGCCCGGATTGCAGTACGGCACCGGGTGGCCGTCCGGGTCCTCGGCGCGCACGGCGTCGCACATGGCGTCCACGAGCGGGCCGTCGAACGTGGTCTCCATCGCGATGTCGTGGTTGACCCACTCGCGGGAGACGGACGGCAGCAGCAGTTCGTCGACGGCGTCGATCAGCTCCTGCTCGTGGCCGGGCAGGAAGCGGCCGTCGACCCGGGCCGTGGCCTTCCCGGGGATGACGTTGGTCTGGTAACCGGCCGTGAACATGGTGGGGTTCGCGGAGTTGCGGAGCACCACCTGCATGAAGTCGGCGACGTGGCCCAGCTTGGCCAGCTCGGCGTCCAGGTCCTCCGCCTCGAAGTCGATGTCCACGTTCTGGAGGTCGGCGGCCTTCTGGAGCAGGGCGCGCACCGGCTCGATGAGACGGACGGGGAAGGTGTGGCGGCCGATGCGGGTGAGGGACTCGGCGAGGTCGGTCACCGCGTTCTCGTCGTTGGGGGAGGAGCCGTGCCCGGCCCGCCCGTTCGCGGTCAGCTCCATCCACGCCATGCCGCGCTGGGCGTTCTCGATCGGGTAGAGGCGCCGGGTGTCGTCGAGCGCGTAACTGAATCCGCCGCCCTCGCCGATCGCCTCCGTGACGCCCTCGAAGAGGTCCGGGCGGTGCTCGACGAGCCAGTGCGCGCCGAACCTGCCGCCCGCCTCCTCGTCGGCGAGGAACGCGAGGACCAGATCGCGGGCCGGCTTGGTGCCCGTACGGGCGAAGTGCCGGGCGGTGGCCAGCATGACCGCCACCGTGTCCTTCATGTCGATGGCGCCGCGGCCCCACAGATAGCCGTCGCGGATCTCGCCGGAGAACGGCGGCACCTGCCACTCGGCCGCGTCGGCCGGGACGACGTCGAGGTGCCCGTGGACCAGCAGGGCGCCGCGGGAGCGGTCGGCGCCCTCGATCCGGGCGATGACGCTGGCCCGGCCCGGCGCGCTCTCGACGAACTCGGACGTGATGCCGACCTCGGCGAGCGTGGCCTCGACCCAGCGGGCGCAGGCCCGCTCGTCGCTCGTCGGGTTGGAGGTGTCGAAGCGGATCAGCTCGGCGCAGATCTCGACGACTTCGCGTTCGGCGTCCTTGGAGGCGAGGGTGGTCATGCCGCTCCTACGGGGGTGTGCTCGGCGGCGGCGGGACGGGCGTCGTCCTCGTCGTCGGCCAGGGTGGTGGCGCCGTACGTCCTGACCCAGCCGAGCAGCCCGAGCACGGTGTACAGGACGAACGCGGTGGCCAGGGAGTTCAGGGCCGGGATGCCGCCGTCGTAGAACTTGCCGACGCAGAACGCGGCGGCCCAGATCACGAGGGACATGGGGACCCAGGTCGGGGAGGTCGTCGGCAGGGTGCCCGCCTCGCGCGTCGCGTCGAGCGGCCCGCGCATCCGGCGCACCACCCAGTACTCGGCGACGATGATGCCGCCGATGGGCGGGATGGCCACGCCGAGGACGGTGAGGAAGTCGGTGAAGTGGGTCATGATGCCGACCGCCGACAGGGCCGTGCCGGCGATGCCGAGGGCGATGGTGACGGCGCCGCGGTGCAGGCGCTTCTTGAAGACGACCTGGAAGAAGTTGACGACGCCGAGCGAGGAGCCGTACAGGTTCCAGTCGTTGATCTTCGCGGTCGACATCAGGACGACGAGGACACCGAAGACGCCGGACGTGGAGAGCACGATCTGCGAGACCTCGTTGCTCTTGACCATGTGGCCGAGGAGCACGCCGGTCAGGCCCACGATGTACTCGGAGAGGATCATCGAGGACGCCGTCTGCAGGAAGACGTGGCTGCCCTTCTTGTTGTAGCGGGTCATCTCCGGGGCGACGATCGCGCCCGTCATGTAGCCGCCCGCGATGGCGGTCGCGGCGACGGACAGCGGGATCGCCTGGCCGGGCGGCGGGGAGCTGATCAGGTCGCCGAGCGAGTGCTCGCTGAGCGCGTCGATCACGGACCAGGCCACCATCGCGAAGAAGAGCGGCGTGACGATCTTGGCGAAGATCGCCATGTAGCGGAAGCCGAAGATCACCAGGACCGTGATGGCGAGGCCCGCCACGACGCACCACAGCCACGAGGGGCCGCCGATCAGCGACGAGACGCTGTTGCCGAAGATCGTGTTCTGCACGCCGAACCAGCCGACCAGGCTGACCGCGATGACGAAGCTGACGAGCGCCGAGCCGTTGCGGCCGAAGCCGACCCAGCGGGTGAGCAGCGGCGTCGAGAGCCCTTCGCGCATCCCCGCGAAGCCGATCGCGAAGATGACGACTTCGAGGATGACCGCGCCGAGGGTGAAGGCGAGGAAGGCGTCGCCGAAGGTCATGCCGACGCCGATGGTGGCGCCCAGCGTGAACTGCGAGATGGAGCCGGACTGGGCGAGCCACTGGAGCAGCATCGTCCAGAAGCCGAGCCGCTTGTCCCGGGGGACTCTGGACAGCGCGTAGTCGTCGCTGCCCACGTTCTTCTTCGTGGTGGCCATGGCGTCACGACTCCGTAGGTGCGTTGCCGAGGGTCTGGAGGTGGGTGAGCGAGCCGTAGCGGCTCACGAGGGCGTCGAACTCCGCGGCGTCGTGGAAGTCGACGCGCCCGCCGCCGAAGGCCTTCGCGGTCTCGACGGCGAACCGGGCGGCGGCCGCGATGTCGCTCTCGTGGCTGGCGCCGGTCTGGCAGCCGGGCACCGCCGCGGCCGAGGTGACCGCGAGGCCGACGACCGGGGCTGCGGTCGCCGTGGCCGGCTGGAGGATCGAATTGATGTGGTGTGCACCGTTACCGTACGGCGTGATGTCCTGCGTGGTCACGGGGTACGTGACCAACGGCTCACCGGTGACGACGGCGAGCAGCTCGCCCAGCTGCTCGCTGACCCGCAGCACCCACCCCTCCTTGACGGTGGGGGACAGGGCGAGGCCCTTGTGGTTGATGATGCGGTTGCCCTTGGTGGTGTCGATGGAGAGCACGGCCTCCATGTCGGCGGTCACCTCGTGCCGGTTCATCGTCGCGATGTCGACCGGCGAGTCCATGAACGGCACCGGGTCGTGCGGCGCGGTCGGCGCGTCCGGGCAGACATGGGTGGCGACGACGACGTCACCGTCGAGCACGTCGCCGCGGCGGCGCATGTCGAGGAGCTTGGCGGCGGTCGCGAGCGCGGCGGCGGCGCCGTCCGCGTCGGAGACCAGGCCGGTCATCTCGGGCCGGGCGCCGACCCCGCCGAGGCGGCCGACGACGCCGAGGGTGCGGGCGCTGCCGCCGCGGCTGCGGCCCTTGGCGCCCGGGATGCGGACGAGGACGAAGTCGGTCGAGCCGCGCTCGCCCTCCACCGTGGTGATCTCGGCGCCGGAGCCCTCGGGGCCCGCGACGGAGTCGAGGTAGGCGACGGCGCGCTTGCCGTCGGCGTCGGGGTCGTCCAGCAGGTCGACGACATCCAGGACGTACTTCAGCATGCGGGGTCCCTCTCACTGCTCGGCGCCCGGTCGCGAGTTCCACCGGTGCTGACAGCAGGTTCGGGATCGGATAGCGTTGTCGGCAACTGTTTCCCGTTATTTGCAATAAGGGTCTGGATGGTGAGATGCGGTGACCGAGATCCCGCTGGACCGGAAGACTCCGGCCGGCGCCCTCCAGACCGTCGACCGGGCACTCCTCGTCCTGCTCGCGTTCGAGCGGACCCGCCCGGACTGGGGCGTCACCGAGGTCGCCGGCGAGTTCGGCTGGGACACCTCGGTCGCCCAGCGGCTGCTCTCCACGCTGGCCGGACGCGGCTTCCTGGTCTCCGACCCGGCGACCCGGCGCTACCGGATCGGCCCCGCCGTGCTGCGGCTCGGCCGGCTCTGGGAGCGCTCCGGATCGCTGGAGCTGCTGGCCGCGCCGGTCCTGGAGGAGCTGCGCGCGGCGACCGGTGACACGGTCCTGTTCTGCCTCCCCGACAACTTCCACATGCGCTGCGTCGCGGCCGTGGAGGGGGAGTCCGGGCCGCTGCGCTACTACCCGCTGGTCGGCGAGCTGTACCCGGCGCACGCGGGCGCCACGGCCAAGTCGTACTACGCGTTCCTGCCCGACGACCAGCGCCACCGGCTCTTCCGGGGCCGCCCGATGGCCCGCTTCACCGAGCGCACGGTCACCGACCCCGACGAGCTGGAGCGGGAGTTCCGTGCCGTCCGCGCCCAGGGGTACGCCTGGACGGTCGGCGAGTACGACGCCGGGATCGGCACGGTCGCCGTGCCGGTGTTCCTCGGGCGCGAGCCTTACGGGAGCCTCAGCCTCGGCGCCGCCAAGGAGCGCTTCCCCGACGGGCCGGACGACCGGCTCGACGCGCTGCGCAGGGCCGCCCGCCTCCTGGAGCAGCGCCTGACCCATCCGCCGCAGAACCGGCGCCGCACCCGCGCCAACTGAACATCCCCGTAAGACCGTTGATAGGAGCTACCCGCTCGTGAACCTGCTGCTGCTCTCCAACTCCACCCAGTACGGCCAGGGTTACCTCGCCCACGCCCTGGACGCCGTCACCGGCTTCCTGCCCGCGAAGGCCCGCCTCGCGTTCGTGCCGTACGCGCTCGCCGACCACGACGCCTACACGGCGAAGGTGCGCGGCGCGCTGGAGGGCGCGGGCATCGAGGTGCGCGGCGTCCACGAGGGCGGCGATCCACTGGCTCAACTGGCCTCGGCGGACGCGGTGTTCATCGGTGGCGGCAACTCCTTCCGGCTGCTGAGCGCGCTGTACCGGACGGGCCTGCGGGACGCCCTGATCAAGGCGGTCGGCGACGGCCTGCCCTACATGGGCGCCAGCGCGGGCACCAACATGGCCGCGCCCACCCTCCGTACGACCAACGACATGCCGATCGTGCAGCCGCCGTCCTTCGAGACGCTGGGCCTGGTCCCCTTCCAGATCAACCCGCACTACCTCGACCCGGACCCGTCCTCCACGCACAAGGGCGAGACCCGCGAGGAGCGGCTGACCGAGTTCCTGGAGGAGAACGACGTGCCCGTGCTCGGGCTGCGCGAGGGCTCCTGGCTGCGGGTGGAGGGCGAGCGGGCCACCGTGCTCGGCGAGCGCGCCGCCCGCCTCTTCCGCCGGGGCGCCGCCCCGCAGGAGCTGCCCACCGGGTCCGACGTCTCGCAACTCCTGCGCGGCGAGCCGCGGTTCGACGCCTGACGCCGCTCGCGGCCCTCAAGCAGCGCGGCAGAGCGCCGCGGCGCCGACCGGGCTCGCGGGCACCGGGCGGGCGGCCACCGGCGCCTTCGCCCGGCCGCGGGCGAACGTCACGAGACGCAGCACCGCGAACCGGGCGACGCCGGTGAGCGCGGAGGCCGACAGATAGACGACCTGCTCCAGGACCGCGCCCGGCGCGTCCACCAGATACCGCAGGCCCGCCATCGCCAGGCAGGTCACCACGTACGCGCCCGCCGCCGATCCGGCCGACTGCGCATGCTGGCTCCAGCTCGCCCGTCCGCCCGCGCCGAAGGTGAACCGGGCGTGCAGCTCGGTGGCGAGCAGCGTGGAGACCACGGTGACCAGGGCGTTGGCCAGCACCCACGGGAGCCGGTCGGCGAGGGCCGTCACCGCGAAACTGGACGCGACGCCCACGCCGCCCCCGCACGCCACGAACCGGGCGAACGCCACGGCGGCCCCGGGTGCCGCCTGCTCGCTTCTCTGTCCCGTCCCCATGATCCCCGCCCCCGTCGATGACGCGGCGCACCCCTGCGCCCTGCCAGTGGTGCCACTATGGCACACCAGTGGCACCACGGCGAGTCATTTATGGCGCGCCGCATGGCGCCGGGCCGGTCGGGCGGCGTCGTCGCAGGTGGCGTGGGTCGGGCCCGGCTAGGTTTCGAGAGCGCCCCGGGCGACGTGCAGGATGCCGAACACCCGCGGGAAGTCCTTGAGTTGGCCCACGAGCGAGTCCAGCGCGGCGAGCAGGCAGCGCGGCGGGACACCGCGGGCGGTCAGGATGTCCGCGGTCCACGCGAGGAACCGGGCGAACAGCTCGGGGCAGTCGACGTAGAGGGCGGTCGCGAGATACGTGACGATGTGGTCGATGTCCTCGGCGGTCCGCTCGTTCTGGTAGCGGTTGTACCAGCGCGTCTCGGGGAAGCTCTCCTGGACGTCCGCCAGGGCCTGCTTGGCCAGCTGCCGCTTGCTCCGCAGGACCATGGTGTACTCCTCGTCGCCCAGGTGCGGCAGATCCGCCTCGGGCGGCCGGACCGCGCGCGCCCCGGGCCGCCGCGGGCCCCCGTCGAGGAGGGCGGCGGCGCCGGGCGCGTCCCCGGCCCACTCCGCCCGCATCAGCCGGGCGTAGCGGCCCTGCGGACCGAACGCGGCGCCGCCGGCGATCACCGGGAACCCGGCACCCTGGCACGAGCTGATCGCGTTGTGGGCGGCGGGCAGCAGCACCTCGACGGACGAGGACAGCAGTACCGCCCGGGCGCGGGTGTACCGGGCGTGGGCGACCAGATGCTCGGTGGGGACGTGCGCCCCGAGATAGTCGACGCGCCAGCCCCGCAGCCGCAGCACCTCGCTGACCAGGCGCGCGGGCAGGGCGTGCCACTCGCCGTCGACGCATGCGACGACCACCCGTCCGGCCGGAGTGCCGGGCCGCGCCGACGCGGTGGAGTCGACGACGGCCGCGACGCACCGCTCGCTGATCGCCGTACCGGCGTGCTCCTGCGCCACCGTGATGTCGTTGGCCGCCCAGGCCTCGCCCAGCCGCGCCTGGACCGGTGCGATCAGTTCGAGCAGGACCCGTTCGCCCGCGGCCCGCGTCCGTTCCGCCGTCGAGGGGGTCGCGCCGAGCGCGCCGCGCACCACGGCGACGGCGCGCGTCTCGTCGCACGCGTGGAGCGCCTGCCACAGACGCTCGCGCGGCTCGGCGAGAGAGGTGGGGAAATCACTGTCAGTGCCACCGGTCACGTGGCTCACCCTTTCCGGGCCGGGTCGTTCACAGGTCTTCGTTCGGTGACGCGCCCGGCCGGCCCGGCGCGCCGATCGCCAGGACGGCCATGTCGTCGTGCGGGCCGCCGCCCAGCCACTGGGCGGCGACCATCTGTACGTGCTCGGTGACCGCCTCGGTCGGCATGCCCGCGCAGGGGGCCAGCACCGCGCGCAGCCGGTCCTCGCCGAACATCACGTCGCTCAGCGGACCGCCGCGCGCCTCGGTGATCCCGTCGGAGTACAGCAGGCAGGTCTCGCCCGGCTCCAGGACGACATCGGCGGTCTCGAACTCCAGCTCCTCGATCGCGCCGAGCAGCGTCCCGCCGACCGGGACCTGCTCGACCCGGCCGCCGGCGCGCACGACGAGCGGGGCGGGATGGCCCGCGCTGGAGACGCGCAGCCGCACCCGTGGGCCCTCGCGCACGGCGCTGACCAGGACGAGCGTCACGAAGGGCGCCTGCCGCGCGGCCAGCAGCGCGTCGTTGAGGAGGGTCAGCAGCCGGGTGTGGTCGGCGGCGAACGGCACCAGCGCCTGGAGCGCGTGCCGCACCCGGCCGGCCACCACCGCGGCCTCGATCCCCTTGCCGCACACGTCGCCCAGCACCGCGACGGTCTCGGCCTCCGGCACGGCCCCGGGAAGCAGGTCGTAGAAGTCGCCGCCGACCCGCTCGCCCGCGGTCGAGCTGCGGTAGCGGCCGGAGAAGCAGATGCCGTGCACCCGGCCGAGGGCGGGCGGCAGCAGATCGCGCATCAGTACGTCGGTGAAGCGTGCCTGGCGGGCGTGGCTGCGGGCGAGGGAGAGGGCGGCACCGGCCCGCGCGGCGAAGAGCCGGGCGAAGCGCTCCTCGGCGGAGCCGAACGGCGCCCTGCCCGGGCGGCGCAGCAGGATCAGACAGCCGGCCGGAGCGCCGTGCCCGGGCAGCGGCACCACGACCACCGAACCGACGGCGGCGACCTCGCCCGCGAACCCCTCGGGCACCGCCCAGGACGGCACCGCGCCCGGATCGATCCAGGCCGACGGCGTCGTGGGCAGCCCGAGCAACGCCTCGGCCAGGCCCGGCAGTTGGCCGGCGTCCAGAGGTATGCGTTCCTCGGTCACCGGCCCGCCCGCGGTGCACCGCGTGACAGGGAAGTCGCGGCCGTCGCTCATGCCGACCAGGACCGCCGCGTCCGCCAGATGCCGGGCCGCCCGCCGCACGGTCACCTCACGGCAGTGCGCCACGTCCAGCGAGGTGAGCAGTTCGGACGAGAGCTCCTGCAACAGAGCGGCTCTCGCCCGCTCCCGCGCCAGCTCCTGCGCGGCACCGGCCGGAGCGCTGTCGCTCACCAGCCACCACGTCACCGTCCCCGCCGCGCCCGGCCCGGCGAGCGCCTTCACCCGCAGCTCGCCGATCCGGCCGCCCGCCCACGCGGAGGGCGCCGTCCGGGCGCCGCCCGCGTGCCGCAGATGGGCCTCGGCCAGCCAGGCGGGCGCCACGTCGGGCAGCGCGGCGCCGACGTCGATCCGGGCGAGCAGGTCGGCGGCCTGCTCGTTGTAGGACAGCACGGTTCCTGCCGCGTCCACCGTCACCGTCGGATACGGGTCACAGTGCTGCGCGGCGGGTCCCGCGTCGTGCGAGCTCTTCTGCTTCGGCAAGGCGACCATCTGTCTGGAACCCCCGGTACGGGCTCCCACCACCCCTCCACTCGAAGGAAGGTGACGCCACATTACCGACGGCATATGACTAGTGGCCGGACTTTTCAATACTTCTGACAGCGTTCCCCGACTGCTGAATAATCGGCTGGCGCATGCCTAGCGGTTACTGGTGCCACCAGGCTCGGGGAACGTGCCGAGGTCCGCCACCCGGAAGCCGTGCGGATAGCCCCGGACGTTGGGACTCTGGCGGGCGAAGCGCGGGGTGCGGCGCGGCGGCAGGAGCCGTATCAGCCGGCCGCGCAGGCGCATGCCGCCGCGCACCGCGCGCTCCAGGACGGCGGGCGGCGCCGGATAGGCGAAGGCCGCGCGCATCGGCGGGTCCATCAGGCATACGGTCGCCCTGCGCATCGCCGCGCCGAGCGGGCCCGGGTACCAGGACGCCATCAGGTCGAGCGTGGCCTCCGAGACCGCCCGGCCGCCCTTGTCGAAGGCGAAGTGGCGGCGCTCGTAGTCGTCCATGAACTCCTCGAACTCCGCGTAGGTCTCCGGGATGTCCTTGATGTTCATGCGGCGGCCCAGCGCCCGGTAGTAGTGGGTGGACGCCCGGATCTCGTGGTCCGACAGCGGGCGCCAGCCGAACTCGTCCAGCCAGCGCTTGGGGACCACGACGAACGTGGCCAGGACATAGCGGAGGTCGTCGTTCGGTATGTCGTAGCTGCCGTGCATCCGGTTCATGCGGCGGATCGCGGTGCGGCCCTGCTCCGCGTCCATGCCGTGCTCGCCCACCGCGTCGAGGATGAGCACCGTGTCGTCGTACCGCTTCTGCGCGCGCTCGGTGAACTCGCCCGTTCTCGCGAGGAGTTGTCCGATGCTCGGCACGGCGTACGTGCGGTAGAGCGCGAAGCCGAGCGCCTGCATGAAGTCCCACGGGAACTCGTGGGTGGTGCTGATCGCGTAGATCCGCTCGTAGTCGCGCTCGGGGTCGAGTCCGCGGATCTGCCGGAGCCAGTCGTAACGCTGCACGGTGGAGCCACCCTTCGTCGTGCGACGGTGCGGTCGCCGCGTCTCCTCCCGCATGATCGCGCGTCGGCGGCGGTTCGCGCAGAAGCAGAACGCGCCGGGCGATCGCCCGGCGCGTTCTCGGCAGCAGCTCAACTCGGCGGCCCGCAGGGCCCGTTACGGCTGCGGGACCGCCACCGCCTCCAGGGCCAGGTCCACGTGCACCGCGCGGTCCTCGCCGTGGTGCGTCGCCGCCGACGCCCGCGGCGCGTGCCCGGCGGCGGTCGCCGCCAGGACGTAGGAGCCGCCCGCGGGGACGGCCAGGGAGTAGCGGCCCTCGTGGTCGGTGAGGGCGGCGCCCGCCTGCCGGCCGCGACGGTCGATCAGGGTCACCTTGGCGTGGGTGACGGGCATGCCCGCCGGGTCCACGACCTGGCCGCGGAAGTGGGCCAGGGCCTCCTCGGCGCGCGCCAGGTTGGCCTCCTCCTCGCTGCTGGCCCGCAGCTGGACGACGGCCACCTTGCGCTTGGGCAGGAACAGGGCCAGGACCACGCCCATCGCGACCGCGGCCGTGGCGATCAGGAACGAGACGCGGAAGCCGTGCATCGTGGGGATCGCGACCCCGCCGACGTGGTTCGCCGTGTTGGCGAGGACCATGCCGATGACCGCCGACGACACCGACGTGCCGATCGACCGCATCAGGGTGTTCAGGCCGGTGGCCGCGCCCGTCTCCGACGCGTCGACGGCTCCGATGATCAGGGCCGGCAGCGACGAGTACGCGAGGCCGATGCCCGCGCCGACCACCACGGAGATGATGATCGTCTGCCAGGGCGCGCTCATCAGGCCGAGACCGGCGCCGTAGCCGATCGCGATGATCAGCATGCCGAGGATCAGCGTGACCTTCGGCCCGAACGTCGCGGACAGGCGGGCGTAGACCGGAGCCGTGAACATCATCGTCAGGCCGAGCGGTGCGACGCACAGGCCCGCGACGACCATCGACTGACCGAGGCCGTAGCCGGTGGCGGAGGGCAGCTGGAGCAGCTGGGGCAGGACGAGCGAGATCGCGTAGAACGCGACACCCACCATGATCGAGGCCAGGTTGGTGAGCAGCACCTCACGGCGGGCCGTGGTGCGCAGGTCGACGAGCGGGGCCTTCAGGCGCAGCTCCATCACGCCCCACAGGACGAGGACCACGAGCGCCGCGCCGAACAGGCCGAGCGTCGTGCCGCTGCTCCAGCCCCAGTCGCTGCCCTTGGTGATCGGCAGGAGGAAGAGGACCAGACCGGCGGAGAGGCCGAACGCGCCCGCGTAGTCGAAGCTGCCCTGCGCGCGCAGCGGGCTCTCCGGGACGAAGGCGAGGGTGAGGATCATGGAGACGACGCCCAGGCCCGCCGCGCCGAAGAACAGCGCGTGCCAGTCGGCGTGCTGGGCGACGAGCGCGGCGACCGGCAGGGCGAGACCGCCGCCGACGCCGATGGAGGAGGACATCAGGGCCATCGCCGAGCCGAGCTTCTCGCGCGGCAGCATGTCGCGCATCAGGCCGATGCCGAGCGGGATGGCGCCCATGGCGAAGCCCTGGAGGGCACGGCCGACGATCATCACCAGGAGCTGGTCGGTGAAGCCGCAGATCAGCGAGCCGATCACCATGATCGCGAGGCTGGCGAGCAGCATCCGGCGCTTGCCGGCGAGGTCGCCGAGGCGGCCCATGATGGGCGTCGAGACGGCGCCGGCGAGCAGGGTCGAGGTCATCACCCAGGTGGCGTTCGAGGGTGCGGTGTCCAGCAGCTCGGGCAGGTCCTTGATCACCGGTACGAGCAGCGTCTGCATGACCGCCACGACGATGCCGGCGAAGGCGAGGACGGGGACGACGCCGCCTGTCCGGCGGGAAGTGGTCGTCGGTTGGGACATTGCGGAGGGCCTCCGGAGGGCAGGTTCGGATCGCCTGTGCGGGCGGAGCGCGAGCGGGAGTGCGTGTAGGTCGAACCTGTTCGCTCGGGCGACTATTCCGATGTTTGTCGTACGAGCGCGAACCTTGACCTTTTCATTACATGGGACCTCGCCGCGGTCGGGCCGCGAGGGAATCTGACTTGCCGTCAGATCTGCTCTTCCCCTCTACTGGAACGTGTTCTACCGTGCGCCGCATGGGGACCGCCGACAGTGCCGTCATTGCCATCACTCAGGACCAGCGGGAACTCGCCGCCTCCGTGCGCGGCTGGATCGCGCGCGCCGCACCACCCGACGAAGTGCGCAAACTGCTCGACGCCCCGGCCGCGCCGGGACACCGCCCGCCGTACTGGGACAGCCTCGCCGCGCAGGGCCTCCTCGCAGTGGGGCTGCCCGAGGCTTACGGGGGCGGGGGCGGGACCCTGCTCGATCTCGCGGTGGTCGTCGAGGAGGCGGGCCGCGCCGCGCTGCCCGGACCGTTCCTCGCCACCGTGCTCGCGGCCGAGGTGCTGGCCCGGGCGGGCGCCCCGGAGCTCGCCGGGCGGCTCGCCTCCGGAGAGCTGATCGGGGCCGTCGCCTTCGCCGCGGGCGGCCTCAGCGCGGTCGCCGGACCCGACGGACTCGTCCTCGACGGGACCGCGCCGCCCGTGCTCGGCGGCGCCGACGCCGACCTTTTGGTGCTCGCCGCCGACAGCTCGGACGGCGTGGTCTGGCTCGCCGTCGACGCCGCCACCCCCGGGCTCGCCGTGCGGGCCCACGACAGCGCCGACCCGACCCGGCCCACCGCCGGGATCACCGCCTCCGGCGCCACCGTGCCCGCCGCCCGCATCCTCGCCCCGCCCGGCTCCCTGGTGCGCGACCTCGCCGCCGTGCTGCTCGCCGCCGACGCCTGCGGCACCGCCGCCTGGGCGCTGCACACCGCAGCCGAACACGCCCGGGTGCGCGAGCAGTTCGGGCGGCCCATCGGACAGTTCCAGGGCGTCAAGCACCTCTGCGCCGACATGCTCGTCCGGGTCGAGCAGGCGGGCGCCCTCGTGTGGGACGCCGCCCGCGCCCTCGACGACCCGGTCCCCGGCGAGGTCCGCTCCCTCACCGCCGCGCTCGCCGCCGGGACCGCGCTCGACGCCGCCCACAGCTGCGCCAAGGACTGCATCCAGATCCTCGGCGGCACCGGATTCACCTGGGAGCACGACGCCCACCTCTACCTGCGGCGGGCCGTCGTCGCCCGGCAGCTGCTCGGCGCCGGCGACTCCCACCGGCTGCGCGCCGTCCGCCTCGCCGAGACCGGGGTCCGCCGCGAGCTGCGCCTCGACCTGCCCGCCGAGGCCGACCCGTACAAGGAGGACGCCAGGAGAGTGGTCGGGGCCGCCCGCGGGCTCGACCCGCGCGCCGCCCGCCTCGCCCTCGCGCCCACCGGATACGCGGCGCCGCACCTCCCCGCGCCGTACGGCCTCGGCGCCGGACCGATCCAACAGCTCGCCGTGCAGCAGGAGTTGACGGCGGCCGGGGTGCGGGTCGCCGATCTCGGCATCGCCACCTGGGTCGTCCCGTCGCTGATCGCCTACGGCACCGCCGCGCAGCGCGACCGCTACCTCCCCGCGACCCTGCGCGGCGAACTGCTCTGGTGCCAGCTGTTCTCCGAGCCCGGCGCCGGATCCGACCTCGCCTCGCTGCGCACGCGCGCCGAACGCCTCCCCGACGGACGCTGGCGGATCAACGGCCAGAAGGTGTGGACGAGCGCCGCCCAGTGGGCCGACCACGGCATCCTGCTGGCCCGCACCAACCCCGACGCCCCCAAGCACAAGGGGCTCACCTACTTCCTCGTCGACATGAAGCACACCGACGGCATCGACGTCCGGCCACTGCGCGAGATCACCGGCGACGCGCTCTTCAACGAGGTCTACTTCGACGACGTCCTGCTGCCCGCCGACGCCGTCGTGGGCGAGGTCGACGACGGCTGGCGGGTCGCCCGCCACACCCTCGGCAACGAACGCGTCCACATGGCCGACCAGCTGACCTTCGACACCGGCCTGGAAGCGCTGCTCGCCCGCGCCGGTGACCTCGACGGGGCCGTTCGGGCCCGGATCGGGGCCCTTGCCGCCGAGGCGCACGCGCTGGCCTGCATCGGGCTGCGCACGACCATGCGGCAGGTCGCCGGAGAGGGGCCCGGCCCCGGCGCCTCCATCCGCAAACTCGTCCAGACGCCGCACCAGCAGCGGGTCGCCGAACTGGCCCTGGAGCTCCTCGGCCCCGCGGGGGCGCTCCGCGAGGGGCCGGGGGAACGCGCCCTGCACGGCTTCCTCCTGTCCCGCTGCCTCACCATCGCCGGCGGCACCACCCAGGTCCAGCTCAACGTGGTGGCGGAACGGGTGCTGGGGTTGCCCCGGGATTAAGGGGGCGCGTTCTCGTCCGCGGCCCGGTGGGGGCTGGTCGCGCAGTTCCCCGCGCCCCTGAGATGCGCACTGCGTGCGCCATCTCATCACCAGAGGCGCGCGAAGCGCAGCCTCAGGGGGAGGCTGCGCGTCAGCGCATGCCTCAGGGGCGCGGGGAACTGCGCGAGAAGCGGCCACCGGCCGTCAGCCGACCGACTGCCCAAACAGCGCGGCCGGCAACGACGTACCCGCCACCCGGCGGACGCGCCCCCATAGGGTCACCATCGTGGAGCTGAAACACCTCACCGGGTTCGTCGCGGTCGCCGAAGAACTCCACTTCGGCCGCGCCGCGGCACGCCTGCACATCGCCCAGTCACCCCTCAGCCAGCAGATCAGGCTCCTGGAGCGCGACCTAGGGGTACAGCTCTTCGAGCGCACCACGAGAACGGTCCGGCTCACCCCGGCGGGCCACGCCCTGCTCGACCCCGCCCGCGCCCTCCTGGCCGACGCGGCCACCCTGCGCCGCACCGTCCGCTCCGCCCACCTCGGCGAGACCGGCAGGGTCACCGTCGGCTTCGGCGGCGCCAGCGCCTACTCCGCGCTGCCCGCTCTCACCCGGGCCGTGAACTCCGAGCTGCCGGGCGTGGAGCTGGTCCTGGAGAGCCAGATCTTCACCGGAGAGGCCCTGGCCCGCCTGACCGACGGCACCATCGACCTCGGCGTCGCCGCGCTGCCGGTCCGCCGCGGCATCACCGCGAGAGTCGTCCGCGCCGAGCCCCTGGTCTGCGCGCTCCCCGAGGGCCACCGGCTGGCGGCCCAGGACGGCGTCACCTTCGCCGACCTGCGCGGCGAGCGCTTCGTCACCTTCCCCGTGGCCCGCGGCTCGGCCGTGCGCGAGGCGATGGTGCAGGGCTGCCACGACGCCGGGTTCGCCCCGCGGATCGCACAGGAGGCCCCGGACTCGTACAACCTGCTCGCGCTGGTCGGCGCGGGCGTCGGCGTGGCCGTGGTCGTGGGCTCGGCCCGCTCCATCCACCTGGAGCACGTCGTCTTCCGGCCGCTGGTCGGCCCGGACGTGCCGGTGCTGCCCATCGCGCTCGCCTGGCGCACCGGCAACGACAGCGCGGCCCTCGCCGCCGTCCTGGCCGTGGCGGAACGGGTCCTGCCCACACCGCCCGACTATGTGGATTAGCGGCACACTGGCAGCCGTAATCGGTCTTGGACAGCACTTAATGCGCGGGGCAGAGTGATCGGCATGTCAGAGCCGCCCGCACCGCCGCAGGCCGCGCCGCTCGCGGGGATCAAGGTCGTCGACCTGTCGAAGATCCTCGCGGGCCCGTACGCCACCATGTCCCTCGCCGACCTCGGCGCCGACGTGACCAAGGTCGAGCACCCCGAGGGCGGCGACCCGACCCGCCGCTGGGGCCCGCCGTTCCAGGGCGAGGACGCCACCTACTACCTGGCCGCCAACCGCAACAAGCGCTCCGTGACGCTCGACCTGAAGACCCCCGAGGGGCAGGCCGAGGTCCACCGGATGCTGGCCGGCGCCGACGTCATGGTGGAGAACTTCCGGCCCGGCTCCACCCTCGCCCGCGTCTTCGACTACCGCGCGCTCACCGAGCGGTACCCGCGCCTGGTCGTCCTGCACATCTCCGCCTTCGGCGAGACCGGCCCGCTGCGCGACGAGCCCGGTTACGACATGGTCGCGCAGGCCTCCGCGGGCCTGATGTCCCTGACCGGCGAGACCGACGGACCGCCGCTCAAGGCGGGCTTCGCGATGGGCGACCTCGGCGCCGCGCTCTTCGGCCTCGTCGGCATCACCTCCGCCCTCGTCGAGCGCGCCCGCACCGGCCGCGGCCAGTACGTCACGACGTCCCTGTACGAGACCCAGCTCGCCCTGCACGCCAACTGGGCCACCGCCCACTTCGCCACCGGCGAGCGCCCCACCCGCCTCGGCTCCGGCCATCCGAGCCTCGTCCCGTACCAGGCGTACGAGGCGTCCGACGGCCACTTCGTGATCGCGGTCGGCAACGACGCCCTGTTCCGCACCCTGTGCGCCGCCCTCGACCTCGACGCCCTCGCCGACGACGAGCGGTTCACGACGAACGCCGCCCGCGTCGCCAACAGGGACGATCTGAACGCCCGGTTGACGGACGTCCTCGCCCGGCGCACGGTCGGAGAGTGGTGCGACGCACTGAAGGCGGCCGGGGTGCCCGCCGCCCCCATCCGCCACCTCGACGAGGTGTACGCCTGCCCGCAGACCGCCGCCCTCGGCATGGTGCAGGAGGTCGAGCACCCGGCGGCGGGCACGCTCCGCCAGGTCGCCTTCCCGGTCAGCTTCAACGGCGTACGGCCCGCCGTGCGCACCGCACCGCCCACCCTCGGCCAGCACGACGACAACCCCCGCACCCAGCAAGGAGCCCGAGCCTGATGCCGTTCCCCGCACTCGACCCCGTCGACCCGCTGAACCTCGAAGCCCTCCTCACCGACGAGGAGCGCGCGGTGCGCGACACCGTCCGCCAGTACCTCGACGACAAGGTCGAGCCGCACATCGCCGACTGGTTCGAGCGCGGCGAGCTGCCGGACCTGCCCGAACTCGCCCGCGAATTCGGCAAGATGGGCCTGCTCGGCATGCACCTGGAGGGCTACGGCTGCGCGGGCACGTCGGCACGCGCGTACGGCATCGCCTGCCGCGAACTGGAGGCGACCGACTCCGGCCTGCGCTCCTTCGTCTCCGTGCAGGGCTCGCTCGCCATGTTCGCCATCCACCGCTTCGGCTCCGAGGAGCAGAAGCAGGAGTGGCTGCCGCGGATGGCCGCCGGCGAGGCCATCGGCTGCTTCGGCCTGACCGAGCCGGACCACGGCTCCGACCCTGCGTCCATGACGACCCGGGCCCGCCGCGACGGCGACGACTGGATCCTCGACGGGCGCAAGATGTGGATCACCAACGGTTCCGTCGCGGCCGTGGCCGTGGTGTGGGCGCAGACCGAGGACGGGGTACGCGGCTTCGTCGTGCCCACCGCGACCCCCGGCTTCTCCGCGCCGCTCATCAAGCACAAGATGTCGCTGCGCGCCTCGGTGACCAGCGAACTCGTCCTGGACGGCGTACGGCTGCCCGCCTCGGCGCAGCTCCCGGAGGCCCGCGGCGTCGGAGCCCCGCTCACCTGCCTCAACGAGGCCCGGTACGGCATCGTGTGGGGCGTCACCGGCGCCGCCCGCTCGGCGTGGCGGGCGGCGCGCGACTACGCCCTCCAGCGCGAGCAGTTCGGCAAGCCGATCGCGGGCTTCCAGCTCACCCAGCAGAAGCTGGTCGACATGGCGCTCGAACTCCACAAGGCGACGCTGACGGCCCTGCATCTGTCGGCGCTCAAGGACTCGGACGCGGGCGTCCACCCGGCCCAGATCAGCTTCGGCAAGCTGAACAACGTCCGTGAGGCCATCGAGATCTGCCGCACCGCCCGCACGATCCTCGGCGCCAACGGCATCTCGCTGGAGTACCCGGTGATCCGCCACGCCAACAACCTGGAGTCCGTGCTGACGTACGAGGGCACCACCGAGATGCACACCCTCGCGCTCGGCCAGGCACTGACGGGGCTCGCGGCCTTCCGTTAATCGCTCCGCCCTGCCACTATCTGACGGTCCGTCAGGTAGTGGCAGGAGGGCTGTGCAGCCATGAAGTCGTACATCGTCGGCGTCGGCATGACCAAGTTCGAGAAGCCCGAGAGCCGGGACTGGCAGTACTGGGACATGGTCCGGGAGGCGGGCGGGGCGGCGCTCTCGGACGCCGGGATCGCCTACGGCGACGTACAGCAGGTCCCCGTCGGCTACTGCTTCCAGGCCTCCACCGCCGGTCAACGCGCCGCCTACGAGCTGGGGTTGACCGGCGTCCCCGTCTACAACGTCAACAACAACTGCGCCACGGGCTCGACCGCGCTGATGATGGCCCGCCAGTTCGTCGAGGGCGGCATCAGCGACTGCGTGCTCGCGCTCGGCTTCGAGAAGATGCAGCGCGGCGCGCTCGGCGGCGGCGCGGACGGCGGCGACTTCAAGACGTCACCGGTCGCCCGCCACTACGGCATCATGGCCGCCCGGCACGGCTTCGAGATGAGCCCGCCCACCGCCCAGATCTTCGGCGACGCGGCCCGCGAGCACATGGAGAAGCACGGCACGACACCGGCGCAGCTCGCCGCGGTCGGCGCGAAGAACCACCGCCACTCGGTCAACAACCCCTACGCGCAGTTCCAGGACGCGTACACCGTCGACGAGATCCTCGCCGCGAAGACCATCCACACGCCGCTCACCAAGCTCCAGTGCTCACCCACGTCGGACGGCGCGGCGGCCGCCGTCGTCGTCTCCGAACGCTTCGTCGAGGAGCGGGGGCTGGGGGAGAAGGCGGTCGAGATCGTCGCCCAGTCGATGACGACGGACACCGAGGAGTCCTTCGCGTCCGGCTCCTGCGTCGACGTCGTCGGACAGCCCATGTCGCGGGAGGCGGCCCGGCAGGTCTACGAGGCGTCGGGCCTCGGCATCGAGGACGTCGACGTCGTCGAGCTGCACGACTGCTTCTCCATCAACGAACTGCTGACGTACGAGGCGCTCGGCATGTGCGCGGCGGGGGAGTCCGGCAAGCTCGTCGAGTCCGGCGCCACGACGTACGGCGGCCGCTGGGTGGTGAACCCCTCGGGAGGCCTGATCTCCAAGGGCCACCCGCTCGGCGCGACCGGCATCGCCCAGATCGCCGAACTCACCTGGCAGCTGCGGGGCGAGGCGGGCGGCCGCCAGGTGGCCGGTGCGCGGGTCGGCCTCGCCCACAACATCGGGCTCGGCGGCGCGGCCGTGGTGACGATGGTGCGGCGGGGACGATAGACAGGCCCTAGGTCGGACACGGCCTAGAGGTCCCGCATGACCGCGATGACGGTGTCGGCGGCGCCGAGGACCACGCGTTCCTCCTTGCCGGGATTGACCCGGATCCCGTACCGGGGGCCGGTGTCCGATTCCGCGTGGAGCCGGTAACCGATGACGGACCGGCCGCGGCGGCGGCCGGAGGCCACGACATCGGCGAAGGCGACCTCGCGGCCCACGGGAACGTACTCGGCGGCCGGGCCGAGGTGGATCCGGTTGCCGCCCGCGGTGAACAGTTCCTCGAACAGCGCGGCGGTACGGGGATTCTCGCTGATCTGGGTCATCAGGAGGCTGATGAGCCGGCCGCTGACGACGAAGTCGGTACCCGGGCTCATCGGGGCGATCAGCCGGTCCTGGTCGTCGGAGAGTTCGGCGGTCACGTGCAGCGAGTGCCCCGCCGCCCGCTCGGCGGCCCGCAGGTGCAGCAGGGTCTCCAGGACGTGGTAGTCGGGATCTGCCGCACCGACGCTTCCCGCTGCCTCCGGGCCCAGCACGATCACACTGTCGTAGCCCAGGACGTCCAGGCCGTGCGCGGCCCGCGGTCCGCCCGTCACCAGGTCCAGGCGCGCCGCGTCCGCGTCCGCGTACCGGTTGAGCTGCTCGATGATCAGCGGGGCCCTGCGGTTCCACCCCAGGAGCAGCGTCCGGGCCGGCCCGGTCTCGCGCGGCGCGGCCTCGACGGCCGCACTGTCGTCGAACGGCAGCGGCTCGTCCGAGACCACCGCGGTGCTGTCGTTCTCCGTGATCAGCACGATGCGGTCCGCCGGGGTGATCACCGTGGCGGAGGGCGGGTTGAGCGCGGGCCGTCCGCCGGGGCCCAGCAGGCCGACCACGCAGGAGCGCGCGTACGACAGCAGCGCCTCGCCGTAGGTCCGGCCGGTGAGCGCGGGCTCGTGGACGATGTGGAACTCGCAGCCCGCGAAGTCCAGTAACTCCTGGTGGACGAGGGAGAGTCCGGGCTGCCGCGCGCACTGGGCGAGGAGGCGCGCGGTGATCGTGTCGATGTCCAGGATCCGGCCGCCCGGTCCCGCCGCGAGCACCGCGGCCGTGTGATGGGCGGGCTCGCGCACGGCGGCGACGACGGTGGCCGCGGGGGCGTCGCCGGCGACGGCGCCGAGCGCCAGCAGTGTCCGCACCACCGTCCGGTCCCCCTCGTGATCGCCGGGCGACAGGACGATGACCGCCGAGGCCGTCCGCGGGCTGACCCGGGCCAGGACGGCGGGGTCGGTGGGCGAACCGCTGCGGCAGACCACCCGCGTGGTGCCGGTGGCGCCCACCCTGGTGGTGATCTGCTCCTCCATCTCCACCTTGTCCCGTGGGGCAAGCAGCGCCACGGTGGCCCGGCGCCGGTGGGCGTTGGCCGTCACCAGCTCGGAGATCACCGGGAACACCTGGTCCGACCAGCCGAGGACGACGGTGTGCCGCTGCTCCACGATCGTCGAGCGCCCGAGCCGCAGTTCGAGGATCTTGTCGTTCATGCCGGTGGTGATCACGCTGACGAGGGTCGAGACGAACAGCAGGCTGACGAGCGCGAGCAGCACCGACAGCACGACGTACGCCGGAGCGCCGACCGCGCCCCCGACCCGCAGCGTGGCGCCGACGCTGGCCCACACCGCCGCCGCCTGCCCGGCGAGCGTGGTGGGCACGGGCCTGCCGACCAGCACCTGCGCCACGCTCGCCGGAACGACGACGGCGAGACAGGCGAGGGTCAGGCCGGCCACCAGGGTGAGCGTGCTGCGGGCCAGGAAGTTGTCGAACCAGTACCGCAGACGGGTACGGATCCCCTCTCCCGCGCGTCCGCGCATCCCCACACTCCCGGCCCGCCCTGTACGACGGATCGGTCCTACCCCCGCCGCCGGGCGCCGCCACCCCCGTGACCCGAAAGGATGCGAACCGCGCGAGGCGGCCGACGCGCACCGGCCGGCGTGCTAGGGCGGGCGGACCTGGTCAGGAGCCCGGCGTCACCACCTCGGGCGCCAGGGAGTTGCCCGCGGGGACCCGGCCGCAGTCCGACGGCGGCGTCTTGCCCGCGAACCGGTCGTTCAGCCAGTCCAGGGCGACGGGCGCCCAGGGCACGGCGGTGCCCACGTGGCTGAGCGCGTCGTACTGCTGGTACTTGATCGAGGTGTTGCCCTTGTCGCAGTACTGCCGCACCAGCGCCCGCACGTCCCCGGCGACCATGACGCCGTCGCCCCGGCCGATGCCCGGGAGGTTGCTGAGGGTCCCCTCGAAGACGCCGCCACCGCCCTGCGCGATGTACCCGGGAACCTTCGGCGTCGCGGCCGAGCCGAGGTTGAGCTTGTTCACGGCCTCGACGAACGGCGGCACCGAGTTCGGGTCCGCGTACTGCGGCTTCACCAGCTTCTTCCACGTCAGACCCGGGTACTGGCCGAGGGCGTTGACGATCGAGGCCTTCTCCAGCTTCTTGAAGACCGTCTGGCCGTAGCTGTTGAGGTAGGGCTCGAAGTCGATGTCGTAGGCGCGGGCGGCGCCGAGGACGGCCATGGGCGCCACCCCGGCCCAGAGCGAACTGCCGCCGATGTACTTGAGGTTGTGCGCCGGGGCGACGAGCAGCCCGCCCTCGGCGAAGCCCACCAGTCTCCTGTTGACGTCCGGCGCGTAGCTCGGGGCGAGCGCGGCCGCCCAGTGGGTGGCGATGGCGCCGCCCGAGTAGCCGGCCAGGCCGATGCGGGTGTCGGCGTTCAGGCCGGTCTCCGGCGCGCTGCTCGCGGCCCGGATCGAGTCCAGGGTGTTCGTGCCGTACTCGGGTCCCGCCGCGAAGTCGGCGTTCTGCCCCTCGCTGTCGGGGATGACGACGTTGTAGCCCGACAGCAGCAGCGGCACCAGGAGCAGCGACTCCCCGTTCGCGATCAGGCCGCCGAGCGAGACGTCGCCCGCGATGGCGCGGGAGGGCGAGTCCTCGGGGTTCAGGGAGTCGTAGAAGGACTGGTACGAGACCGCCTTGCCGCCGTCGCCGTTCGGGCTGCGCACGACGGAGGTCACACCGGCGGACGGCCGGCCCTGCGCGTCCTCGGTGCGGTACAGCAGCTGGATCGCCTTGACCGGCGTGGGGATGCCGAGGACGTGGTACTGGAGGGTCCGGGTCTTCAGCACGGTGCCCGGCGCGTACGACGCCAGGGGAGCGCTGCCGTCGTAGGTGTAGAACGAGTCGTCCGCGGCGGCCGGCGCGGACGACTGCGTGGCCGCCGCGGCGGCCGGGGGGAACGCGGTGACGGCCAGCACGGTGACGACGGCGCCGGCGAGTGTCCCAAGTGCGCTGCGGTGCATGGTGTCCTCGGCTTTCGCCTCGTGGAGCACGGGTGACAGAGGGGTGTACCTGTCGGTAACAGCGCCGAAAGTTACCAACAGGTAGACGAGTTGACCAGAGTTCTAACAAGCGCTTCCGCCGATCGGGGCGGGTCTGGTCCCCGGGACCTATGCCGAATGGCCCATCGCCGCTGCTCCGAAATCCTCATGTACGGGGCACAAGCGGCCTGGGACCATGACACTCATGCCGCAGATCTCCCCCCTGGCCTCCGAGGCCGCCCACCCCGGGATACCGACCCGCAGGCCCACCGCGCCCGCCTGGCTGGTGGTGGCCGTGGCCTGCGCCGGACAGTTCCTCGTCGTCCTCGACGTCTCCGTCGTCAATGTCGCGCTGCCCTCCGTCCGCGCCGACCTCGGGCTCAGCCCGACCGGCCTGCAATGGGTGGTCAACGCCTACTCGATCGCGTTCGCCGGCTTCATGCTGCTCGGCGGGCGGGCCGGTGACCTCTTCGGGCGCAAGCGGATGTTCCTCGTCGGACTCGGGCTGTTCACGCTCGCCTCGCTCGCGGGCGGACTCGCCCAGCAGGACTGGCAGTTGCTGGCCGCGCGGGCCGTGCAGGGCCTCGGCGCCGCCGTGCTCGCGCCGTCCACCCTGACGATCCTCACCTCGGCCGTGCCCGAGGGCGCCGCCCGCGCCCGCGCCATCGCCACCTGGACCGCGGTCGGCGCGGGCGGCGGCGCGGCCGGCGGGCTCGTCGGCGGCGTCCTCACCGAGGGCCTGAACTGGCGCTGGGTCCTCCTCATCAACGTCCCGCTCGGCGCCGTCGTCCTCGCGGCCGCCGCCCGCTGGATCCAGGAGTCCCGCGCGGGCGGCGAGCGCCGCCTCGACCTGCCCGGGGCGCTGCTCGTCACGGCGGGCACGGCGACCCTCGCCTACGCCGTCGTGCAGACCGAGGCGGCCGGCTGGGGTTCGGCCGCCACGCTGGTGCCGCTGGGGGTGGCGCTCGCGCTGATCGCCGCGTTCCTCGTCGTCGAGGCGCGTACGAGGCTGCCGCTGATGCCGCTCGGACTGTTCCGCGTGCGGTCCGTGGCGGCGGCCAACGCGGCGATGTTCGTGTGCGGCATGGGCTCGTTCTCCATGTGGTTCTTCATGACCCTGTACGCGCAGAACGTGCTCGGCTACACGCCCGTCGAGGCCGGGCTCGCGCTGGTGCCCAGCTCGCTCGCGGTGGTCGCCGGGTCGAAGACGGCGCCGCGGCTGATGCGGCGGTTCGGGGCGCGCAATGTCGCCGTGGGCGGGGTGCTCGTCACCGCCGCCGGGTTCGGGTGGCAGTCGACGATGAGCGCGCACGGGTCGTTCGTCGTGAGCATCATGCTGCCCGGGATCGTGATGATGGCGGGCGCCGGCTTCGCGATGACGCCGCTCGCCTCGCTGGCCACGTCGGGGGCGGAGCCGGGGGATGCCGGGCTTGTCTCCGGGCTGGTCAACACGTCCCGCACGCTGGGTGGTTCGCTGGGGCTCGCGATCCTCTCGACCGTCGCCGCGGGGCGCTCCGCGGGGGGTCTGGATCGTGACTCGCTGACCGATGGATATGCGGCCGCGTTCCAGGTGGGGGCCGGGATTTTGCTGGTGGCGGTGGTGGTGCTGGTGGCATGGATGCCGCGAACGCGTCTGCCCACCTGAGGCAGCGTCCCCGAGCGCACCCCGTCGGCCGCGTCCCGCGCAGTTCCCCGCGCCCCTGAAACGAGCTCCGCTCGTCCAGGGGAGGCTGCGCGGCAGCGCATGCCTCAGGGGCGCGGGGAACTGCGCGACCAGCCACGACGAGAGCCGCGCTTTACAGCCAACCCTGCCGGCGCGCGGAGCGCATGGCTTCCATGCGGTTGCGGGTGCCCGTTTTGCCGATCGCCGAGGAGAGGTAGTTCCGGACCGTCGACTCCGACAGATGCAGCTTCCCGGCGATGTCGGAGACGGTCGCGCCGTCGGCCGAGGCCCGCAGCGCGTCGGCCTCCCGCGCCGTCAGAGGGCTCGGCCCCGCCGACAGCGCCGCCGCGGCCAGCGCCGGATCGACCACGGTCTCCCCGCGCAGCACCTTCCGGATGGACTCGGCGAGATCCTCGACGGGCCCGTCCTTGACGAGGAACCCCGCGGCACCGGCCTCCATGGCCCGCCGCAGATACCCGGGCCGCCCGAACGTGGTCAGGATCAGCACCCGGCAGTCCGGCACCTGATCGCGCAGCTCGGCGGCGGCGTCGAGCCCGCTGCACCCCGGCAGCTCGATGTCGAGGAGGGCGACGTCGGGCCGGCAGGTCAGCGCCGTGTCGACGATGGCGTCGCCGGCCGAGACCTGCGCGACGACCTCCATGTCCTCCTCCAGGCCGAGCAGCAGCGCCAGCGCGCCCCGCATCATCCCCTGGTCCTCCGCGAGCAGCACGCGCACACTCTTCGCGGGCCGGTGGTCCCGCGGCATCTCTGTCGTCACGGGGAGACCTTACGTGCTGGCTTCCGTCAGTTCGGCGTCCCGCGCCGACTCACCCTCCCCGACGGGGAGTTCGGCCGTCACCGTGAAACCGGCGCGCGGACCTGGCCCGGCCGTCAGCGAGCCGCCCGCCGTGGCGAGCCGTTCGGCCAGCCCCTTCAGACCGGTGCCGCCGACCCCGGAACCGGCCGCGCCGGACGGCGGCCCCGAACCGTCGTCGACGACCCGCAGCCGCACCTGCTCCGCCGTCCCCTCCACGGTGATGGCGCAGGTGGTGGCCGCGCTGTAGCGGACCGCGTTGGTGACCGCCTCGCGCACCACCCAGCCCAGCAGCGCCTCCGTCTGCGCGGACAGCGGCGGCCCCGACTGCCGGACCACGGGCTCGATCCCGGCGGCGGTGAGCGCCGAGCGCGCGTTGTCCAGCTCGGTGGCGAGGCTGCCCTCGCGGTACCCGGTGACCGCCTCCCGGATCTCGGTGAGCGCCTGCCGCCCGACCGCCTCGATGTCGGTGATCTGCTCCAGCGCCGCGTCCATGCTGCGCGGCGCGAGCCGCCGCGCCGCCTCCGACTTCACCACGATCACCGACAGGGTGTGCCCGAGCAGGTCGTGCAGGTCGCGGGAGAAGCGCAGCCGCTCCTTCTCCACGGCCTGCCGCGCCAACTCCTCGCGAGCCGAGCGCAGTTCACGTACGGTCTCGGCGAGCGAGAGGATCGCCGCCGTCACCATCGTGGACAGGAACGTCCCGTAGAAGACGCTGATCGCGTCCCAGCCCTCGCGCAGCGCGCCGACCCCGCCGCCGAGCACGCTGAGCGCCAGACCGATCCGCCCGATGTTCGGGCCCCGGGCGAGCGCGCCGACCGCGAGGCCGAGCAGCGGGAAGAACGTCAGCCAGCTGCCGCCGTAACCGCCGGCCAGCGCACACGTCAGTACGGTCATCAGGCCGACCGCGACGCGCGTGGACGTCGCCTCCCGCGTCTCCTTGTGGAAGGCCCTGAACACCACATAGATGTAGAGGGAGTTGAAGGTCAGCAGGGCGATCCCGCCGATCCACGGATTGGGCGTCCTCCCCTGCACCAGGTTGGAGAAGGCCCCCAGACCCATCAGCAGCCACGGCAGCATCGTGAACCCGTTGAGCGATGGGCCCAGCTGCTCGACCGGTCTGCCCTCCTTGCGGCAGGCGCGCTGCTCCGCCTTGGCCCGCGCGTTCTCGGCCTTCCACTCGTCGCGCGCGATCTGCCACGCCCGCCACTGGTCCTTCAGCGCCATGATCAGAACTCCCCGTCCCCGTTCCGTCCGTCCCGTCTCAGATGGTCCGGGCCGCCCTGCGGTACGAGACCACAGCGTACGAACCGAAGACCAGCAGCCAGCCGACCAGAATCGCCAGGGCGGCGAGCGAGGGCGCGTGCCCGTCGGCGACGGCCGTGCCGAGCTGCGCGAACCGGTTCGTCGGCGTGAACGACGACACGTGCCGCAGCCAGTCGGGGAACAGCGCCACCGGGAACCACAGCCCGCCGAGCACCGCGAGCCCCAGATAACAGAGCATGTTCAGCCCGCCCAGGGCCTGCGAGGTCAGCCGGTAGCCGTTGCCCAGGCCGAGCAGGGTGAAGGGCAGCGAGCCCAGCCACAGCAGGAGGACGATGACCGGCCACTTCCACAGGTCGAGCCGTACGCCGTTCACCGCCGCGCCCGCCACCAGCACCGCCGTGATGGCGGGCAGCACGGTCACCGCGCCGGTCAGGGCCCGCCCGATGACGCCCTGGTGCGGTGCCATCGGCGTGATCCGCAGCTGCCGCAGCCAGCCGATCGCCCGGTCCTCGGCGACCCCGCCCGCCGTGTTCATCGCCGCGCCCAGCGCCCCGTACGCGGCCATCCCGACCATCGACGCCGTCTTCCAACTTCCGTCGTCGGAGCCGAGGTTGGTGAAGAGCAGGTACATCATCACGGGCATCGCGACGGTGCCGATCACATACCGTCCGTCGCGCAGCGTGCGCCGCACCTCCAGGCGCAGGTAGTCCCACATCACACACGCTCCAGCTGCTCGTCGAGGTCGTCGGTGCCGGTCAGCGCCAGGAAGGCGTCGTCGAGGGAGGCCGGCGCGACCTCCAGGTTCCGTACGGCGTCCAGCGCGGCCAGCGCCATCACGGTGGCGTCCGGGTCCTCGGTGCGCAGCCGGGCCCGGTCGCCGCGGATCTCCACCGAGACCACCCCCGGCAGCAGCGAAAGGCCCTCCGTGCCGCGCCCGGCGAGGTCGAAGGCGACCAGGCTGCCGCCGCCGGCCCGGCGCAGCTCGTCCCCGCTGCCGTCGGCGACGAGGCGGCCGTGGTCGATGACGACGATCCGGTCGGCGTGCGCGTCGGCCTCCTCCAGATAGTGCGTGGAGAACAGCACCGTGTGGCCGCGCCGCGCGTACGTCCGCATCGACGCCCAGAACGCGTGCCGGGCCTCCACGTCGAGCGCCGCCGTCGGCTCGTCCAGGACGATCAGCGCGGGGTTGCCGGCCAGCGCCACCGCGAACCGCACCCGCTGCGTCTGGCCGCCCGACAGCTTGTCGACGCGGCGGTCCGCCAGCTCCCCGATCCCGGCCAGCCGCAGCGCCTCCGCGACATCCATCGGCTCCGGGTAGCGGCGGGCCACGAAGCCGACCAGCTCGGCGACGGTGACCCGGGGCACGGCCCGGCCCTCCTGGAGCATCGCCCCGACCCGCCCGGCCCGCACCGCGGTCTGCGGCCGCGTACCGAACAGCTCCACGCGCCCCTCGTCCGGCTCGTCCAGACCGAGAAGCAGCGAGATGGCGGTCGACTTGCCCGCGCCGTTGCGGCCGAGCAGCGCGACCGTCTCGCCCGCGTCGATCCGCAGCGAGAGACCGTCGACCGCGCGGACGTCCCCGAATGTCTTGACGGCCCCCGTGAAGGACACCGCCGGTGTCTTTGTCGTCATGGCACCGACATTACGGAGCGGCACCGGGTGCGGGGCAGATACGACTGTCCGCGGTCCGCCGGTACAAATGTCACACCCACTGATCTGACGCACAGTCAGAAAGGTCGCGCCACACCCTTCCCAACCCATCACCTCTTGGCTATACATGAGGTCGCCGGGTGGATGAGAACACGTTCTACCGGACACCCTCCGCCCGGCCCGTGACGACCTCGGTGCGGCCGACGGTGCGGACGGCCGCACCGAGGTCTTGACCAGTTCGACCCGTCAGCCTGAGGAGCGCCTGTCTGATGCCCATCGACGCAGCGAAGGCCGTGGCCGCCGAACCCAGGTCCGCCGGGATCACCTGGGACCACAAGGACATCCAGCTCTACCACCTGGGCCTGGGCGCCGGTGTCCCCGCCACCGACCCCGACGAGCTGCGCTACACCCTGGAGTCGAAGCTGCACGTCCTGCCGAGCTTCGCGACCGTCGCGGGCGCGGGCATGGGAGTCGTCGGCGGGCTCAGTTCCCCGGGCGTCGACGTGAACCTCGCGCACGTCCTGCACGGCGGCCAGACCATCGAGGTGCACCGCCCGATCCCGGTGAAGGGCACGGCGACGACCACCTCCCGGGTCGCCGCCGTCTACGACAAGACCAAGGCCGCCGTCCTCGTCCTGCGCACCGAGGTCGCCGACGCCGACGGGCCGTTGTGGACCGCCGACTCCCAGATCTTCGTGCGCGGCGAGGGCGGGTTCGGCGGCGAGCGCGGGCCCTCCGAGCGCCTGGAGATCCCGGACCGCGCGCCCGACCGCACCGTCGACCGCCCGATCCGCGAGGACCAGGCCCTGCTGTACCGCCTCTCCGGTGACTGGAACCCGCTGCACGCGGACCCCGAGTTCGCCAAGCTCGCCGGCTTCGACCGGCCGATCCTGCACGGCCTGTGCAGCTACGGCATGACCCTCAAGGCCGTCGTCGACACGGCCCTCGACGGCGACGTCTCCCGCGTCACCCGCTACAGCACGCGCTTCGCCGGCGTCGTCTTCCCCGGCGAGACGCTGCGCGTGCGCATGTGGCAGCAGCCGAACCGGGTGCAGGTGACGGTGACGGCCGTGGAGCGCGACGAGGCCCCGGTCCTGGCGGACACGCTCATCGACCACACCTGATCGACGTACACGCAGGGACGTACACACGCAGGGACGTACACGCAGCAGAGACGCGAAGGAGCCGCACCCCATGCGAGCAGCCGTACTGCACGAGATAGGCCAGGACAAACTCGAGGTACTCGACGACGTCGAGGCGGTCGGCTTCGGTCCGGGGAAGGTGAGGATCCGGGTCCGGGCGACGGGCCTGTGCCACTCCGACGTCTCCGCGATGAACGGCGTCCTGCCGCAGCCCGCGCCGTTCGTCCCCGGCCACGAGGGTGCCGGGGAGATCGTCGACGTCGGTGACGGGGTCGCCGGGCTGAGCGTCGGCCAGCGGGTCCTCGTCTGCTGGCTGCCCGCCTGCGGCGCCTGTCCGGCCTGCAAGCGCGGGCAGACCCAGCTCTGCCTCGCCGGGTTCATGAACGCCGGCACCCCCAACTTCAAGCGTCCCGGCGGTGACGTCTTCGGCTTCGCGGGCACCGGCACGTTCACCGAGGAGGTCGTGGTGGACGCGGGCTGCGCGGTGCCGATCCCCGACGACGTCCCGTTCGACATCGCCGCGCTGATCGGCTGCGGTGTCACCACCGGGCTCGGCTCGGCCATCAACACCGCGGATGTGGCCGCCGGTTCGTCGGTGGCGGTCATCGGGTGCGGCGGCGTCGGCATCTCCGCGATCCAGGGGGCCCGGCTCAAGGGCGCCGCCCAGATCGTGGCCGTCGACCCGGTGGAGTCGCGGCGCGAGGCGGCGCTCAAGTTCGGCGCGACGGAGGCGGTGTCGCCCGACGGACTGGCCGACGCCAAGCAGCGGATCACGGCTGGCGAGGGCTTCGACTACGTCTTCGAGGTCGTCGGCAAGTCGGCCACGGCCCGCACCGCGTACGAGACCACGCGGCGCGGCGGCACGCTCGTCGTCGTCGGCGCGGGCGCCATGGACGACGTGCTCCAGCTCAACATGTTCGAGCTGTTCTTCGACGAGAAGCGCATCCTGCCGTCCATGTACGGCGGCGGTGACGTCCTCGCGTCCTACGAGCGTGCCATCGCCCTGTGGCGGGCGGGCCGCATCGACCTGGAGTCCCTGATCACCCACCGGGTCCCCCTGGCCGAGATCAACGAGGCCCTCGACCAGATGCGCACGGGCGCCGCCCTGCGTACGTGCATCGAGATCTAGCCCCGCCGGGGGCGCGGGGAACCACGGCGGCGCCGCACCCGACGAGCTCACCGGGACCCGGGGCTCCGCCCCGGACCCCGCTCCTCAATCGCCGGAGGGGCTGATTCTGCCGGGGGCGCGGGGAACTGCGCGACCAGCCACGACGAGAGCCGCACCCGACGACCGAGAGGAAACCCCATGTCAACCCCGCTCAAGGGCCGCACGGCAATCGTCACCGGCGCAGGCCGCGGGCTCGGCCGGGCCGAGGCGCTGGAACTGGCCCGCCTCGGCGCCAACGTCGTCGTCAACGACTTCGGACAGCCCGGCAGGGACGGCTCGGGCGAGTCCGACGCCACCCCGGCCGACCAGGTGGCCCGGGAGATCCGCGACGCGGGCGGCGCCGCCACCGCCCACACCGGCGACGTCGCCGACCACCAACAGGCCGAAGAACTGGTCCAGTTGGCGATCGACACCTACGGACAGCTCGACATCCTGGTCAACAACGCCGGCATCCTGCGCGACCGCATGATCTTCTCGATGACCGAGGACGAATGGGACTCGGTCATCCACGTCCACCTCAAGGGCCACTACAACACCACCCATTTCGCGGCCCGCCACTGGCGCACCCGCTCCAAGGAGACCGGCGCCCCGGTCTACGGCCGCATCGTGAACACCTCCTCGGAGGCGTTCCTGGCGGGCAGCGCGGGCCAGCCCAACTACGCGGCGGCGAAAGGCGGAATCGTCGGCCTGACCACGTCCACCGCCCTGGCCCTCGCCAAGTACGGCGTCACGGCGAACGTCATCTGCCCCCGGGCCCGCACCCGGATGACGGAAGACGTCTTCGCCGGGTTCGCCGAGCCCGCCGACGGCCTCGACCCGCTCGCCCCCGAACACGTGGCCCCGCTGGTCGGCTACCTCTCGGGACCGTCCGCGTCGCACGTCAACGGCCAGCTCCTCGTCGTGCACGGCGGCATGGTGGCCATCGTCGAACGGCCGCAGGTACGGGCGAAGTTCGACACGGAGAAGGACGCGTTCACGTACGACGAACTCGACGCGCTGCTCACCCCGCACTACCAGGACCGCCCGCCGAACGAGACCTTCGCGGCGGCGGAGGTGCTCGGCCTCAAGCACGGCTGACACGACAGGAGGGGCCCGGCGACGTGAACCGTCACCGGGCCCCTCCGTGCTGTCCTGAACGGACCTTAGACCTCGTCGGCCCGTGCCCCCCGATGCCGCCCACGCGGCTCGGGCTGCTCACTCGGAGCCGCCGCCGACGCGGCCACCGCGCCGCGGTGCCGCCCTGAGCCACCGGAGGCCGTGGCCTCCACGCGCTCGTGGCGCTCCATGGTGTCCGTCGTGCCGTTCCTGCCGTTGCTTTCCGTCATCGGAAAACTCACCCCGTAAACCCTTACAAGATCCTTGACTTACAGCCCGGCGAGTCTAACCACCCGCCTTGCGCCCACCGAGCGGCGCCTGCCCCAGGGGGACCGGACGCGGTGCCGACGGAGCCCCGGGCACGGCCGGTGCGGGCTGTCCGTCCGCGGCCGGAACCGATGGCTCAGGGGCGGATACCCGGGCGAGCCCGCACGACACCTCCCGCGTCACACAAGGAAGAGAAAGCACTCCTTCGCGTGACCAGAACCCGCTCCCGGTCAACCAGCCTGCCGGAGCGGGCAGTTGATGCATCGTTCCGTCGGACGGCCGCCACAGCCCCAGCCAGGGCGCGCCCTCCGCTGGCCCGTCGATCCGCAGCGCCACCGCGCAGCTCTCCGGCAGAAGCGTCTGCCCGGGCTGCACCGCGAACGGCGTCACCGTGCAGTCCGCGACCCGCAGCGCCTGCGGAAAGCGGACCGGCAGCGTCGAGCCCAGCACACCCCAGCCGAGCCGGGGCGCCCCCGGCGTCGCCGCGTCCGAGCGGACCAGGATGAGCCCGCTGTCGAGATCGGCGATGAGCAGCCGGTCGTCGCTCTCCTCGGTGATCTGGAGCAGCGGCGTCACCTCGCCGCCCCGCTCCAGATCGACCGCGACCGTCTTGACGGGCCCCCCGTCCGCCGGCTCCCGGTCCAGCGCGAGCAGCCGCCCCGCACGGTCCAGCCACACCCCGCCCGAACACCGCCCCGGCACCTCGGCGACATGCTCGGGACCGAACGCGCCGCCCGCCACCAGCCACACATGGGTGGACTTCTCACCCGGCTCCAGGGCGTAGGCGCTGCGCCCGTCCGGCGACGGCGGCAGCAGGTCGAGCTCCCCGCACTCCACGGCGCCGAGCGGCACCTCGCCCGTCTCCGGGCCCGTCGGGTACAGCAGCGCGAACAGATGGCGCCGGCCGTCGGCCCGGCGCCGGATCAGCACCCGCCCGTCGGTCAGCGGCAGCACGTCGGTGTCCGGCTCCTCGGGCTGGCGGCCGGGCAGCGGCACCGCGTACGGCTCAGGACCGTCGAGCGTCCACCGCTGCGGGAACCACGAGGTGCCGTCGTGCGCGAGCCGCGCCGCGTACGACGCGTCCGCCGTGATCACACAACCGGCGCGCGGCGGCCGGGGCCGCATCTCCGGCGCTGTCTCCAGGGCCAAGGCCGTCATGGGGATCTGTCACCTCCGCTCGTCCCCCCTCTGGTGTTCTCCAAGGCCGAAGCTAGTTTTCGTACGTACCTCCAGGGCATTCACGACCGCCCGCTTCACACCAAAGGGTGGCCGTGCCCGCAATCTGCTGAGAGGCGTGCGCCGGATGTGCTGGGGGAGCGGCGAAGAGCCCCCGACCGGCCTGATGTTAGGTTTGCCTAACCAATTGCTGTGCACATCTTGTGCGCCCGGAACTGGAGCAAAGCCATGCTCATACCTCCCCGTACGCGCGTCGCGGCCCTGGCCGCCACGGCGGCCGCCGCACTCGCCCTCACCGCCTGCGGCTCCGGGGACGACGGCGCGGACAAGGCGGGCAAGGACAACGGCGCCGGCTCCAAGGCCGTGGCGCAGGGCGGCGACGACTTCTCCAAGGCCGCCGAGCAGACGGCGAAGATGGGCACGACGGCGAAGGCCGGGGAGTTCCCGCGCACCCTCACCCACGCGCTGGGCAAGACCGAGATCAAGACGAAGCCGCAGCGCGTCGTCGTCCTCGACGTCGGCGAGCTCGACAACGTCGTCTCGCTCGGCATCAAGCCGGTCGGCTACGCCCCCACCGAGGGCGACGACGGCATCCCGTCCTACCTCAAGAAGGACGCGGGCAGCCCCAAGAACGTGGGCACCATCAACGCCCTCAACATGGAGGCCATCGCGAACCTCCACCCCGACCTGATCCTCGGCAGCGAGCTGCGCGCCGCCAAGCTCTACCCGCAGCTCTCGAAGATCGCCCCCACCGTCTTCTCCATCCGCCCGGGCTTCACGTGGAAGGAGAACTACCTCCTCAACGCGTCCGCCCTCGACGAGAAGGCCAAGGCCGAGGCGAACCTCGCCGCGTACGACAAGAACGTGAAGCAGCTCGGCGCCGACGTGAAGAAGGCGAACGGCGGCAAGGCCCCGACCGTGACGATGCTCCGCTACATGCCGGACCGCATCCGCCTCTACGCGAAGGCCTCCTTCATCGGCACGATCCTCGACGACGCCGGCATCCCGCGCCCGAAGAACCAGCAGATCGACGACCTGGCGACGGAGATCAGCCCGGAGAAGATCGACTCCGCGGACGCCGACTGGATCTTCACCGGCGTCTACGGCGACGCGAAGAAGACCCAGCGCTCCACCGCCGAGGGCAACCCGCTGTGGAAGAAGCTCGGCGCGGTCAAGGACGGTCAGGCCAAGGACGTCCCGGACGAGACCTGGTACCTCGGACTCGGCGTCACCGCGGCCGACGAGGTCCTGAAGGACCTGCGCGCGAACCTGGTCAAGTAGCCACGCTTAGGGAAGGGGCACGCGGCGCAGGTAACCTGTCTGCGTGCCCCGCCTGTCTGAAGTAACCGCCGCGCTCGCCGCCCTCTGGCCCGCCTCCCTCGCCGAGGGATGGGACGCGGTCGGCACGGTCGCCGGCGACCCGGACGCCCAGGTCGGCCGGGTGCTGTTCGCCGTCGACCCGGTCCAGGAGATCGTCGACGAGGCCGTGAAGCTGGGCGCGGACCTGCTGATCACGCACCACCCGCTCTATCTGCGCGGTACGACGACGGTCGCGGCGTCCACCTTCAAGGGCCGGGTCGTCCACACCCTGATCAAGAACGACATCGCGCTGCACGTCGCCCACACCAACGCCGACAAGGCCGACCCCGGCGTCAGCGACGCGCTCGCGGGCGCCCTCGGCCTCCGCGTCGTACGCCCCCTGGTGCCCGACCCGGCGGACCCCGCGGGCCGCCGCGGCCTCGGCCGGATCTGTGAACTCGACCACCCGGTGACCCTGCGCGAACTCGCGGGCACTGCCGCCGACCGCCTCCCCGCCACCGCCCAGGGCATCCGGGTCGCGGGCGACCTCGACGCGACGATCCGTACCGTCGCGGTCTCCGGCGGCTCCGGCGACAGCCTCTTCGACGACGTACGCGCCGCGGGCGTCGACGCCTTCCTCACGGCCGACCTGCGCCACCACCCGGTGAGCGAGGCCCGCGAGCACTCCTCCCTCGCGCTGCTCGACGCCGCGCACTGGGCCACCGAGTGGCCGTGGTGCGAGCTGGCCGCGAGCCAGCTGGAGCAGATCTCCGACCGCGAAGGCTGGGGCCTGCGCGTCCACGTCTCGCGCACACCCACCGACCCCTGGACCGCCCACGCGGCGTCCAACAGCCCCCTGACTACCTTTGGAGCCCCCAACTGAACGCCGCGCCCGCCGACCAGATCCGTCTCCTGGACGTCCAGGACCTGGACGTCCGCCTCCAGCAGCTCGCGCACAAGAAGAAGTCGCTGCCCGAGCACGCCGAACTGGAGTCGCTCGGCAAGGACCTCACGCAGCTGCGTGACCTGCACGTCGCCGCGACCACCGAGGAGAGCGACTGCTCCCGCGAGCAGACCAAGGCCGAGCAGGACGTCGACCAGGTCCGCCAGCGTGCCGCCCGCGACCAGAAGCGCCTCGACTCCGGCACCGTCAGCTCGCCCAAGGACCTGGAGAACCTCCAGCGGGAGATCGCCTCGCTCGCCAAGCGCCAGGGCGACCTGGAGGACGTCGTCCTCGAGGTCATGGAGCGCCGTGAGTCCGCGCAGGAGCGGGTGAGCGAGCTGACCGACCGCCTCGCCTCCGTCCAGGCGAAGATCGACGACGCGACGGCCCGCCGCGACCAGGCCGCCGGCGAGCTGGACACCGAGGCGACCTCGGTCACCAAGGAGCGCGAGGTCGTCGCGGCCTCGATCCCGGCCGACCTGCTGAAGCTCTACGACAAGCTCCGCGAGAAGGAGGGCGGCGTCGGCGCCGCCAAGCTCTTCCAGCGCCGCTGCGAGGGCTGCCGCCTGGAGCTGAACATCACCGAGCTGAACGAGGTCCGCGCCGCGGCCCCCGACGCCGTGGTCCGCTGCGAGAACTGCCACCGCATCCTGGTCCGCACCTCGGAGTCGGGCCTCTAGTGCGCCGGCCCTCCGGCGGGGCCCAGGCGGGCCCCGCCAGAGGCGCGGGCCCGGACCTCGGCACCCCCACCACCTTCGTCCTGCTCCGGCACGGCGAAACCGCCCTCACCCCCGAGAAACGCTTCTCGGGCAGCGGCGGTACCGACCCGTCCCTCTCGGACACGGGCCGGGACCAGGCGACCCGGGCGGCGGCGGCGCTGCACGAACGAGGCACGATCGAGGCGATCGTGGCATCCCCCCTGAAGCGCTGCCAGGAAACGGCCCGGACCGTGGCGGCCCGCCTGCACCTCGACGTCACGACCGAGGACGGCCTGCGCGAGACGGACTTCGGCGCGTGGGAGGGCCTGACCTTCAAAGAGGTACGGGACCGTCACCAGGCCGACATGAACGCCTGGCTGGCCTCCCAGGACGCGCCCCCCACCGGCGGCGGCGAGAGCTTCGCGACGGTGGCGGCCCGCGTCGCGGCGACCCGCGACCGTCTCACCGAGACCCACCGGGGCCGCACGGTCCTCCTGGTCACGCACGTGACCCCGATCAAGACCCTGGTGCGGCTAGCCCTCGGCGCACCGCCCGAGGCCCTGTTCAAGATGGACGTCTCGGCGGCGTCCCTCAGCGCGATCGCGTACTACGCGGACGGCAACGCGAGCGTGCGCCTGCTCAACGAGACAGCTCACCTGCGATAGCGCACGCCTCGCGGGCCAGCGACTCGACGCGGCCCCAGTCCTTCGCGGCGATCGCGTCGCCCGGCAGCATCCAGCTCCCGCCGACGCAGCCGACGTTCTTGAGCGCCAGGTACGAGCCCGCGTTGGCCGGGGAGACACCGCCGGTCGGGCAGAACCGGGCCTGCGGCAGGGGACTGGCGAGGGACTTCAGGTAGGCGGCGCCCCCGGCGGCCTCGGCCGGGAAGAACTTCATCTCGCGCACGCCCCGCTCCAGCAGCGCCACGACCTCGGACGTCGTGGAGACGCCCGGCAGGAACGGCACCCCGGACCCGCGCATCGCGACCAGCAGCGCGTCCGTCCACCCCGGGCTGACCAGGAAACGGGCCCCGGCGGCCACCGAGTCGGCGACGTTCGCCGGCGAGATGACGGTGCCCGCGCCGACGACCGCCTCCGGCACCTCCGCCGCGATCGCGCGGATCGCGTCGAGCGCGGCGGGCGTGCGCAGGGTCACCTCGATCGCGGGCAGCCCGCCCGCGACCAGCGCCCGCGCGAGCGGCACCGCGTCGGCGGCGTCCTCCACGACGACGACGGGGATGACGGGGGCGAGGTCCAGCACGGAGGCGGACGCGGCGGTGGCTGCGGCAGGCGAGGTCATGGCCTCATCCTGCCTCGCGCCACGCAGCATGCGCAAAGGTCGTTGCGCATGCTGCAATCGGCGAGTCTGCTCTGTCTCAGTGGATCTCGTCCACCAGCACGTCCAGGTTCCACGCCCGCCCCGGCTTCGCGGGCTCCTCGACCTCGACCGTGTAGCCCAACCGGCGCAGCGCGTCGACGAGTTCGGCCGGTCCCGCCGGTGCGGCGCCGGACTGGAGCAGGGACCGGACGATCCGGCCCTTGGTCGCCTTGTTGAAGTGGCTGACGACCTTGCGGGTCGGCGCGTGCAGCACCCGCACCCCGGCCGTCCGCTCCGCCAGCTCGCCCTTCGGCTTCCAGGCCGCCGCGTACGCCGCCGAGCGCAGATCGAGCACCAGCCCGTCCCCGGCCGCCTCGGGCAGCACCTCGGCCATCGGCGCCTTCCAGTACGAGCCCAGCGCACCGATCCCCGGCAGCTTCACGCCCATCGAGCAGCGGTACGACGGAATCCGGTCCGTCACCCGCACCGCCCCCCACAGCCCGGAGAAGACGAGCAGCGAGCGCGCGGCCCGCTTCTTCGCGGCGGCGTCGAGCGAGGCCAGGTCCAGGGCGTCGTAGAGCACCCCGGTGTAGATCTCCCCGGCGGGCCGGGCCCCGGCCGTGCGCAGCCCGGCGTTCTTCGCGATCTCGCCGCGCAGCCCCTCGCTCAGGCCCAGCACCTCCCGAGCCTTCTCCTCGTCGGCGGCGCACAGCTCGACCAGCTCGTCCAGGACGGTGGCCCGCGCCCCAGCGAGCCCCGGCAGCGACAGCCCCTCCGGCTTCAGCGGCGCCCCGCGTCCGGAAGCGGCCTTACCCTCCGACGGCGGCAACAGCACAAGCACGGGCTCTCCTCATACACGTAATGCACGTACGGAAACACGGAACAACGGTCGACCGACAGCCCAGCGTACGGCGTGCCGACCGGCCCACCGACGCCTACGCTCGGTGCCATGCCCCTGCGCCACCTCCGTGTGACCGGCGCGGCGCGCGAGCCGCTCGGTGCCGTGCTGCGCGACCTGCGCGAGCGACTGGACGTGCCCGAGGAGTTCCCGGCCGACGTGCTCGCCGAGGCCGAGGCGGCCGCCGCCGCGCCGCGACCGCCCGAGCGCGACGAGACGGGCATCCCCTTCTTCACCGTCGACCCGCCCACCTCCACCGACCTCGACCAGGCCATGCACCTGTCGCGGCGGCCCGGGGGCGGCTACCGGGTGCGGTACGCGATCGCCGACGTCGCCGCCTTCGTCGCACCCGGCGGCGCGCTCGACGCCGAGGCCCACCGCCGCGTGACGACCCTGTACTTCCCCGACACCCGGACGCCGCTGCACCCGACCGTGCTCAGCGAGGGCGCGGCCAGCCTGCTGCCGGACCGGACCCGCCCCGCCGTGCTGTGGACGATCGACCTCGACGCGGACGGGCGGACCGTCGCCACCGACGTCGTCCGTGCCCTCGTGCGCAGCCGCGCCAAGCTGGACTACGCGGGCGTGCAGCGGGCCATCGACGACGGCACCGCCGAGGAACCCGTCGCCCTGCTCCGCGACATCGGAACGCTGCGCGAACGCCTGGAGACCGAGCGCGGCGGCATCTCCCTCGACGTCCCCGAGCAGGAGATTGTCACCACCGGCGGCGACTACGAGCTGGCCTTCCGCGCCCCGCTGCCCGCCGACTCCTGGAACGCCCAGATCTCCCTGCTCACCGGCATGGCCGCCGCCGACCTGATGCTCGCCGCGGGCAACGGCGTACTGCGCACCCTGCCCGCCGCCCCCGACGGCGCCGTGGGCCGCCTGCACCACACCGCGAAGGCGCTGCGCATCGACTGGCCGCACCACGTCCCGTACTCCGCCCTCGTCCGCTCCCTCGACCCGGCGAACCCGCACCACGCGGCCTTCCTCCAGGAGTGCACGACGCTGCTGCGCGGCGCGGGCTACACGGTGTTCACCGGCGGCGACCTGCCCGAACTGACCACGCACGCCGCCGTCGCCGCCCCGTACACGCACTGCACGGCGCCGCTGCGCCGCCTCGTCGACCGCTACGCCTCCGAGCTGTGCCTGGCCGCTGCCGCCGGGCAGGCCCCGCCGGAGTGGGTGCTCGCGGCGCTGCCCGGCCTGCCCAAGGAGATGGCCGACGGCACCCGGCGCGCGAACACCGTGGAGCGCGAGTGCGTCGACATCGTCGAGGCGGCGCTGCTGCGCAACCGGATCGGGGACCTGTTCGACGCCGTGGTGGTCGACGTGAAGGACCACGAACCGGCGGTCGGCACCGTGCAGCTGACCGATCCGGCGGTGGTCGCCCGGATCGAGGGCGGCACGACCGCGCTGCCGCTGGGGGAGCAGCTGCGGGTACGGCTCACGCAGGCGGATCCGGGACGGGCGAAGGTGCTGTTCGCGCCCGCGTGAGCGCGTCGGTCAGCGCCCGGTGCAGGCCGTCGCCGTCCTCCGCGTACAGCCGCACGACCCGCACGTCGCTGGCCCGCCCGAAGAAGCCGAAGTGCCGCACAGGGGAGTCGAGTTCAAGGGTCACGGTGGTCTGGGCGCCCACGTCCAGATCGAGTTCGCCGTCGGCGGGGGTGTGCGTGAACCGGTTCTCCCGCCGCACCCGCGCGATCCGCTCGAACGGAACGCGCAGGTCCACCTGGGCCCCGCGGCGCACCCGCAGCGCGTCGTCCGTGACCACGTGCGGCCGGGTGACGGCGGCGGCGTGCAGCCCGAGCACCATCAGCACCGTGTAGACGTCGAGCACCAGGACGATGCCGTGCAGCACCGGTAGGCCGCGCAGCAGCACCCACATCCCGCACGACTCGACGACGCAGACGAACACGAACGCGTACATCATCACGGCCTGCCCCCGCGCGTACGGGAAGACGCCGGCCCCCGCCGGGACACCGTGCCGCCGCCGCGCCACCCACATCCCGAGGCTCGCCAGCACTCGCAGCTCGTGCCGCAGAACGTGCTTCACCGCTCCTCCTCCGCCATCCGCATCGCGAGCCGCACGGCCTCCGCCTGCGCGGGGGAGAAGTCGGCGAGGAACGCGTCGAGGAGCGCGTGCTGCTCGATGCCCTCCGGCGTCGGCAGGTCCTCCGGCAGGCAGCCGAGCAGCGCGCGGGCCGCCTCGGCCACCCGCGGGTCGTCGCGCCCGGCGTCGGCGAGCGCGTCGAGCAGCGCGTACACCTCGCGTACGGCGTCCAGGGCGCCCGGTGCGGTGAGCGCGGGGACCAGGACGGCCATCAGCCGGGCGCGGGCCTCGGGCGGTGCCGTCGCGTCGACGAGGGCCAGCACCTCACGGTCCTTCGCGGCCATCGGTGAATCGAGGTCGACGTCCCCCAGCCCGGCGAAGAACGCGGCGAGTTCGGGGGAGAGCGGGCTTCCCGCGGGCAGCCCGCCCTGCCGCTCGGCGTCGTCGAGCAGCGCCCGCAGCCGGAGCCGCCGCTCGCGCAGGGCGGCCTCCTGGCGTGCGAGATCGTCGTCCAGCTCGGCGAGCACCTCCACGAGGTCCCGCCCGGCGTCCTCGGCGAGCACGTCCCGCACCTCGGCCAGCCCGAGCCCCAGCTCGGTCAGCCGCCGGATCCGGGCCAGCTCCACGGCGTGCCGCAGGGCGTACTCCCGGTACCCGTTGCCGAGCCGCTCGGGCTCGGGCAGCAGCCCGAGGTGGTGGTAGTGCCTGATGGCGCGTGTGGTGACCCCGACGACCCGGGCCAGCTCTCCGATCCGCATGCCCTCAGTAGAAACGTTGACGTTGCGGCAGGGTCAAGCGGAGGCTTGACGGCTAACACTGTTAGCCGTACGGTTCTCGTACCGTCCAGCTAACGCTGTTAGCCATCGAACGCCGCACTCTCCGGGAGGCCCCGATGAGCACCACCGCCCCCAGCACGGCCACGGCGCCCAGGCCCGTTCTGCGCACGGTCCGTCGCGCCGCCTGGCTCGCCAACGCGCTCTTCTGGTCGGCGTTCGCGGTCCTGGAGGGCGTGAACCACGGCTGGCTCGCGGCGGTGTGCGCGCTCGCCTTCTTCATCGCGCCCGACCTGACCTTCCTGGTGGCGGCCGGCGACGCGCGGCACGTCGAGAAGGGACAGCTCCCCGCTCGCGCGGTGCCGTTCTACAACGCGGCCCACCGCGCCCTGGTCCCGCTGGCGTTGATGGTCGCGTACACGCTGCTGCCCCTCGCCTGGGCGCCGGTCTTCGCGGGCCTGTGCGGCTGGCTCGCCCACATCTCGTACGATCGCGCCTTCGGCTACGGACTGCGGACCAAGGAGGGCTTCCAGCGTGCTTGAGGCCGGTACCGGGCGGCGGCTCACGCCCCGCGCCACCGAGATCGCGGCGGAGGCCAGGGCCCTGCTGGAGGAGTCAGGCCCCGACGCCCTCACCATGCGGGCCCTGGCCGACCGCCTGGGCATCAGGGCCCCGTCCCTCTACAAGCACTTCCCCGACAAGTACGCCGTGGAGGCCGAACTCGTCGCGCAGATGCTCACCGAGTCGGCCGAGGCCTGCGAGGAGGCGGGCCGCACGGCCCCCGGATCGCTGCCCGCGCTGATGGCGGCCTACCGCGCCTGGGCCCTCGCCCACCCCCACCTCTACTGCCTCGCCACCGAGCGCCCCCTGCCCCGCCACGCCCTCCCCGAGGGCCTGGAGGACCGGGCGGCGGCGCCCCTGATGCGGGTCTGCGCCGGCGACCAGGACCTGGCCCGCGCGGCATGGGCGTTCGCCCACGGCATGGTGATCCTGGAGATCCACGGCCGGTTCCCCGCCGGCGCGGATCTTGCCGGGGCGTGGGCTACGGGGGCGCGGGCGCTGCGCGGCTGAGGCCCGCCGTGGCGGCGTTCCGCTGATCGCGGTCCGGGTAGGATGGCCGGACGGCAGACGAGCCGGGCGGGCGGCCGCGTGAGGTTCTCCGGAACCTCCCGAGGAACGTCCGGGCTCCACAGGGCAAGGTGGTGGCTAACGGCCACCCGGGGTGACCCGCGGGACAGTGCCACAGAAAACAGACCGCCCGGCGCTTCGGCACCGGGTAAGGGTGAAACGGTGGTGTAAGAGACCACCAGCGCCTGAGGTGACTCAGGCGGCTAGGTAAACCCCACCTGGAGCAAGGTCAAGAGGGAGCACCCCGGTGCTCCTGCGCGGACGATCGAGGGCTGCCCGCCCGAGTTCGCGGGTAGACCGCACGAGGCCGGTGGCAACACCGGCCCTAGATGGATGGCCGTCACCCCGACGACCGCGAGGTCCCGGGGTACAGAACCCGGCGTACAGCCCGACTCGTCTGCCCCCTTCTTCCGGTGGGACTCAAGGGCTGCGGACGTAGGGCCGGGACGCGGCGATGAATTGGAGACCAGGGCCGGCGCGTCGGTCAGCAGCTCCACCCGGAACATCGCCTCGATGGCCGCCGCTCGGAGCGGGCCGTGGCGCGGCCCTGGAGGACGGGGGTCAGGGCCGCACCGAGCAAGGTGCCGATGACCGCTATGAGGCTGGTGACGACGACTGTCATGCGGCCAAGCCAAGCAGTCAGGCCCGCACCGGCACCACCAAAGGCGCCCCGTTCCCCGGATGTGGGAGTACTTCCACCGGGTGTTGGTACACCTCGCTGAGCAGTGGACCGGTGAAGACCTCGGACGGGGGGCCCGCCGCTGTCACCCGGCCGTCGTGGAGGACCGCCGCCCGGTCGGCGTGGGCCGCGGCCAGGCCCAGGTCGTGCAGGACCACCACCACCGCGTCGCCGGCGGCGGCCCGGTCCCGGCAGACGCGCAGGACCAGTTCCTGGTGGCGCAGGTCGAGGGCGGCCGTCGGCTCGTCCAGGAGGAGGAGCTGCGCGGACTGGGCGAGGACCCGGGCGAGGGCCACCCGGGCCCGTTCGCCGCCGGACAGCGCGGCGAAGGGGCGGGCGGTGAAGGCCGTCGTCTCCGTCGCCGCCAGCGCCGCCGCGATCACCGCGTCGTCCTCGTCCTCGTGCGCCGTGCCCGCCCAGGGCGCCCGGCCCATCCGTACGACGTCCGCCACCGGGAACGGGAAGGACAGCGTCGCCGACTGGGGCAACAGGGCGCGGCGCAGGGCCAGTTCGGGCGCGGACCAGGCGGCGGCCGGGCGGTCGTGGAGCAGGAGGTCGCCCGAGGTGGCGGACATGTCCGCCGCCAGCGCCGCCAACAGGGTCGATTTTCCGGCGCCGTTGGGGCCGACCAGGGCCAGTACCTCGCCCGCCCGCACCGTCAGGTCGACGCCGGACAGCACGGTCCTGCCGCCCAGGTCGACGCGGAGGGCGCGGGCCTCGGCGACCGTGGCGCCGGGCGCGTGGCGCGCGGGGAGCGTCCGTGAGCGGGTCCACCTCTTCATGCCCAGCCTCCTTGCTTGCGGCGGGTGCGGCGCAGCAGCCAGAAGAAGAACGGGCTGCCGGTGAGTGCGGTGAGCACCCCGATGGGGAGTTCGGCGGGCGCCGCCACCGTGCGCGCCGCGAGATCGGCCGCCACCAGGACGACCGCCCCGCCGAGCGCGCTGCCGGGGACGAGGAAGCGGTGCCCCGGCCCGGCCAGCATCCGCAGCAGGTGCGGGATCACCAGGCCCACGAAGCCGATGACGCCGGAGACCGCCACGGCCGCCGCCGTGAGCAGGGCGATGACGAGGATGAGAGTGATCCGCAGCTTCTCCACGTCCACGCCGAGGTGCCGCGCCGGGCGTTCGCCGAGGGAGAGGAGGTCCAGCTTGCGGGAGTAGAAGGGTGCGACGAGCAGGCCGACCGCCGCGCAGGGCAGCACCGCGAGCACCTTCGGCCAGGTCGCCTGTGCCAGCGAGCCGAGCTGCCAGAACGTGATCTGGTTGACGGCGGCCGTGTCCGCGTAGGAGAGGAACAGGCCGATCAGCGCGCCCGCGAAGGCGTTCACGGCGATGCCGGTCAGGATCAGCGTGACGACCTCCGTGCGGCCGCCCGAGCGGGACATGACGTAGACGACGAGCACCGTCGCGAGGCCCGACACGAACGCGCAGACCGTGATCGTCCACGTACCGAAGAAGTTCAGGCCGAGCGCGATGCAGCCGACCGCGCCGACCGCCGCGCCCGACGAGATGCCGATGACGCCGGGCTCGGCGAGCGGATTGCCGAACACGCCCTGCATCAGGGCGCCCGCGCAGCCGAGCGAGGCGCCGACGAGGAGGGCGAGGACGATGCGGGGCAGCCGCACGTTCCACAGAACCGATTCGCCGACCCGGTCGAGCGCGTGACCGCCCAGCCCGGCCCGGTGCTGGACCGAGGCCAGGATGTCGCCGGGCGCGATGTGGTAGGCGCCGATGCCCGCGGAGAGCAGCGCGAGCAGCAGCAGGGCCGCGGCGAGTCCGGCCGTCAGCAGCCAGGCGGTGCTGCGGCGTCCGGCCGGCGGGGCGGCGGGTGTCTTCGGGCCGGCCGCCGTCGGCGGGGTCGCGGTCGCCGTCATCTCAGGCACCGTCCGTTCCGTAGAGCTGCTTCACGATCGAGCGCAGCACCTGGTCGGTGCGGGGGCCGTAGTTGAGCAGGACGCCGTCCTCGACCGAGACGACCCTGCGGTCCACGCCGGCCGGGGTCTCGGCGACACCGGGGATCTTCACCATGCCGTCGATCCCGCCGACCGACTCAAGTCCCTTGCTCATGACGAGGATCGCGTCCGGCGCCGCCTTCGCCAGCGCCTCGCTGGTGATCGCGGTGAAGTCCTTCCTCAGGCCGGAGGCCGCGCCCGCGTCGACCGCGCCGGCCGCTTCGAGCAGCGAGGTGGCGCCCGACTCCCTGCCGCCGAGGAGATAGACGGAGGCCGAGCCGCGCAGATAGAGGAAGGCCACCCGCGGCCGGTCCTTCGCGCTCTTCGGCTTCGGGATCGTCCGGCGCACGGCGGCGATCCGGTCCTCGGAACGCCGCGTCAGCTCCTTGCCCGCGGCCGGGACGCCGAGCGTCTTCGCGACGGCCCCGATACGGGTGCCGACGTCGGACAGGCCCGTCGCCGGGTCGATCACGACGACCGGGACGCCCGCGTCGCGGATCTGCCGCATCGCCTCGGCGGGCCCGGTCGTGGTCTCGGCCAGGACCAGGTCCGGCTTCAGGGACAGCACGCTCTCCGCGGACACGTCGTGGTTGCGGGTGACCACCGGCAGCTTCTCCGCCTGCGCGAACGTGGCGGTGATGTCCCGGGCGACCACGTGCTCGCCGAGCCCGAGCGTGAACACCAGCTCGCTGAGGCTGCCGGAGAGCGGCACGATCCGGTCCGCCGCGCGGACGGTGACCCGCTCGCCGCCGGCCGAGGTGACCGTGGCGGGCAGCTTCGGGGCGGGGGCCGGGCTGAGCGGCTCGACGCGGTCCGCCGTCGCGGCCCCGGCGGTGGTCCGCGACCCGGTGGATCCGGTCGATCCGGTGGCCCCGGTGGTGGTGCCCGAGCAGGCGGTGGCGACCAGCGCGAGCGCCAGGAGCAGTACGGAGATCAGCACCCCCGTCCGTCGGGAGGAGTGCGCGAGGGCGCCGTGCGTGGACACGCGGACACCGTCCTGTCGTGGTGAGAGGGGCTGTTGACAAAGGCGATCATAGTTTAGGTTAGCCTTACCTAAGTCGCCAGGGTCTGGTGACGGTCACCCGGAGGAAGAGCCATGCCCCGACGCGCCCGGATACGTCTCCGCGTCCTTGCCGTCACCCTGTTCACCGCGCTGCTCGGCGCCCTGCTGCCGGTCGCTGGCGCGCACGCCGCCGCCCGTACCGTGCAGGGCGGCCGGCTCGACTGGGGCGTGAAATCGTCCTTCCAGAGCTACATCACCGGGCCCATCGCGCAGGGGACCTACGCCCTGACGGGCGGCGCCGCCACCGTCGGCGCGAGCCAGTTCCGCTTCCACTCGGCGCGCGGCTCGTACGACGGGTCGACCGGCGCCTTCTCGTCCTCGTTCTCCGGTGGCGTGCACTTCGTCGGCCACAAGAAGGCCGACGGCTCGTACGAACTCGACATGACGATCAGCAATCCCACCGTCCGGATCGCGGGCGGCTCGGGGACGCTGTACGTCGATGTCGTGAGCAGGGCGAAGGGCACCGGGGCGGTCACGTCGTCCCGCCAGGTGCCCTTCGCCTCCCTCTCCCTCGGCGGGATCGACATGCGGGGCGACGGCAACGCGGTCGCCCTCAACAACCTTCCCGCCACGCTCACTTCACAGGGCGCGCGGTCCTTCGCCGGCTACTACACGGCGGGCACCGCGCTCGACCCGGTGAGCCTGTCCGCGGACGTCGCACCCGCGAAGGCGTCGCCCACGCCCGCCAAGCCGGCCGAGTCCCCGGAGAAGAAGGCGAAGAAGGCGAAGCAGGACGCCGCCGGGAAGCTCCACGACGGGGCCGTCGACTGGGGCGTGCGGCGCACCTTCCGCGAGTACGTCACCGGCGACATCGCCCAGGGCGAGTGGACCCTCGGCGACGGCGCCCAGGACGGCGGCGCGCTGTTCCGCTTCCCGAAGGGCAAGGGGACGTACGACAAGAAGAAGCAGTCCCTGAAGGCCGACTTCGACGGGTCCGTCCGCTTCACCGGCGAGCACGGCCTCGACCTGAAGTTCGCGCACGTGACTGTCTCCGTCGCCGATGGCAAGGGCATCCTGCGCGCCGACACGACCAGCGACGGCAGGACCACGAAGGACGCCGCGCTCGTGACGTTCAGGACCGGCGAACTCAAGGCCGCGGACGGGCTCGTCGAGGTGAGCGAGGCCCCGGCCGTGCTCACCGCCGCCGGAGCGAAGGCGTTCGGCGGGATGTACAAGAAGGGCACCGCCATGGACCCCGTCTCCCTGGCCGTCGCCCTCGACTCGGACGCGCGCCTGCCGGCCCTGCCCGACCTCGGCAGCTCGGCGTCGCCGACGCCCACCCCGAAGGCGAAGGCGTCGCGGGCCGCCGAACCGGCCGCGGCCGGGACGGACGCGGGCCTGCCCGGGGGAGCGGTCGCCGGGATCGCCGCCGCCGTCGTGGTCGTCCTGGCCGCCGCCGGGGGCCTGCTGATCCGCCACCGCCGCCGCACCGCCCAGGACTCCTGACGGACCCCGGCCCCCTCTGCGAACTTCCCTCTCCGCAACGGCTGTCCACCCCCTGACAGCCCGCTCGAACCAGTTCCACACCAAGGAGGAACCACTCCCATGGCACGCATCGCCAGACACCCCATAGCCCTCGCCGCCGCCACGGCCACCGTCGTCGCGCTCGGGGCCGGCGCGCTCGTCCTGCCCGCGGCCGCCGCCGACGGCGCTCCCTCCGGCATCGAGCTGAAGAACGGCACGCTCGACTGGGGCCTCAAGGAGTCTTTCCGCAAGTACGTGACGGGGATCGCCGCCGGGTCGATCGACGCGACGGACGGCGCCACGCAGGCCGCCGACAACGGCCCGTTCACCTTCAGTGGCGGCACCGGCACCTACGACACGGCCACCCACGGCACCGACACCGCCTTCAAGGGTGCCGTCCGCTTCGCCTCCAAGGCGCACGGCTTCGACATCAAGGTCAGCGACGTGAAGGTGGTGACGTCCGGCACCACCGGCCACATCGACGCCGACGTCTCCCTCAACGGCACCGTCCAGAACGACATCGAGTTCGCCACCCTCGACCTCTCCGCGGTCCGGCCCGGCCAGGGCGCGGGCGGCGCGATGACCTTCAAGGACATCCCGGCCACCCTGACCGCCAAGGGCGCCGCGGCCTTCAACGGCATGTACAAGGAGGGCACCGCGCTCGACCCGGCGACGCTGACCGTCACGGCCGGCTCCGCGCCCACCGCCTCGCCGACGCCGACGAAGACGCCGACTCCCACCAAGACGCCCACGCCGACGAAGACGCCCACGCCGACCAAGACCGCCGACCCCTCCACGGAGCCCACCGAGCCCACCGGGGCCGTCTCCGGCGAGGTCGTCGACGGCAACCTGGACTGGGGCGTCAAGGAGTCCTTCCGTACGTACATCAGCGGACCCATCGCGAAGGGCAAGGTCGAACTGAGCGGCGGCGCCGCGAAGAACGGATCCGTCTACCGGTTCGGCGACGCGAGCGGCAGCTACGACGCCGACGCCAAGTCCCTCGACGCGAAGTTCGCCGGCAAGGTCCGCTTCCTCGGCCACGAGGAGGACGGCGCCTACTCCCTCGACCTGCAGTTCAGCGATCTGCACGTCACGGCGGAGGGCACCGGCGGCAAGCTCGTCGCCGACGTGTCCAGCAAGGACCGGGAGACCGGCAAGGTCACCACGTACGACGACCTGACCGTCGCCACCCTGAAGCTCGGCTCCGGCGACCTCACCGCCAAGGACGACATCGTCGCCCTGAACGGCGCCTCGGCCACCCTCACCGCCGGCGGCGCCAAGGCGTTCGGCGGGTTCTACGAGGCGGACGCCGCGCTCGACCCGGTCACCGCCGCGGTCTCCCTCGACGAGGACGCGACGCTGCCGGGCGGCTCCGGCGGTTCCGACGGCGGTGCGTCCGGCGGTACTTCGGGCACCACGGGCGGGGCGGGCACCGTCGGCGGCACCGGCACGACCGGCTCGACCGTCGGCGGCGCTCTCGCGTCCACCGGTGCCGATGTCCCCGCGGGGCCGCTCGCCGCGGCTGCCGCGCTGGTCGTCGCCGCCGGTGCGGGCACGGTGTTCGCCACTCGCCGGCGGCGCGCGCAGCAGGGCTGATCTCGGATCGTCGTCCGGCTGACGGCCGGTGGGGCTTCTCGCGCAGTTCCCCGCGCCCCTGAGACGAGCTCCGCTCGTCCAGGGGCCCCACCGGGCCCGAGGTCAGATCAGCGGCGGACGTCCGAGCCGGGTCATGCGCCACACCGTGCGCCACTTCATCGGGCGGCGCTCACCGGCCGGGGTGCGTACGCCCTCCACGAAACCGGCCGCCCACGCGCGCAGACCGCCGAGCGAGCGGGTCCGCAGCAGCGTGATCGCCGTCCAGACGCCCAGATACACGGGGACCAGCAGGAGCGGAAGACGACGGCGGGCCAGCCACACCCGGTTGCGGGCGGTCATCCGGTGGTAGACCGCGTGCCGCGCCGGGGAGGTCTTCGGGTGCTGGAGCAGCAGCGACGGCTCGTAGAGGACCTTCCAGCCGGCGTCCAGCGCCCGCCATGCCAGGTCCGTCTCCTCGTGCGTGAAGAAGAAGTCGGCGGGCCAGTCGCCCGTCTCGGCGAGCATGTCCATCGAGAAGGCGTGCCCGCCGCCCAGGAACGCGGTGACGAGGCCGCGCCGCATCGGGTCCTTGGCGCGCAGCCGCGGCACGTGACGGCGCTGGGTCTCGCCGTGCTCGTCCGCGATGCGGAAGCCCACGACGCCGAGCCGCGCGTCGGCCGCGTACAGCCGCTGGATGGTGGAGAAGACATCGGCGTCGACGAGCAGTCCGTCGTCGTCCAGCTCGACGGCCACGTCCACGTCGCCGAACTCACGGAGCCGGGCCAGCGCGACGTTGCGGCCGCCCGGGCAGCCGAGGTTGTCGTCGAGTTCGACCGTCGTGACCTCGAAGGGGTAGCCGGTGTACGCGGGCAGCACCGTGCCGTTGCCGATCATGACGACGCGGACCGGGGGCGCGTCCTGCATGGCCACCGAATCCAGCAGCGCGTCCACGTCCTTGGGGCGGTTGCCCATGGTGACGATGGCCACGCCCAGGCGCGGGAGTTCGGGGATTCGGTGCCTGTCTGTCATGGCGGCGATGGTAGCCGTTCACCTACGGCGCCCCGCACCCGCCGGTCAGTCCGTGCCGAGCGAGCGCTCCGCCACCTTCGCCACATGCGCGTCGAGGGCCGCGCGGGCGTCCGGGGTGAGCGTGCCGAGGGCCACCAGCGCCGTGACGATCACGTCGCACAGCTCCGACTCGACGTCCTGCCAGGTGTGGCTGACGCCCTTGCGCGGGTTCTGGCCGACGGCCCCGATCACCGCCTCGGCGACCTCGCCGACCTCCTCCGACAGCTTCAGCACCCGTAGCAGCAGCGCCTCACCGGGAGGCTGCCGGTTGCTCTCGTCGAGCCAGGCGCGGAGCCGGTCGACGGTGGTCCACAGGTCGGTGTCGGGATCGGAGGAGGGGCGGCCGGTGTCGCTCGTCGTCATGGACGCCGAGTCTAGAGAGCGAGGGGGCGGCGGCCCGAGCGCGGTTCTACGCCTCCTGCTCCTTGACCCGCTTGTTGCGCGAGCCGACCACGGCGAGTGCCGCGGCCCCCGCCCCGACGAGCGCCGCGGGCACCATCCAGTGCCGGTCGAGGACATGGCCCAGCGCGTGGTCGAGGGAGTAGCGGCCGGGGCCGGTCACCGCGAGGCCCGCGGCGACGAAGCCGAGGAACGCCGCGTACTCGTAGCCGCCGTTCATCGCGAAGAAGCCGTTCGGGGCGTGCACGGCGGAGGCCGCCACCATGGTCCCGGCCGCGGCGGCGCCGCCCACCGGGGTCGCGAGGCCGAGCGCGAGCAGGGCGCCGCCGCCCACCTCGCCGACCCCGGCGGCCAGCGCGCTCGCCCTGGCGGGGGTGAACCCCATGGAGTCCATGGCGGCGGTCGTGCCGGAGACCCCGCCGCCGCCGAACCAGCCGAGCAGTTTCTGCGCGCCGTGCGCGAGAAGCACCCCGCCGGTGCCCGCGCGCAGCGCGAGCAGCCCGAGGCCGGTGCGGTCGAGGCAGGAACGGCGGGAACGTATGCAGGTGGTCGTCATGGTTCCACCGTCCGCCAGGGCGGCGCCGGGCACTCGGTGGCCGGGCCCGTTCGGGTGGCGGCCCCCACCCGCCGGTGCCACGCTGACCGCATGCCCATCCAGACCGCGAAACTCAGCGATCCGGCCGTCCGCGCCTTCGTGACGGCGCTGAACGCCCACGACAAGGACGCCTTCCGTGCGGTGCTCGCCCCCGGCGCCACCATGGCGGACGACGGCAGCGAACGGAACCTCGACGAGTGGACGGACCGCGAGATCTTCGACTCGCACGGCCACATGGAGGTCGAGAAGGAGACCGCCCAGGGGCGCGGCCTCGTCGCCCTCTACCGCAACGACGCCTGGGGTGAGATGCGCACCCGCTGGACGTTCCAGGTGGAGGACGGCAAGGTCGTCCGGTTCGAGACCGGCCAGGGCTGATCTCCCGCGCGCGGCAGGGTGGTTACGGGATCGGTACCGCCGTCCCGCTGACCCGCACCCGCTCGTCGCCCTCCCGCAGCGTCACCGTCAGCTCGCCCGGGCGGCCCATGTCGGCGCCCTGGTGCAGAGTGAGAACGGCCGCGGCAGGGACGAGGCCGAGCGCGCGCAGATACGCGCCGAACGCCGCGGCCGCCGCGCCCGTCGCCGGGTCCTCGACGACCCCGCCCACCGGGAACGGGTCGCGGACGTGGAAGGTGAACTCGCTCTCCCGCCAGACGAGTTGGACGGTCGTCAGGTCCAGGCGGTGCATCAGCGCGGCGAGCCGGTCGAAGTCGTACGCCAGATCGGCCAGGCGCTCCCGGCTGCCCGCGGCGAGCACCAGGTGCCGGGCGCCCGCGTAGGCGATCCTCGGCGGGAACGCCGGGTCGAGGTCGGCGGCCGGCCAGTCGAGCGCGGCCAGCGCCTCGGTCAGGTCCTCGTCCCGTACGTCCTCGATGTGCGGGGCGACGCTGGTCAGGGTCGCGCGCAACGGGGTGCCCGGGGCGCCCTCGACGGTGACGGGGACCTCGCCGGCCGGGGTGCGGAACAGGTAGTCGCCGGTGCCGTGGCGCTCCGCGAGGGCCACGGCCGTCGCCACGGTGGCGTGGCCGCAGAAGCTGACCTCGGCCTTGGGGCTGAAGAAGCGCAGGTCGTAGGTGCGGTCCTGGTCGCTCTGGGCCGGGGTGACGAACGCGGATTCGCTGTAGCCCAGGTCGGCGGCGATCTTCAGCATGGTGTCGTCGTCCAGCGTGGAGGCGTCCAGGACGATCCCGGCCGGGTTGCCTCCGGCGGGGCTGGTGGCGAAGGCCGTGTAGCGCAGCGGGGTTGTCATGGGGCCATTCTCACTCGCCGCCCGATCACAGGGTTCCCCGCGCCCCTGAGGCATGCGCTCCGCGCAGCCTCCCCTGGACGAGCGGAGCTCGTTTCAGGGGCGCGGGGAACTGCGCGAGAAGCCCCACTCACCCGCACCCGCCAACGCACCCCCCGATTCAGCCCCGCCCCACATACGGCATGTTCGTGGCGAGCACCGTTGCGAACTGGACGTTGGCCTCCAGGGGGAGTTCGGCCATGTGCCGCACCGTGCGGGCCACGTCGGCGACGTCCATGACCGGCTCGACGGCCAGTTCGCCGTTGGCCTGGAGGATTCCGGTGCGCATGCGCTCGGTCATGTCGGTCGCCGCGTTGCCGATGTCGATCTGCCCGCAGGCGATCCGGTACGGCCGCCCGTCCAGGGAGAGGGACTTCGTCAGGCCCGTCATGGCGTGCTTGGTCGCCGTGTACGCGATCGAGTGCGGCCGGGGCGTGTGCGCGGAGATGGAGCCGTTGTTGATGATCCGCCCGCCCCGCGGATCCTGCTCCTTCATCAGCCGGAACGCCGCCTGCGCGCACAGGAACGCCCCGCCCAGGTTCACGTCGACGACCTGCCGCCAGTCCTCGTAGGACAGCTCCTCGACGGGGACACCGCCGGGCCCGAACGTCCCCGCGTTGTTGAACAGCAGGTCGAGCCGCCCGAACCGGTCGCGTACGGCGGCGAACAGGGCCGTCACGTCGTCGGGGCTCGACACGTCGGTGCGGACGGCGAGCGCCTCCGTGCCGGGGGCCAGGCCCGCCGTCTCCTCCAGCGTCCCGACCCGGCGCCCCGCCAGGGCCACGCGCCAGCCGGAGCGCAGCAGCTCCAGGGCGACGGCCCGGCCGATGCCGGAGCCCGCGCCGGTGACCACGGCGGTCCTCGTCGGTGCCGGTGCAGTGTGCGAAACGTCCATGCGCGCAGGGTACGGGCGGTGCGGCCATCCGGAGATCACCGATCCGCCATGTGGCTGTTGTGTACGCGACAGGCTGGCGTCGTCCCGGCCCACTGCAATTCCCCTGATGCCACACGACAGCAGCAGTCAGGGGAGGGGCTCCATGTCACACGCACCCGAACTCCGCGTCGCGGCCCAGCACTTGGGTCGCCGTCGCTTCCTCACCGTCACCGGCGCGGCCGCCGCGCTGGCCTTCGCGACGAACCTGCCCACCGCGGGCACGGCGGCCGCCGCCGAACTGGACGGCGCGAAGATCACCAGCGCCCCGTTCACGCTCGGCGTCGCCTCCGGTGACCCGCTGCCCGACTCCGTGCTGCTGTGGACCCGGCTCGCCCCGGCCCCCTTCGAGGTGGGCGGCGGACTGCCCGCGCGGCGCGTCGAGGTGAGCTGGGAGCTGGCCCTCGACGAACGCTTCAAACGGATCGTCCGGCGCGGCAGAGCCACCGCGCACCCGGAGTTCAACCACTCCGTGCACGTCGAGGTCGACCACCTCGACGCCGGCCGGGTCTACTTCTACCGATTCCGCGCCGGATCCTGGGTCAGCGGCACCGGCCGCACCCGCACCGCGCCGCACGCCTCCGCGCGCCACGTGCCCGCGCTCACCCTCGCCGCCGTCTCCTGCCAGGCGTACCACGACGGCTACTTCACCGCGTACAAGCACCTCGCCGAGGACGACGTCGACGTGGTGTTCCACCTCGGCGACTACCTCTACGAGTACGCCGTCACGTCCGTCGGCGGCGCCCGCAAGTACACCGACCGCGTGCTGCCCGCCGTCTTCAACCGCGAGACCGTCACCCTCGACGACTACCGGCTGCGCTACGCCCTCTACAAGTCCGACCCGGACCTGGTGGCCGCGCACGCCGCGCACCCGTTCATCGTCACCTGGGACGACCACGAGACCGAGAACAACTACGCCGACGACACCTCCGAGAACGACGACCCGCCGGCCGAGTTCCTGCTGCGCCGCGCCTCCGCGTACCGCGCCTACTGGGAGAACCAGCCGCTGCGCCGCCCGCAGCTGCCGCACGGTCCCGACGCCCGGCTCTACCGGCGCCTGCAGTGGGGCCGGCTCGCCCAGTTCGACATCCTGGACACCCGCCAGTACCGCACCAACCAGGCCAACGGCGACGGCTGGAAGTCCCCGACGCCCGAGTCCGAGGCCGCCTCGCAGACCCTGCCCGGCTTCACCCAGGAGCGCTGGCTGATCGACGGCTGGCGCCGCTCGAAGGCCCTGTGGAACGTCGTCCCGCAGCAGGTCACCTTCGGCCGCCGCAACAACCCCGACGGCACGGACACCCTCTCCATGGACTCCTGGGACGGCTACCCCGCCTCCCGCGACCGGGTCCTCCAGGGGGCCCGCTCCGCCCGCGTCGAGAACCTCATGGTCCTCACCGGTGACGTGCACGTCTCGTACGGCCTGGACATCAAACAGGACTTCGACGACCCGGACTCCGCGACGCTCGGCACCGAGATCGTCACAACCTCGATCACCAGCGGCAAGGACGGCTCCGCGAAGCCGTCCAACTGGTCCGCGTACCTGGCCCGCAACCCGCACATGAAGCACTACAACGGCCAACGCGGTTACGTCACCGTGGAGCTGGGCACCTCCGAGGCCCGGGCCGACTTCAAGACGGTCTCGGCGGTGACGACCCCTGGAGCCCCGCTCACCACCGCGGCGTCGCTCGTCACCGCCGTGGGCGATCAAGGTCTGCGTCCGGCATAAGGCCGGTGGGGGCTGGTCGCGCAGTTCCCCGCGCCCCTGAGATGCGCACTTCGTGCGCCATCTCATCAGAGAGGCGCGCCACCGCTGCCTCAAGGGGAGGCTGCGCGCAGCGCATGCCTCAGGGGCGCGGGGAACTGCGCGAGAAGCCCCACCGGGCCGCACCCGGCGACGAGACCCCTACAGCTCCCCGGGATACCGCACCCCGACAGCCCCCCGCACCCGGTCCAGCGTCCGCATCACGGCCAAGGTCCCCTCCAGCGGCACCAACGGCGACTCGGTGTCCCCGGCCCGCAACCGCCGCATCACCTCGAGCGCCTCGTGCCGGAGCGAATCGCGCGGCCCGTCCTCCGGCGCCGCCGAGAACTCCTCGGGCTCCCGCCCGTCCCGGTGCAGCACGAACCGCTCCGGGTGGAAGAACCCGCCCGGCACATCGATCCGCCCGGCGGACCCGGTGACCGAGGCCGTGACGCCCGTACCGGCGTTGATGGCGCAGTGCAGCAGCGCCCGCGCCCCGTTCGCCCAGGACAGCAGCATCCCGGTCTGAAGGTCGACGCCCTCGTCCGACAGCTGCGCCGACGCGGCGACCTCCTCCGGCTCACCGAGCAGCAGATGCGCGAACGACACCGGGTACACCCCGAGATCGAGCAGCGCGCCCCCGCCCTGCGCGGGATCCCGCAGCCGGTGCGCGGGCGGGAAGGGCCCCGCGAGCCCGAAGTCGGCCTGCACGGTGCGTACGTCACCGATCGCCCCGTCGTCGACGAGCGCCTTCAGCCGCCGGACGAGCGGATGGCAGTACATCCACATCGCCTCCATCAGGAACAGCCCGCGCGAGCGCGCCAGCGTGACCAGTTCCTCCGCCTCCCGCGCGTTCAGCGCGAACGCCTTCTCGCACAGCACCGGCTTGCCCGCCTCCAGACAGAGCCCGGCCGCCTGCCGGTGCGCGGAGTGCGGCGTCGCCACGTACACCACGTCGACCTCGGGATCCGCGGCGAGCGAGGCCCAGTCGCCGTACGCGCGCGGGATGCCGAACCGCTCCGCGAACGCCTTGGCCGACGCGTCCGAGCGGGAACCCACCGCCACCACCTCGGCGTCCGGCAGATCGAGCAGATCCGCCGTGAACGACGCGGCGATACCGCCCGTCGCGAGGATCCCCCACCGCACGCGTTCCGCTGTCATCGCCGCTCACCTCAGTTTGGTCTCGACCAGTCCGCCGAGCTGAGAGCATAGGTAATCGTACGTACGGCCGGGAGGGAGCCAGGATGACGGACAGGGCGGACAGCGCGGTGCGGCAGGCGGTGGAAGCGAAGGAGACGGCGCGGACGCGGGATGCGGAGGAAGCCGCCGCGCGCCCGATCCCCGTACCCCGCACGGCCGTTCGCACCGGACTGCTTGTCACCCTGGTGCTCGGCGGACTGACCGCCGTGCCCCCGCTGTCCATGGACATGTACCTCCCGGCGCTGCCCGAGGTCACCGGCTCCCTGCACACCTCCACCACCACCGCCCAGCTGACCCTCACCGCCTGCCTGACCGGCATGGCGCTCGGCCAGCTCGTCGTCGGCCCGATGAGCGACAAGTGGGGACGGCGCCGCCCGCTCCTCATCGGCCTGCTGGTGTACGTCGCCGCCACCGCGATCTGCGCCTTCGCCCCGAACGCCCTCCTGCTCATCGCCTTCCGGCTGCTCCAGGGCCTCGCGGGCTCGGCCGGCATCGTGATCGCCCGCGCAGTGGTCCGCGACCGCTACGACGGCATCGCGATGGCCCGCTTCTTCTCCACCCTGATGCTGATCTCCGGCGTCGCCCCGATCGTCGCGCCCCTCATCGGCGGCCAGATCCTGCGTTTCACCGACTGGCGCGGCGTCTTCGTCGTCCTCACCGGCATCGGCCTCGCGCTCACCGCCCTGGTGTGGAAGTGCCTGCCCGAGACCCTGGAACCGGAGCGGCGGCACGGCGGCGGCGTCGGCACCGCGCTGCGCACCATGCGCGCCCTGCTCGCGGACCGCGTCTTCGCCGGGTACATGATCGCGGGCGGCTTCGCGTTCGCCGCGCTCTTCGCCTACATCTCGGCCTCCCCGTTCGTCCTCCAGGATCTCTACGGGGCGTCGCCGCAGACGTACAGCCTCCTGTTCGGGCTGAACTCCATCGGGCTGATCGCGGTGGGGCAGATCAACGGCAAGATCCTCGTCGGCCGCGTCGACCTCGACAAGGTCCTCGGCATCGGCATCGCCCTGATCATCGCCGCGTCCGTCTTCCTGCTCCTCGTCGCCACCGGCACCTTCGGCACCCCGGAGGAACTGGGCCTGGCCCCCATCGCCGCTGGCCTGTTCGTCCTCATGGCCTCGATGGCCCTGACCACGCCGAACACCAACGCCCTCGCGCTGATGCGCACCCCGCACGCCGCCGGGTCCGCCTCCGCGCTGCTCGGCACCTCCGCGTTCCTCATCGGCGCGGTGGCCTCCCCGCTGGTCGGCATCACCGGTGCCGGCGGCGCGCTGACGGCCGTACCGATGGCGCTGGTCCAGCTCGGCGCCGGGCTTGCGGCGGCGCTCGCGTTCGTGGTGTTGTGCCGCCCGTGGCGGCGCACGGGGGAGGTGAGGGAGGCCTGAGCTCCCCAAGACTGCGGCACGGCACGCCCGAGCGGGCCGGCCTCGACCCGGCCCAGCTCGCCGCCCTCGTCCGTGAGGTGCGCGGGCTCTGCGAAGGGCCACAGCCCTGGTGCGCGGGCGTCGTGCTGCTCGCCGGACGCGGCCCGGTGATCGCCGCCGAGGCCGTCGGCGGCTGGGCCGTGCGCTACTCCGCGTACGACGAGAGCGCCGACCGCGGGGTCGAACTCCCGGCGGACGCCCGCGTCCCCATGACCCTCGACACCGTCTTCGACCTGGCCTCGCTCACCAAGCTGTTCACCTCGATCGCCGCCGTGCAGCAGATCGAGCGCGGCACCCTCGGCATCGACGCGCAGGTCGGCGCCTACCTCCCCGACTTCACCGGCGCCGCCCGGCACGCCGTCACCGTCCGCCAGCTGCTCACCCACACCTCGGGACTGCGGCCCGAACTCCCGCTCTACGAGGCCCGGAACCGGCCCGCCCGGCTCGCGGCCCTGCGCGCCGAGTTCCCCTCGTCGAAACCCGGCCACTACCGCTACTCCGACCTGAACATGCTGCTGCTCCAGCACCTCCTGGAGCGCCTCACCGGGCGGACCCTGGACGCCCTGGTCCACGAGGGCATCACCCGGCCCCTCGGGATGTCCGCCACCTCGTTCGGACCGCGGCCCGGCGCCGCCGCCACCGAGGACCAGCGCAAGCCCTGGGCCAAGGCCGACCGGGGGCCGCTGCGCGGTGCGGTGCACGACGAGAATGCCTGGGCGCTCGGCGGTGTCGCCGGTCACGCGGGGCTGTTCTCCACGGCGCACGACCTGGCGGTCCTGTGCCGGACCCTCCTCAACGGCGGCTCGTACGGCACCGCCCGCATCCTCGGCCCCGACTTCGTCGACCTGATGCTGTGCGCGCCCGGGCTCGGGTTCCTGGTCGATCAGCCCTGGTTCATGGGGGAGCTGGCCGGGCGGGGCGCCGCCGGGCACACCGGCTTCACCGGCACCTCCCTGGTCCTCGACCCCGTCACCGACACCTTCCTGGTCCTGCTCGCCAACACCGTCCACCCCCGCCGCCGCCCCCCGGACAACGGCCCCCGCGCCCGCGCCGCGACCCGTCTCGCCCGATCCGTGGTCCCCCTGGGCCCCTACGGCGTCTAGCTCGACCGGCCGGGCGCGTCGCCGAGTGCGGGTGCGAGGGTGGCTGGTCGCGCAGTTCCCCGCGCCCCTGAGATGCGCACTGCGTGCGGCATCTCATCGGGGAGGCTGCGCGGAGCGCATGCCTCAGGGGCGCGGGGAACTGCGCGAGAAGCGGCCACCGGCCCGCACACGACGATCAGCCCGACGAGACCCGCACCCGGCATCGCCCCGTAAAATCGCCGGGTGAACGCCCCCACCGACGACACCCTCCGCACCGCCCTGGCCACCCTCCTGGAAGGCCTCCCGCCGAGCCAGGCGACCCGCGCCGTGGACCGGCTCATCGCGAACTACCGGGGCGCCACCCCCACCGACGCCCCGATCCTGCGCGACCGCGCCGACGTCGTGGCCTACGCGGCGTACCGGATGCCGGCCACCTTCGAGGCGGTCCGCGCGGCGTTCGACGCCCTCGCCGACGCGGCCCCGGACTGGACCCCCGCCGGCCACCTCGACATCGGCGGCGGGACCGGCGCCGCCGTGTGGGCCGCGCAGGACGTCTGGTCCGGGGCGCGCCCGACCACCGTGCTCGACTGGTCCGAGCCCGCCCTCGCGCTGGGCCGCGAACTGGCCTCCAGCGAGCCCCGGTTGGCGTCCTCGGTGACCTGGGAGCGGGCCCGTATCGGCGCCTCGTCCGCCCCGGCCGACGCGGCCCTGGTCACCGTCTCGTACGTCCTCAAGGAACTGACCGACGCCGACCGCGCCGCCGTGGTCGACACCGCCGCGCGCACCGCCACCGACGCCGTCGTCATCATCGAACCCGGCACGCCCGACGGCTACGCCCGTGTCATCGAGGCCCGGGACCGGCTGATCGCGGCCGGTTTCCACATCGCGGCGCCCTGCCCGCACAGCGCGGCCTGCCCGATCGTCCCCGGCACGGACTGGTGCCACTTCTCGGCGCGGGTCAGCCGTTCCTCCCTGCACCGGCAGGTCAAGGGCGGGTCGCTGGCGTACGAGGACGAGAAGTTCGCGTACGTCGCCGCGACCCGTTTCGCCCCGGAGCCGGCTCCGGCCCGCATCGTCCGCAAGCCCCAGATCCGCAAGGGGCAGGTGCTGCTCGATCTCTGCGAGGTGGGGGGTTCGCTGGGCCGGGCCACGGTCACCAAGAAGCACGGGGCCCTTTACCGGGAGGCGCGGGGTGCGGGGTGGGGGGATGCGTGGGGTGCGGGGGACTAGTGGGGCGCGTGGTCGGCTGACGGCCGGTGGCCGCTTCTCGCGGAGTTCCCCGCGCCCCCAAGGCATGCGCTGCGCGCAGCCTTTCCCTGAGCGAGCGGAGCTCGCTTCAGGGGCGCGGGGAACTGCGCGACCAGCCCCCACGCACCCGCACCCGACCTACAGCCCCCGAAGCTCAAGCGTGCAGCACTTCACGCTCCCGCCCCCCTTCAACAACTCCCCGAGATCCATCCCGACCGGAACGAACCCGCGCTGTCGAAGCGGCCCGAACAACCCCACGGCAGCCTGCGGCAGCAACACGTGCAGCCCGTCCGACACCGCGTTCAGGCCGAAGGCCACGGCATCGGCCTCGTCCACGACCAGCGCCCCGGGAAACATCCGCCGCAGCACGGCCCGGCTCCCGGCCGAGAACGCGCCGGGGTAGTACATGACCTCGTCCGCGGCGTCGTCCAGCACGGCCAGCGCCGTGTCGAGGTGATAGAAGCGCGGGTCGACGAGGTCGAGCCCGATCACCGGCCGCCCGAACACCTCCTGCGCCTCCCCGTGCGACAGCGGCGACGCCCGGAACCCGCGCCCCGCGAGCAGATACGACGCGGTGACGGCGAAGTCCCCCTCGCCCTCGTTGACGTGCACCGGCTCGTGCACCTGCGCGTACCCCCGGCCCCGGAACCACTCCAGGTGGGCGACGGCCTCCAGCTCCCGCTCGGGGTGGGCGAACCGCGCCCCGAGCACCCGCCCGTCGACGACCGTCGCCCCGTTCGCGGCGAACACCATGTCGGGCAGGCCCGGCCGCGGGTCGAGGAGGTCGACGGTGTGGCCGAGCGCGCGGTACCGGTCGCGCAGCTCCTCCCACTGCGCGACGGCGAGCGGGACGTCGACGGGTTTCGCCGGGTCCATCCACGGGTTGATCGAGTACGTGACCTGGAAGTGGGCCGGTGGGCACATCAGATAGCGCCGGGGTGTGGCGCGCCGGCCGGCGATACGCGGATTACGCAATGAGGGCTCCTCACGACCGCAGGGCTGTTGACGCCCATGGTGCGGCCGGAGGAGCCCTCCGGGCTGTGAACCGAACGGGTGGTTCACGGCGGTGCGGCAGGGTCATGACGCGTCGGGCCCGCCGCGCCTCTCCTGGAGCCTGCGCAGCAGCTCCCGTTTCTGCGCCACCGGGTCGACACCCCCGCCGACCTGCCCGCTCCGGCCGCCGCCGCGCAGCGCCTTGCGGGAGAGGTTGCTCCGGGTGCCGCCGACGCCCAGCATGCCGCCTGATCCGCCTCGGGCCATGGTGTTCTCCTTCGTCCGTGGATCTCATCGCGACGAGACGTTTCGTCTCGCTCCCTGACGTGCTCCACAGTGGACGAGACGGACCGTCTTGTCAAGGGTTTACGAGACGGAACGTCTCGGTTCGCTCGCTGCTACATTCGAACCATGGCCACACAGACGCCCTCGGACAAGAAGACGCCCCCCGACAAGAAGGCGGCCCCCGACTCCACGCGCCGCAGCGAACGCTCCCGCCACGCCATCTACGACGCGGCCCTCTCGCTCGTCGGCGAGATCGGCTACCCCCGCACCACCATCGAGGGCATCGCCGCCCGGGCCGGCGTCGGCAAGCAGACGATCTACCGCTGGTGGGGATCGAAGGCCGAGGTCCTCCTGGAGGCCTTCCTCGACCTCGGCGAGCAGGCGGCCCGCGACGCCGGCGGGACCGACGTGTACGCCCTCCCGGACACCGGCGACCTCGCCGCCGACCTGAAGCACGTACTGCGGCTCACCGTCGACCAGCTCACGGACCCCCGCTTCGAGGCCCCGTCCCGCGCCCTGGCCGCCGAGGGCGTGGTCAACGAACAGGTCGGCCGCAAGTTCACCGAGCAGCTCCTCATGCCGAACCTCCGGCTGTACGTGGACCGGGTGCGCGCCGCGCAGGAGGCGGGCCAGGTGCGCCAGGAGATCGACCCGCGCATCGCCCTCGAACTCTGGGTCTCGCCGCTCGCCCAGCGCTGGCTGCAGTTCACCGGCCCGATCTCGTACGAGTACACCGACACGCTCGTCGACTACGCCCTCTACGGCATCGCGCCCCGCTGAGGCGTACGCGCCAGCAGCCCCGGCGCGTCGGAGATCACCCCGTCGCAGCCGAGCCGCAGCACGCGGTCGCGCTCCCGCGGGGTGTTCACGGTGTGCGCCCAGACCCGCGGCACCCCCGACCTGACCGCCCGCACCAGATCCGCGTCCCGCGCCCGGTAGTCCATGTCGAGCACGTCGACGTAACCGGCCCAGTGCGCGGGCCGGTCCGTCCGCATCTGCCGCGCCGAACGCCACAACTGGGCGATCAGGCCCAGCTGATGGGCGCGGCGCGCGACGGCCGGCCGGTTGGAGTTGACCAGCACCGAGCGGGTCAGGCCGCGCGCCCGGATCAGCCCCGCGAGCCGGGCGAGGCTGTCGGGATCCTTGGCCTCCAGCATCAGCACGGAGCGGCCGCCGAACCGGTCGAGCACCTCCGCGACCGTCGGCGGCCGCTCCGCACGCCAGTGCCCCGGCAGCGCCGCCCGGGGCCGCAGCCGCACCCCCTGCCAGTCCCGCCGGTCCAGGCCGCGCACCGGCCCCGCCGAGGCGGTCGTGCGGTCCAGGGTTCCGTCGTGCATCACCACGAGCGTGCCGTCGCGCAGCATCCGCGTATCGAAGTCGAGCACCTGCGCGGTACCGCGCTCGTACGCGGCGGCCAGCCCCGCCATGCTGTTCTCCGGCACCTCCAGGGCGCCGCCGCGATGAGCCGTGTACGTCACGCGCGGCAGGGCGTCGACGGTGAGCGGGCCGCGGCCCCACCCCAGGGGCCCGACGAACGCCAGACCGCTGACGGACAGCAGACCGGCGGCCCCGGCGAGCGGCACCGCCCTGCGGAGCGGGGCGGCCAGGGCGCTCAGGGCGGTCATGCGCATCACGGTAAAGCCACAAATGCCGCGAATCCCGTCAATGGCGGTGATGACACCTCATGACGGTGTCTCGGTACCCCCGGATGTGGACTGTGGCCACCCGAGGAGCAGGATGGTGGGAGCATGAGGGTCCGGGATTCCCCCGTACCCGCCGGTGGCGCAGGCCGCCGTGGCGGCCGGCACGAGGGCGACGACGAGGAGATTGATGGGCACGGAGCGGAGCGGACGGTACGGACTGGGCCGGATCTCCCAGTGGCTGAAGAACGCTCGGGGCACCCGGGACACCGAGGCCGACACCGACCGCGAGCCGCTGCTGCTTGCGGCCGCCGAAGCCGGGCTTCCACTGGCCCCGGCCGCGTACCCGGCGGACTACCGATGTTCGTGCAACCGCATAGGCTGCCCGACACCCGGCAGGCACCCGGTCTCCTTCGCCTGGCAGACCCAGTCCACGACGGACCGCGCGCAGATCGAGCGCTGGGCCCGGCATCAGCCGCAGGCCAACTTCATCACCGCGACCGGCATGGTCCACGACGTCCTGGACGTCCCGACCGAGGCCGGCCGGGAAGCCCTCGAAAGGCTGCTCTCCTCCGGCGTCGACGTCGGCCCGGTCGCCCTGAGCGGCGACGACCGCATGCTCTTCTTCACGGCGACCCGGGGCACCCCGGACGACGAGGACGAGTGGTGGCCCTGCGAGCTGGACTGCCACCCCGAGACGATGGACGAACACCCCGGCCTGCGCTGGCACTGCCGCGGCAGTTACGTCCTGGTCCCGCCGGCCCGCCTGCCCGGCGACCGCTCGGTGCGCTGGCTCCGCGGCCCGGAGCACCCGCTCCCGGACCCCCTGACCCTCCTGGAACCCCTGACGGACGCCTGCGCCCGCCACGCGGGAGCGGAACCCGACTTCACCACAGCCTGGCCCTGAAGGGCCCCGTGAGGGGCGCGGGGAACTGCGCGAGCAACCCCCCACGCATCCGCACCCGACACACGACGGGCCGACCCCCGGGTCAGGACCCCTCGGCCGACGTGATCCCTTCGAGCCGGGAGATCACATCGACCCCGGACCCGGCGGAGCCCCGCGCCGGCACCAGCGCCGCCTGATTCGACACGTACCCGTACAGCGCCGACTGCTTCGCGTCCCCCGTCATCAACGTCTTCACATCGACGTTGATCGCCGGCAGATCGCTGCCGAGCGACGCGGTCTGCTTCACGTACCGCCGCGTGGTGAAGAAGACCAGCGCCCCGCCGTCGGCGGTGCGCAGCGCGACGGGCGCGTAGTCGCCGGAGGTGAGCGGCTCGTCGATGTACTGCGTGGCGAGACCGGGCCGCGAGAGGTTCTTCTTGCGGTCGGTCCGCCACTGCGTGGTGTACGGCCCCTCGGCGAACCCGTCGCCGCCGCCCGACTTCGGGTCCAGATAGTCGGCGTACTTCTTGCTGAGCGCCGACGGCTTCGTGGCGAGAGCGGCGGAGTCGTTGCCGACCGCCTCGCCGTAACCGTCCGCGTCCGTCTTGAACTTCGGCACCTTGCCGTCGCGGAACAGCATCAGATACGACACCGCCCACGGCTCGCCCACGTCGTCACGGGTGAAGACCATGACCCAGCGGAAGCCCTGGAACCGGTTGTTGTCGGCGTCGGCGACGAACCAGCGCGGCCAGCCCGCCTTCTTGGGGATGGTGTAGTTCACGTCGGTGAGCTTCAGCGGCTGGGGGTTCTCGTTGCCCTCCGGATGGAGCTTGCGCGCGACCTTCAGCTTGGCCGTGTCGATCGCCCCGAGCGGCCCGGTGACGTACGCGGCGTCGTCGGCCCTGTCGTACGTCCGCTCGGCCTTGGTGTACGCGGAGACGAACGCGTCCAGAGCGCGCGCGGCCTGGGCGTTCGTCGTCGTGGGGACGATCTCCAGCTCTCCGTGCACGGTCATGCAGCCGCTCGCCGTGAGGGAGAGTACGACCGCGGCCGCCGCCGTCGCGGCGGGCCTGCCGAGCCTGTTCACGACCTTGCTCATGACGTTGACTTCACCCTTCGCTCCCCCTGCCCCTTCACGGGGCCGAACCCTACCGGGAAGAGGACGCCTCCACTGCCCCGGCCCTCTCGGAACGCCGGATCGTGAAGCCGAGGAAGAACGCCATCGTCGGGATCAAGTACAGGCACCAGACGACGACTTGCAGGACCGTGGGGTCGGGCTGGAAGTTGAAGACGCCCTTGAGCAGGGTGCCCAGCCAGCCGTCGGGCGCGATCGTCGAGCTGATGTCGAACGCCAGGTTGTTCAGCCCGCCGATGAAGTCGGCCTCCTGGAGGTCGTGGACGCCGTACGCGAGGACCCCCGCGGCCACGACGACGAGCATGCCGCCGGTCCACGTGAAGAACTTCGCCAGGTTGATGCGCAGCGCGCCCCGGTAGAACAGCCAGCCCAGCACCACCGCGGTGGCGAGGCCGAGCAGCGCGCCGACCACCGGTTCCGTGGTGCCGTCGCTGGTGGCGTGCACCGCCGTCCACACGAAGAGCGAGGTCTCCAGGCCCTCCCGGCCCACCGCGAGGAACGCGGTGACGACCAGCGCCGCCGTGCCCATGCTCAGCGCCGAGTCCAGCTTGCCCTGCAACTCGGTCTTCAGGTGCCGTGCGGTGCGCCGCATCCAGAACACCATCCACGTCACCAGGCCCACGGCGACGATCGACAGCGAACCGCCGAGCGCCTCCTGCGCCTTGAACGTCATCTCCTGCGAGCCGAACTCAAGCCCCGCGCCGAACGCCAGCGCCAGGAACACGGCGACCCCGATGCCCAGCCACACCGGCTTCAGCGCGTCCCTGCGGTCCGTCTTCACCAGGTAGGCGACGAGGATGCAGACGATGAGGCTGGCCTCCAGGCCCTCGCGCAGCCCGATCAGATAGTTCGCGAACATCCCTCACACATCCTTCGCTGCGAAGAGGCCGCGGCCCCACCAGTCGTTCGCGTCCCGCACACCGGGCGGCACCGCGAACACCGCGGACCCCACATGCTGGATGTACTCGTTCAGCGCGTCGTGCGCCGAGAGCGCCCGCTGCACGGGGATGAACCCCTTGCGCACGTCCTTCTGGTACGCGAGGAAGAACAGCCCCGCGTCGAGCCGGCCGAGCCCGTCCGTGCCGTCGGTGAACGAGTAGCCGCGGCGCAGGATCGTCGCCCCGTGATTGGAGTCCGGGTGCGCGAGGCGCACGTGGGCGGTCGGCTTCATCGCCTTCAGGAACGGCTCGTCGCGCTCCTTGGCCTTCCCCACCGGCGCGCCCTCGCCCTTGTCCCGGCCGAAGACGTCCTCCTGCTCCTGGAGCGAGGTGCGGTCCCACGTCTCGATGTTCATGCGGATGCGGCGGGCCACGAGGTACGAGCCGCCCTTCATCCACCCGGCGTCGCTCACCCACACGTGCCGGTCGAGGGCGGCGGTGTCGGTGCCCGCGACGTTACGGGTGCCGTCCTTGAAGCCCATGAGGTTACGAGGGGTCTGCGCGTCCGGCGTCGTCGAGGACGTCTTGCCGAAGCCCAGCTGCGACCAGCGGATGGCGACCTTGCCGAAGCCGATCCGGGCCAGGTTGCGGATCGCGTGCACCGCGACCTGCGGGTCGTCGGCGCAGGCCTGCACGCACAGGTCGCCGCCGCTGCGGGTCCTCTCCAGGTTGTCGCCGGGGAACTTCGGCAGCTCGACCAGGGCCGCGGGCCGCCGGTCCGCGATCCCGAACTTCTTCCCGTACTTCTCGAAGAGGGAGGGCCCGAAGCCGATGGTCAGGGTGAGCCGGGACGGCTTGAGGCCGAGTGCCTCGCCGGTGTCGTCCGGGGGCGCCTCGGCGAGCCCGCCGTACGCGCCGTCGCCGACCGGCCGCCCCTCGGCCATCAGCGCGGCGGCCTTCGTCCAGTCCTTCAGCAGCTGGACGAACTCGTCGCGGTCGTCCGTCTTCACGTCGAACGCGGCGAAGTGCAGCCGGTCCTGGACGGCCGTGGCGATGCCCGCCTGGTGCGCGCCGTGGAAGGGCACGGCGCCGCCCGACTCGGCGGCGGGCGCCATGTCGGAGCCGTCGCCGGACCGGGTCAGCGCGACGGCGCCGCCCGCCGCGGCGGCCCCGAGCGCGAGCCCGGCACCGCCGACGGCGAGCAGCGAACGGCGTGACGGCGTGGGGGAGTCGGGGGTGTTCTCCGTCATGACGGTCTCCTGGGGCGCCGGACTACTTGACGACGGCGGCGGCGAGCTTCGACAGCGGCTCCGCGAGCGCGTTGACGCCGTCGGAGAGCTCCTTGCGGTCCGCCTTGCCGACCTTGTCGTAGGAGGTGAAGTCGTACGAGGAGGGGTCCTCGCGGTACTTGTCGAGGAGGGTGTCCAGCGCCGCGAACTGCTTGTCGAGCTCCTTGGTGAGCGCGGCGTCGTTCTCCGAGGCGACCGGCTTCAGCAGGGCGTACGCCTTCTCCGCGCCCTCGACGTTGGCCTTGAAGTCGACCAGGTCGGTGTGCGAGTAGCGCTCCTCCTCGCCGGTGACCTTGCCGGTGGCGACCTCGTCGAGGAGTTCCTTGGCGCCGTTGGCCATGGAGGTGGGGGTGATCTCGGCCTTGCCGACGCGCTGCTGCCAGTCGGTGAGGTCCTTGTCGAGCTGCGTGGCGATCGACTTCTCGGCCGCGCCGATCTTCTTGTCCTGCCACAGCGCCTTCTCCAGGCGGTGCCAGCCGGTCCACTTCTGGCCCTCTTCGAGACCGTCGGCGCGGGTGTCGGTCAGCGGGTCGATGTCGCCGAACGACTCGGCGACCGGCTCGGTGCGCTCCCAGCCGATGCGCGAGGGGGCGTAGGCCTTCTTCGCGGCGTCGAGGTCGCCCGCGCGCACGGCGTCCGTGAAGACCTTCACCTTCGGCAGCGTCTGGTCGGCCTGCTCCTGCGCGTACTGGCGGTAGCCGGCGACGGCCTTGTCCAGGCGCGGGTCGCGCTTGGCCGCCTTGCCGCCGGTGGCCTTCACGTCCTGGCGGTGGCCCTTGCCCTTCATGCCGGGGATGCAGGCGATGCGGTAGTCGCCGCTCTTCACCTCGGCGGTCAGCGTGTGCTTGGTGCCGGGGCCGATGTTCTCGCGCTCGGAGACGATGCGGTCGTCGGGGAAGAGGATCTCCACCTCGGTGACCCGCGACCCCTTGTTCTCCACGGCCAGCTCGACGTGCCCGGCCGGGAACTCGGTCTTCGACACCTTGCAGCTGTCGTCGGTCGCGGTCACCCGGATCGCACCCGAACCGCCGCTCTTGGCGTCGCTCTTCTCGGTGCAGCCCGTGATGACGGTCAGGGCCGCCGCCGTGGCGACGGCGGTGGTGACGGAGAAACGGACGGCTCGCATGCGGGCTCCAAGGGGGCGTACAGAAAGTGCACAGCGCGACTAAGGCGGCCCTAACTTATATGAGGCTTGCCTAAGTGCTACCCCCTTCCGCCGTGATTCACCTCTCATGCAAACCCGCTGGTCGCGGCGCGGATACAAGCGACCCATGGGCGACCCAGGGAAAGGTCAAGGGGCGGTCAAATGGGGAGGGTTGGGTGGTCGGACGCTTCGTGATTCACTGCCGCCATGAACGAGTACGACGTCCTGGCCGTCTTCTGCGGTCCCGACGGACGGCACGGCAACGAGCTCGGAGTCGTGCGCGACGGCTCCCGGATCCCGGACCCGGACGAGCGCCGGATGCTCGCGGCCAAGCTGGGGTTCAGCGAGACGGTCTTCGTCGACGACCCCGAGCGCGGCGTCATCGACATCTATGCCCCCTCGACCCGCCTGCCGTTCGCCGGCCACCCGTGCGTCGGCGCCGCCTGGCTGCTCGACGTGCCCGAACTGATCGTCCCGGCCGGTGTCGTCGGCGCCCGCCTGGACGGCGAGTTCAGCTGGATCGAGGCCCACGCCGACTGGGCCCCGCCGCGCACGCTGCGCCAGTACGCGTCCGCCGCGGAGGTGGACGCGCTGCCGGTGCCGCCCGAGGGCGAGTGGATCTACGCCTGGGCCTGGGAGGACGAGGCGGCGGGCCGGATCCGGGCCCGCGGCTTCCCCGGCCGCGGCGACGGCATCACGGAGGACGAGGCGACGGGCGCGGCGGCCCTCCTGCTCACGGCCCACCTGGACCGCGCCCTCAACATCCACCAGGGCAAGGGCTCCCAGCTCCTGACGGCACCCCAGCCGGCCGGCTACGTGGAGGTGGGCGGCCGGGTCCGCCTCCTCTCCTCAAGCCCCTCCGGCAACTGACTCTCAAGCCCCTCCGGCGATTGAGGAGCGGGGTCCGGGGCGGAGCCCCGCAGCCCCGCCGCACAACACATCAGGCCGCGCTGGAGAACTCCTCGCCCAGCGCAGCGAACACCGCGGTGTTCAAAGAGAACGCCCGCTTGCACTCGGCGACAACCCGCTGCCGCTCCAGCTCGTCCACGGCGATGGCGTCCAGCAACTTGCGGTACTGCCGCTTGAACGCCGCCGGATTCCCGACGCCCTCAAAGACGTAGAACCGCACCCCGTCGCCCTTGCGCGCGAACCCCCAGGTCCGCTCCGCCTTGTCGCGGATGATCTGCCCGCCGGACAGGTCGCCCAGGTACCGGGTGTAGTGGTGTGCCACATATCCGGCCGGCCACTCCCGTACGCACTCCTCGATCCGGGCCGCGTACGCCTCGGTCGCCGGCAGCGCCGTGACCCGCTCGCGCCAGTCGGGCCCGCGCAGATGCGCGAGGTCGCGCTCCAGCTCGGGCACGCGTGCCAGCTCGGCCCGGAGGAAGGGGCCCGCGACCGGATCGTCCGCGAGCCGCTCTATGCCGTCCTCAAGTGCCTTGTAGACGAACCACAGTTGCTCCGTGTACCGCGTGTAGGCGTCCACGCCGAGCGTCCCGCCGAGCAGGTCGCCCATGAAAGTCGACGTCTCGGCCTCGGTGTGCTGCTCGTGCGAGGCGGTACGGATCAGGGTGGAGAACGGGGTGTCCATGAGGCCTCCGCCGAAGGGTGCTAGTTAGGTTAGGCTTGCCTAAGATAGCACTCTTTCCCAGTTTCCCGACTGTCTGTCGGGAAAAAAGTACCCGCTTTCCCGAACGGCCGAACGACAACGCGAAAGCCCGCCCCGGGAACGGGACGGGCTGGTACGGAGCGGCTCTGGGCTACGGCAGGGTGAGGATCTCCGTGCCGGTCTCCGTGACGACGAGCGTGTGCTCGAACTGGGCGGTCCGCTTGCGGTCCTTGGTGACGACGGTCCACCCGTCGTCCCACATGTCGTACTCGTGCGTGCCGAGCGTCAGCATCGGCTCGATCGTGAACGTCATGCCGGGCTGGATCACCGTCGTGGCGTGCGGGCTGTCGTAGTGCGGGATGATCAGGCCGCTGTGGAACGACGAGTTGATCCCGTGCCCGGTGAAGTCGCGCACGACCCCGTAGCCGAAGCGCTTGGCGTACGACTCGATGACACGGCCGATGATGTTGATCTGGCGGCCGGGCTTCACGGCCTTGATCGCGCGGTTCAGCGACTCCCGGGTCCGCTCGACGAGCAGCCGGGACTCCTCGTCCACGTCGCCGACCAGGTACGTGGCGTTGTTGTCGCCGTGCACACCGCCGATGTACGCCGTCACGTCCAGGTTGATGATGTCGCCGTCGCGCAGCACCGTGGAGTCGGGGATGCCGTGGCAGATGACCTCGTTGACGCTGGTGCACAGCGACTTGGGGAAGCCGCGGTAGCCGAGCGTGGACGGGTAGGCGCCGTGGTCGCACATGTAGGCGTGCGCGATGCGGTCCAGCTCGTCCGTCGTGACGCCGGGCGCGATCGCCCTGGCGGCCTCCTCCATCGCCCGCGCCGCGATCCGCCCGGCGACGCGCATCGCCTCGACGGTCTCCGGCGTCTGCACCTCCGGACCCTTGTACGGGGTCGGCGCGGGCTTGCCGACGTACTCGGGGCGCCGGATGTTCCCGGGCACATGACGGGTGGGGGAGAGTTCCCCGGGTACGAGCAGCGACGACTGCGACTGGCCAGACATGCCAGCGAGTGTAACGAGCGGGACTGGGGGAGCATGGCCCTGAGCGTCCCGAGGAGAGGAGTCGGACATGGCCCTGTTCAAGAAGCGGACCGTGGGAAAGCCGGGCGAGTGGTACTACTGCCTGGAGCACCAGAAGGTCGAGGAGGGCCCCGAGTGCCCCGCCAAGGACCGGTTCGGACCGTACGCGTCCCGCGCCGAGGCCGAGCACGCGATGCAGACCGCGCAGGAGCGCAACCTCGAATGGGAGAGCGACCCGAAGTGGCATGACAAGGGGTAGCCGCCGTTGGGGCGCATGTTCCCCGGGAGGCTGCGCGCGGCGCATGCCTCAGGGGCGCGGGGAACTGCGCGACCAGCCCCCACCGGAGCCGCACCCGACCGCCTACCACCGCGAGGGCGGCGGCGCCGTCAGATGATCCGCCAGCCTCGACAACCGGTCACGGAACGACCGCCGCCCCCGAGGCACCGGCACCGCGTTCTCCCCGGCGGCCGCGCTCACCAGATGCTGCACGGTGTCGAAATCGAGCTCGGCCCCGCCGGGCACGGCCAGCGCGTCGTGCGCCAGCGCCCGCAGGTCCGTATTGGCCGAGGTCAGCCCGTCCAGCGCCAGCACCGTCGCCCCGGCCCGCCGCGCGTCGTGCACCCGCTCCAGCAGCGGAGCGCCCACCGCGTCGGGCGTCACCACCAGCAGCGTCTCCCCGCGCCGCGCCGCCGCGAGCCGCCCGAGCCCGACGGCGAGATGAGCCGGATCCCCGGGGCGCGCGGCATGCCGCACGAGGGTCGGCGACAGCTCCGGCGTGCCCGACCAGGCGGCCTCGTCGACCAGATGCGCGGCCAGGTGCCAGGGCTCGTACTCCTCGGTGCCCACCAGCAGCAGCCCGCCCCCGTGCGCGCCCACCGAGGACCGCAGGGACCCGGCGAAACGGCGGGTGGCGGCCGGCCACTCGGTGCCCGCGAGGACCTCGCGCAGCAGCGCTACTCGTACGGCGTCCATGGGGCCGCATGCTGCCTCAAGAACCCCGCCCCGATGTGAGGTTCGCGGCAAGACCGCCCGTACGGGTCGCCGCCCGGTACCTCTGAGTAAGGTCGCTCCATGACTACCAGTGATGACAGCGCACAGACCGCCCCGAAGGCCCCGGCCAAGGACCCCTGGGACCTGCCCGACGTGTCCGGCCTCGTCGTCGGCGTGCTCGGCGGCACCGGACCGCAGGGCAAGGGCCTCGCCTACCGGTTCGCGCGGGCCGGCCAGAAGGTGATCCTCGGCTCCCGCGCCGCCGAGCGCGCGCAGGCAGCCGCCGAGGAACTCAACGAGCACGGTCTCGGGATCGAGGGCGCCGACAACGCCGAGTGCGCGCGGCGCAGCGACATCGTGATCGTCGCCGTGCCGTGGGACGGGCACGGCGCCACCCTCGAAGCGCTCCGGGACGACCTCGCCGGCAAGCTCGTCGTCGACTGCGTCAACCCGCTCGGCTTCGACAAGAAGGGCGCGTACGCCCTGAAGCCGGAGGAGGGCAGCGCCGCCGAGCAGGCCGCGGCCCTGCTCCCGGACTCCCGGGTCACCGCCGCCTTCCACCACCTGTCGGCGGTGCTGCTCGCCGACCCGGAGACCGACGAGATCGACACCGACGTGATGGTGCTCGGCGAGAGCCGCGCCGACACCGACCTCGTGCAGGCGCTCGCCGGGCGCATCCCGGGCATGCGCGGGGTCTTCGCGGGCCGGCTGCGCAACGCCCACCAGGTGGAGTCCCTGGTCGCCAACCTGATCTCCACCAACCGCCGCTACAAGGCGCACGCGGGCCTGCGCGTCACGGACGTATAACCACCCGATAACCCCCACAAGGGCCGGTACGGGTCGCCTTCGGGCGCGGGCGGGGCATGGGGGACACTGGTCGGCGAACACCAGCCGTGTATTGGAGCCGACCCCATGCCCCGCATCGCACTCTTCGCTCTCGTCGTCTGCCTGCTCGCCGTCGTGGCCGCCGTGGTGTCCTTCGTCGAGGGCAGTTTCCTCGGGATCGTGTGGGTGCTCATCGCGGGCATCACGTCGAACATGACCTGGTTCTACGCCCGCAAGGCCAAGGCCGAGAAGGCCCAGAACGCCCCTACTGCGTGAACACCGGGATCTCCGGGGTGCCCTGCCAGAAGCGGTAGAAGCGCTGGCCCCAGTAGGTGTCCCAGTCGTGCACCCCGAGCGCGCGCAGCAGGGCGTCCACCACGTCGAAGAACACCTGGTTCACCGACGGGATCCACAGCAGCGCGAACACGGCGATCAGGCCGAACTGCGCGAACGGCTCCACCTGCCGCTTCACCTTGTACGACAGCCAGGGCTCGATGACGCCGTAGCCGTCCAGGCCCGGCACCGGCAGGAAGTTCAGGATCGCCGCCGTCACCTGGAGCAGCGCCAGGAAGGCCAGCGCGTAGCGGAAGGTGTCCGGCACGCCGTCCAGCAGGTCCAGCCAGAACGGGGCCGTGCAGACGATCGCGAACAGCACGTTCGTCAGCGGGCCCGCCGCCGAGATCAGGCTGTGCTTCCAGCGGCCCTGGATGCGGCCCCGCTCGATGAAGACCGCGCCGCCGGGCAGACCGATACCGCCCATGATCACGAAGAGGACCGGCAGCACGATGCTGAGCAGCGCGTGCGTGTACTTGAGCGGGTTCAGGGTCAGATAGCCCTTCGCGCCGATCGAGATGTCGCCGCTGTGCAGGGCGGTGCGGGCATGCGCGTACTCGTGCAGACAGAGCGAGACGATCCACGCCCCCGTCACGAACAGGAAGACCGCGAAGCCGGGCTGGGAGGCGAAATCCGTCCACACCGCCCAGCCGGCCACGGCCGTGATCGCGGCGATGCCGAGGAAGACGGGGCTGATCCTGCTGTCGCCGCGTCGGGATGTGGCGGTGCTCATGAGGGCGGGACTCCCGGGTCGGATGGCGGGGGGCGTGGACGAACGTACCCGCCCCGCGGGGAAACGTGTCGCGCGGGCGTGGGAGTTCCGGAGAGGCTTGGACCCGTGACGTCATGGACCGGGTGGTGCGGGAGCCGGCTCGACGCGCTGCCGCACGGCTCGCCGGGGGAGCGGTGGCCGCGGGCGGCGGACACCTGCCCGAAGTGGTTCGCGGGGCACGACCCGGCCCGCGGGGACGACGGCGCACCGGTCGTTCTCGACGCTCTCGGCGGACCCGGCGGCCGCTCCGTGCGCGGGCGGGGACAATAGTCCGGTGCGCTACCGCCTCCTCGGCACCACCCAGGCACTCCGCGACGACGGCACGGCCGTTCCCGTCGGCGGGGCGCGGCTGCGTGCCCTGCTCACCGTGCTCGCCCTGCGGCCGGGCCGGACCGTGCCGGTGGCGGCGCTCGTCGACGAGGTGTGGGGCGCCGAGCCGCCCGCCGACGCGCAGGGCGCGCTCCAGGCACTGGTGGGACGGCTGCGCCGGGTGCTCGGCGCCCGCGCCGTCGCCTCCGACGAGGGCGGCTACCGGCTCGCGGCGGTGGCCGACGACATCGACCTGTTCCGCTTCGAGCGGCTGACCGCCGACGGCGCCCGCGGCCTCGCCGACGGCGACCCGGGCAAGGCCGTCGAACTGCTCGACCAGGCGCTCGCGCTGTGGCACGGGCCCGTCCTCGCCGACCTCCCGGACCGGATCGGCGAGGCGGCCCGCTGGGACACCCGCCACCTGGACGCCCGCCGCACCCGGCTCGCCGCCCGGCTCGCCCTGGGCCGCGCCGAGGAGGCACTGCCCGAGCTGACCGCGCTGTGCGACGCGCACCCGCTCGACGAGGCCCTTCAGGTGCTGCGGCTGCGCGCGCTGCGCGACGCGGGCCGCGCGGCCGAGGCGCTCGTCGCGTACGACGGCATACGCCGCACCCTCGCCGACCGTCTGGGCGCGGACCCCGGCCCCGAGCTGAGAGCCCTGCACTCCGACCTGTTGGACTCGACGACGTCCGTCGCCCTGGGCGATCTGCCGCCAGGGGCGGCAGGGCGGGCAAGGCGGCGCCCCGGCGCGGGGCAGGCGTCTCCAGCAGGCCCCGACCGCAGCACGGCGTCCGCCGCGGCCCCGGCGCAGCCCCGCCCCCCGGGCAACCTCCGCGCCCGCCTCACCTCCTTCGTGGGCCGCACGACCGACATCGACGTCATCCGCGAGGACCTCACCCGCACCCGCCTGCTGACCCTGCTCGGCCCCGGCGGCGCCGGAAAGACCCGCCTCTCCCAGGAAGCGGCGGAAGGCCTCGCCGGGACCACCGCCCCGGACGGCGTCTGGCTCGCCGAGCTGGCCCCGGTGAGCGACCCCGACTCCGTCCCCGAGGCGCTCGTCAGCGCGCTCGGCGCCCGCGAGACCGTGCTGCGCGGCGCCGGCGCCGAGGAGCTGCGCGTCGCGGGCGAACGCCAGGGCGACGACCCCCTGGTCCGCCTCGTCGAGCACTGCGCCGACCGCCGCATGATCCTCGTACTCGACAACTGCGAGCACGTCATCGAGGCCGCCGCCGCCCTCACCGAGCACCTGCTCGCCCGCTGCCCCGGCCTGACCGTGCTCGCCACCAGCCGCGAACCCCTCGGCGTGCCCGGCGAGGTCCTGTACCCCGTCGAACCGCTGCCGCAGCCGTACGCGCTGCGCCTGTTCGGCGAGCGCGGCGCCACCGTCCGCCCGGGATTCCGCGTCGACGAGTCCGAGGAGACCCTGGCGGCCGTCACCGAGATCTGCCGCCGCCTCGACGGCCTCCCGCTCGCCATCGAACTCGCGGCGGCCCGGCTGCGGATGCTGACCCCGCGCCAGATCGCCGACCGCCTCGACGACCGCTTCCGGCTGCTCACCTCCGGCGCCCGCACCGCCCTGCCCCGCCAGCAGACCCTGCGCGCCGTCGTCGACTGGTCCTGGGACCTGCTCGACGCCACCGAACGCGCCGTGCTCGCCCGGCTCTCCGTGTTCAGCGGCGGCTGCGACCTCACCGCCGCCGAGACCGTCTGCGGACCCGAGGCGCTGGACACCCTGTCCTCCCTCGTCGACAAGTCCCTCGTGGTCGCCGCCCCCGACGACAGCGGCGAGATGCGCTACCGCCTCCTTGAGACCGTCGCCGAGTACGCGGGCGACCGGCTCGACGAGGCCGGCGACCGCACCGCCGCCGAGCGCGCCCACCTCACGTACTTCCGCGAACTCGCCCGCACCACCGACCCGTTGCTGCGCGGCGCGGGCCAGCGCGCGGCCATCGCCCGGATCGAGCGCGACTACGACAACCTGCGCACCGCCCTGCGCCGGGCCGCCGCCGCCCGCGACGAGCAGGAGATGCTCAGCCTGACGCTGTCCCTGCTCTGGTTCTGGATGATCCGCGACCTGCGCACCGACGCCCGCACCTGGACCCTGGAGGCGGCGGCGCTCGGCCCCGACCCGTTCGGCCCCGACGCCCGCCCCGCACCGCCGGTCCACCAGCGCTGCACCGACGTGCCGCCGCCGCTCACCGGCGACCTCCTCGACCAGGCGCGCCGCGAGGTGCACCTGACCCGGCTCGGCTACATGGACATGGAGCTGGGGGTGTGGCAGGGCGAGCTGGGCAAGGCCCGGCTGCGCACGATCGTCGACACCCTCGGCCCCGACCTGCCGCAGACCTGCCGTCCCCCGGGACACCTCTGGTACTTCGCCGTCCTGATGTCGGGCCAGGGCGAGCGGATGGAGGAGCTGAGCGAGCGCACCACGCGCACCTGCCGCGCCCTCGGCTACGACTGGGAGCTCGCGCACATGCTGCACCTGCGCGCCAACCTGCTGGCCAACCGCGTCGAGACCGCCGAGGCGGGGCTCGCCGACGCCGGCGAGTCCCTGGAGCTGTTCACCCGGCTCGGCGACGCGTGGGGAAGGGCGGAGGCGCTGTCGGTGCGCGGCGAGGCGTACGAGCGGCTGGGCCGGTTCGACGCGGCCGCGGCCGACTTCGTCCGGGCCCAGGAGGTCGCCGAGGAGATGGGCGCGCACGCCCAGGTCGCGATCCTGTCGGTACGGCTCGGCAACGTGCTCATCGAGCAGGGGCAGGGGGAGCGCGGCGAGCAGATGCTGCGCGACACCCTCGACCCGGCCCGCAAGTACCACAACGAGGCCTGGCCGGCGGCCCGGATGTTCCTGCTCACCCGGCTCGCCTCGACGGGCCGTACCGCGGAGGCGCGCGAACTCCTGGGGCAGCTGCGGCAGGAGTTCAAGGTCTCCGAGGTGCTGTTCTTCCGGGCCGTGCTCCTCGGCCTGGAGGGCATGCTCGACGCGCTGGAGGGCTCCGCCGATCTCGCGCTGGCGAAGGCCGGGGAGGCGCTCGACGTCGCCGACGATCCGCTGGCGACGATGCTCGAACCGCATCTGGCGGCGCTCCATCTGCTCACCGCGGCGAACGCGCTGACCCTGCGCGGCGGCCCCGGCGACGCGGCGACCGCCGCCCGGCTGATCGGCGCCTCCGACGCCTCGCTGCCGCCCGGACACGTGCGCAACGTCATGGAGCGGGACTGGCGGGGGCGGGCCGAGCGCGCGGCGCGCGAGGCGCTCGGCGACGAGCGGTACGCGCGGGAGAACGCCGAGGGCGGCGGCCTCTCCGTGGAGGAGGCCACCGCCCTGCTGCGACGCGAGCCGACCGGCTGAACCCGGTCCTCGGTGCTTCAGCTCTTGGTGGTGAACTTGCGGATCGCCACCGGCGCCATGACCGCGGTCAGCGCCGCCGTCCAGGCGAGGGTCACCCACAGGTCGTGGGCGACCGGGCCGCCGGTCATCAGGGCGCGGCAGGTGTCGGCCAGCGCCGAGATCGGGTTCCAGCTCGTGAAGGACTGGAGCCAGCCCGGCATCGACTGGGTCGGCGCGAAGATCGACGAGCCGAACTGCAGCGGCATCATCACCAGGAAGCCCATGGCCTGCACGGCCTGCGCGCTCTTCATGGTCACGCCGAGCACCAGGAAGATCCACATCAGGGACGAGCCGAACAGCGCGGTCAGGCCGATCGCGCCGAACAGACCGGCCCAGTTGGTGATGTCGAAGCCGACCAGCAGCGCGACGATCATCAGGACCGTCGTGGCGCACAGCAGGCGCAGCATCTCCACGACGACCTTGGCGATCAGCACCGAGCCGCGGCCGATGGGCAGGGACCGGAAGCGGTCCATGATGCCCTTCTGGAAGTCCTCGTTGAAGCCGGTGCCGACGCCCTGCGCGATGTTCATCGACATCATGGCGACCATGCCCGGGATCACGTACTGGACGTAGGCGTCCTGGCCGCCGCCCATCGCGGAGCCGATGGAGCCGCCGAAGACGTACACGAACAGCAGGGTGAAGACGACCGGCATCAGGATGGCGTCGAACATCGACTCCGGGTCCTGCTTGATCCACAGCAGATTGCGGCGGATCAGGGCGCCGGTGTGGCGCAGATGGCCGCGCAGGCCGATCTTGGGGTCGGCGTCGACCTTGATGGTGGGCGCCGTGCGGGTCAGGGTGGCGGTACTCATACGGCGACCTCCGCGAGTTCGGGCCGGGCGTCCTGCGGGGCGGAGGCCTTCTGGCCGGTGATGGAGAGGAACACCTCGTCCAGGCTGGGCAGTTCGGTGGCGATCGAGCCGATGGTGATGCCGCGCGCGGTGACCGCGCCGACGACGGCCGTCAGCTGCTCGTCGCTGAGGATCGGCACCAGGACGGTGCCGGACTCGGCGTCCACCGCGGTGGTGGCGATGCCGGTGATGCCCAGGTCGTCCAGGGCGTTCGCGAGCGGGCGCAGCTCCAGCGGGTCGGCCGGGCGGATCCGCAGGGTGCGGCCGCCGACCTTCGCCTTCAGCTCCTCGATGCCGCCCGCGGCGATGACCTGGCCGCGGTCGATGACGGTGAGCTCGGAGGCCAGCTGCTCGGCCTCCTCCATGTACTGCGTGGTCAGCAGGACGGTGACGCCCTCGCGGACCATGCTCTTGACCTCGTCCCACACCTCGTTACGGGTACGGGGGTCGAGGCCGGTCGTCGGCTCGTCCAGGTACAGGACGTGCGGGCGGCCGATCATCGACGCCGCGAGGTCGAGGCGGCGGCGCATGCCGCCGGAGTAGGTCTTCGCGGGGCGGGTGGCGGCGTCCGTCAGTGAGAAGCGCTCCAGCAGGCTGTCGGCCCGGGCCCGCGACTCCTTCTTGGACAGGTCGAGCAGCCGCCCGATCATGTACAGGTTCTCGCGGCCGGAGAGCTTCTCGTCGACCGAGGCGTACTGGCCGGTGAGGCCGATCACGCGGCGCAGCTGCCGGGGCTGCTTCACCGCGTCGTACCCGGCGACCATGGCCGTGCCGGAGTCGGGAGTGATGAGGGTGGACAGGCAGCGTACGAGGGTGGTCTTGCCGGCGCCGTTCGGCCCGAGGACACCCATCACGGTGCCCTCGTGCACGTCCAGGTCCACGCCGTCCAGAGCCTTGGTCTCGCCGTAGTGCTTGACCAGTCCCCGTACGGACACGGCCACCGGGCGGCCCTGGAGGCCACCGTCTGGGGTCTTGTCGTTTCGCGTCATGCCCTCAAGGTGTCACCCCCCACCGACAACCCACCGACATCCGACCGACAGCCACCGATATGTCGCTGACAGATCGGCTATCGGCTGTAGGCGCCCCGGCCTCCGATCGGCGCGCAGGCCGAAGGCCGCGCCGGACACCCGCCACCCAAAACGGCCGCGGCCCGCCGACGGGGGAAGATCGGCGGGCCGCGTTGGTGCCGCTATGGCTCAAGGGTGGGGATCAGTGCACGGAGTGCTCCTCCAGAGGGAACGTTCCGCCAACCACGTCCTCCGCAAACGCCTTCGCCGCGTCGGACATCACGGACCGCAGATTCGCGTACGTCTTCACGAAGCGCGGCATCTTGCCCCCGGTGAGCCCGAGCGCGTCCGTCCAGACCAGAACCTGCGCGTCCGTCTCCGGCCCGGCCCCGATGCCGACCGTGGGGATGTGCAGGATCCGCGTCACCTCGGCCGCCAGCTCCGCCGGAACCAGCTCCAGGACGACCGCGAACGCCCCCGCGTCCTGCACCGCCTTCGCGTCCCGCAGCAACTGCTGCGCCGCCTCCTCGCCCCGGCCCTGCACGCGGTACCCCTGCGTGTTGACCGACTGCGGGGTCAGCCCGATGTGCGCCATGACCGGGATGCCGGCCTCGGTGAGGAGCTTGATCTGGGAGTGCGAGCGCTCGCCGCCCTCCAGCTTGACGGCCCCGACCCCGGCCTCCTTCACCAGCCGCATCGCCGACCGCAGCGCCTGCGTCGGGCTCTCCTGGTACGAGCCGAACGGCAGGTCGCCCACGATCATCGCCCGCGACGTGCCGCGCACGACGGCTGCCGAGAGCATGATCATCTGGTCCAGGGTGACCGGGACGGTCGTGTCGTAGCCCAGGTGACAGTTGCCCGCCGAGTCGCCGACCAGCATCACCGGGATGCCCGACTCGTCGAAGACCGAGGCCGTCATCGCGTCGTACGCGGTCAGCATCGGCCACTTCTCGCCCCGCTCCTTGGCGAGCGAGATGTCCCGCACCGTGATGCGCCGGCTGCTGGTGCCCCCGTACAGCGCCTTCGGGTTGCCGGAAGCCCCGGAACCCGTACCGCTGCTGTCGGTGGACTGCGTCTGGGCAGCCTGGAGTGGCGTGTGTTGCGTCATCGCAACCGCTCCTTCAATTCCGTCGTCTCGAGGCGCCCTGACGGCGTCCCCGGATCACCTCCATGGTGGCACCCGGTGCCGCTCCGGCGCCAGAGGCCACCTCCGCGTAAAGCCCCGGTAAGGGATTCGCCCGGATGTCCCTAATACTTAAAATACGAGACGGGTCCGTATCGAAATGAGTCTAGTGTCGTACACATGACCACTCCTGCCGCTCCCGCGGCCCCCCGGATACCGGAGGCCGTGCATCGCCGTCGCTGGGCGATCCTCGGCGTGCTCATGCTGAGCCTGCTGATCGTCGTCCTCGACAACTCCATCCTGAACGTCGCGATCAAGACGATCTCGACCCCCGCGCCCACGGGCCTCGGCGCCACGCAGAGCGAGCTCGAGTGGGCGATCAACGCGTACACCCTCGTCTTCGCGGGACTGCTGTTCACCGCCGGACTCCTCGGCGACCGCATCGGCCGCAAGAAGGTCCTCATCGGCGGGCTGCTGGTGTTCGGCATCGGCTCCGCGCTCGCCGCCGAGTCCGGCACACCGGCCCAGCTCGTCGCGTTCCGCGCGGTGATGGGCCTCGGCGCCGCCTTCGTCATGCCGGCCACCCTCGCCGTGCTGATGAACGTCTTCGAGCGCGAGGAGCAGCCGAAGGCCATCGGCATCTGGGCCGGCGGCGTCGGCCTCGCCATCGCCATCGGCCCGATCACCGGCGGACTGCTGCTCGACCACTTCTGGTGGGGCTCGGTCTTCCTGGTCAACGTGCCGATCGTGATCCTCGCCGTGATCCTGATGCTCGCGCTCGTGCCCGACTCCAAGGACCCGAAGCCCGGCCGGATCGACCTGGTCGGCGTCGTGCTGTCCGTCGTCGGTCTCGTGCTGCTGGTCTACGGGATCATCAAGGGCGGCGACGAGGGCGACTTCACCGGCCCCAAGGTCATCGCCACGATCGTCGCGGGCCTCGTCGTCCTCGCCGTGTTCGTCCTCTACGAGAAGCGCAGCGACCACCCGTCGATCGACATCGACTACTTCAAGAACAAGGTCTTCTCGGCCGCCATCGCCGCGATCGCGCTGGTCTTCTTCGCGCTGATGGGCGTCACGTTCTTCTCCGTCTTCTACACGCAGAGCGTGCGCGGATACTCGCCGCTGCAGACCGGCGCCCTGATGCTGCCGCTCGCCGTGGCCCAGCTGATCTTCGCGCCGCGGGCCCGGATCGTCGTCGAGAAGATCGGCGTGAAGGCCACGACCACCGGCGGGCTCGTGCTGCTCGCCGGAATGCTCGCCGCGTTCACCGTCCTCGACGCCGGCACTCCGATCTGGCTCCTGGAGGTCATCTTCTTCCTCATGGGCACAGGCATGGCGCACGTGATGACGCCGACCAGCGTCGTCATCATGCAGGCGCTGCCGCGCGAGAAGGCGGGCTCCGCGTCCGCGCTGAGCAACACCTTCCGGCAGGTCGGCGGCGCGCTCGGCATCGCGGTCCTCGGCTCCGTGCTCTCGACCACGTACCGCGCCGGCATCGAGGACAAGCTCGGGCTGCTGCCCGCCGGCGTGCGCGACAGCGCGGGCGCGTCCATCGAGGCCACCCTCGGCGTCGCCGAGAAGCTCGGGCCGCGCGCCCAGGGCCTGGTCGGCGCGGCCAACGACTCGTTCCTGCACGCCATGCACGTCACCGCCCTGTGGGGAGCGGCGATCGCGCTGCTGAGCGCCGTGGTCACCGGGCTCTTCCTGCCGGGCAGGCCGCCCGCCGCGCCCGCCGAGCGGAGCGACGAGGCGGAGAAGGTCGGCACGGGCGGCTGAGCCGGGTGCCCCGGGGCGTGCGGCGCTGAGACAATCGCCCCGGAGCCCGGTCGGAGGACTGGATTCCGGTCGGAGGGCCGTGTTCCGGTCGCCGGCCGGTCCGGTGCCGAGGCGGAAGATGCGCGAGGTGGAAGCCGTGGGAAGCATGGAGGGCGTCGATACGGGGCGCGGCGCGCGACGGGCGGGACGGCATTCGCTGCCCGCCTCGCGGGTCCCGGCCCCGGACGGCGCGGCGCCCGCCCGGGGCCGCCCGCGCAGCGAGGCCGTCGAACTGGCCATCGTCGAGGGCGTCGTGCGGCTCCTGGAGGAAGGGGTGCCGCTCGCCGAGCTGTCCATCGAGCGCATCGCCCGTACCGCGGGCGTCGGCAAGGCCACCATCTACCGGCGCTGGTCCGGCAAGGAGGAACTCTTCGTCGACGTCGTCGCCTCCATCGAGGAGCCCGACCCCGACCTCCCCGGCACCTCGCTCCGCGACGATCTGGTCCGCCTCCTGGAGCACATGCGCAGGCGCGGCCTCAACCTGCGCACGTCGGCCCTGCTGCACAACGTCTTCGCCCAGATGAAGACCCTGCCGAAGCTCTGGGACGCGTACCACTCGGTCGTCGTGGAACCCCGGCGCAACCTCCTCTACGACGTGCTGCGGCGCGGCGTCGCCCAGGGCGAACTCCCCGCGGGGATCGACATCGAGCTCTCCGGGGACCTGTTCACCGGGCCGATGCTGCTGCGCACCATGATGCGATCCGACGCGCCGCTGGCCGACGACCTCTCGGAACGCATCGTCGACACCGTCCTCGCGGGACTCAAGGCGCAGAGCTGAGCCCAGACGAATGTGCGGGTTTCGTCACAGAGAAGTTCATAAACCTCCACGACCGGAACTCCGCACGCCGCCTTGCTCGTCCTCGTGGCAGTACGGACGTCACCGAACCGCCCCCTGAAGGGTGTGAGGTGACGGAAAGCCGCTGAGCATCGCCTAGGGTCGGACGGGCGACAACGGCGGGCACGGCAGCAGTGAGGCGACGAGGGCATGGCGCAGGCGTACGACGGCGGGGACGCCGAGGGATCCGGGCGGCAGGGGCCGGGTGCCCGGCTGCGGCGCCTCGGGGAGCGGCTGCGACGCGATCGCGGGTACTGGCGGCGCGGCATCGTGCTGGCGGTCATCGCGGTGCTGGTCGCGCTGGTCATGCTCTTCCACGCGCAGATTCCGAACACCATCGGCAACCTCGGCTCGCTGACCGAGACCTTCCTGCCGTGGCTGGGCGTCTTCGTCCCGGTGCTGCTGGTCCTCGCCCTCGTACGGAAGTCGGCGACCGCGGTGATCGCGGTGCTGGTCCCGGTGATCGTGTGGTTCAGCGTCTTCGGCGGACTGCTCACCGACAAGCAGAAGAGCGGCGGTGACCTCACGGTCGCCACCCACAACGTGAACGCGGACAACCCCGACCCGACCGCCACGGCCAGGGACGTCGCCGCGTCCGGCGCCCAGGTCGTCGCGCTGGAGGAACTGGCGAGCGACGCGCTGCCGACGTACAAGAAGGCGCTCGCGGCGACGTACCCGTACCACGCGGTCCAGGGCACCGTCGGACTGTGGAGCAAGTACCCGCTCTCCGCCACCGCGCCCGTCGACATCAAGCTGGGCTGGACGCGCGCGCTGCGCACCACGGTCGCGACGCCCGAGGGCAGGGTGGCCGTGTACGTCGCCCACATGCCGTCGGTGCGGGTCAAGCTCGACTCCGGGTTCACCGCCAGCGAGCGCGACAAGAGCGCCGACGCCCTCGGCGAGGCCATCGCCCACGAACCGCTCGGCAAGGTCATCCTGCTCGGCGACCTCAACGGCACGATGAACGACCGTGCCCTGAGCCCCGTCACCGCCCAGATGCGCTCCACGCAGGGCGCGGCGGGCAGCGGATTCGGGTTCAGCTGGCCGGCCGCGTTCCCGATGGCGCGGATCGACCAGATCATGGTCAGGGGCGTCGAGCCGGTGTCGTCGTGGACGCTGCCGAGGACGGCCAGCGACCACCTTCCGATCGCCGCGCGCGTGCGGGTGTGACGCGGGTTTGATGTGACACAGGTCCTTCCCGGTCCGTCTCCCCGCACTTCGGCGTACACACGGCTTTAACCTGCCGGAATACTGGATGCGGCAGGCTTTGTTTCGCCAGTAAACTTATGAGTTCCGCTCACTGAGCCCACTCCACTCCAGTACTCCCGGGAAGATCCTTCATGCCCCTCGCCCTGCTCGCGCTCGCCGTGGGCGCCTTCGGCATCGGCACGACCGAGTTCGTCATGATGGGGCTGCTGCCCGACGTCGCCGGCGACCTGCACCTCTCCATCCCCACCGCGGGACACCTCGTCTCCGCGTACGCGCTCGGCGTCGTCATCGGCGCCCCGCTGCTCGCCGCCCTCACCGCGCGGATGCCGCGCCGCCGGGTCCTGATCGGCCTGATGGTGCTGTTCGTCGTGGGCAACGCGGTGTCGGCCGCCGCCCCGGACTACCACTGGCTGATGGCCGCCCGCTTCGTCAGCGGCCTGCCGCACGGCGCGTTCTTCGGCGTCGGCGCGGTCGTCGCCACCTCGCTGGTCGCCCCCGAACGCAAGGCCCGCTCGGTCTCCCTGATGTTCCTCGGCCTGACCGTCGCCAACGTCATCGGCGTCCCCGTCGCCACGGCCATGGGACAGCAGCTCGGCTGGCGCGCCACGTTCCTCGCGGTGAGCGCCATCGGCCTGGCCGCCATCGCGGCGCTGGCCGGGCTCGTCCCCGCCGACCACGGACACGGCGCGGCGGTCGGCGTCCGCGGCGAACTGCGCGCCCTGAAGTCGCTGCCGGTCTGGCTCGCGCTCGGCACGACGGTCGCCGGTTTCGGCGCGCTCTTCGCCGCGTACAGCTACATCACGCCGATGCTCACGGACGCCGCCGGTTTCGCGGAGTCCAGCGTGACGCTGCTCCTCGCCCTGTTCGGCGTCGGCGCCACCATCGGCAACCTGCTCGGCGGCCGCCTCGCGGACCACTCGCTGCGCGCCACGCTCTTCGGCGGGCTCACCTCGCTCGGCGTGGTCCTCGCCTTCTTCCCGCTGCTGATGCGCACGGAGTGGAGCGCGCCGCTGGGCGTGCTGCTGCTCGGCCTGACGGCGTTCGTGACCGGCTCGCCGCTCCAGCTGATGGTCATGGAGAAGGCCGCGTCGGCCCCCTCCCTGGCCTCCTCCGCCAACCAGGGCGCCTTCAACCTGGCCAACGCGGGCGGCGCCTGGATCGGCGGCCTGGCCCTGGCGGCGGGCCTCGGCACGACCTCCCCGGCGCTCGCGGGCGCGGCCCTGGCCGTCCTGGGCCTCGCCGTGGCCGGGATCGCCTTCGCGGTCGACCGGCGCCGGGAGCCCGTCCGGGCCGGCCGCCTGGTGGCGGGCAGCGCCGCGCCGGCGGCCGAGGCGGAGTCCGTACGCGGCTGACCCGGACCCCGCCCCGGCCTCGCGGAGATCAGCTCCGGTAGCCCAGGACCGTCATCATCCCCGCCTCCGAGTGGTAGACGTTGTGGCAGTGGAGCATCCACAGCCCCGGGTTGTCGGCGTCGAAGTCCACCGTCAGCGTCCCGTTCGGCAGCACGATCGCGGTGTCCTTGCGGGGGCCGCCCGCCACGTTCGCCAGCGAGAACGTATGGCCGTGCAGATGGATCGGGTGCCACATCGCGGTGGAGTTGGCGAAGACCAGCCGGACCCGCTCGCCCGCCCGCACCGGGTGCCGCTGGTCCGCCGTGTACGGCTTCTTGTCGAACGCCCAGTCGTACGCGGCCATCCCGCCCGTCAGCTGGAGCTCGACCGTGCGGTCCGGCTCGCGGGCGGGCAGCGCCACCTCGTCCGCCGCCCGCAGCCTGTCGGCCGTCAGCAGGCGGCCGTCCAGCTCCTTCGGGCGGACCGAGGCGACGGGTGCCGCGCCCGCGCCCGTGCGCAGCACCGCCAGCGCCGACGCCTTCTTGCCCTCCGCGAGCGCCGTCAGCGGGAAGACGCCGTCGCCCGCCGTGACCAGCACGTCGTAGCGCTCGCCCATGCCGAGGAGCAGCGCGTCCGTCGTCGCGTGCCGGACCGGGTAGCCGTCCGTGTGCGTCACCGTCATCGCGTGGCCGCCGAGCGCGACCCGGAAGGCCGTGTCGCCGCCCGCGTTGACGAACCGGATCCTGATGCGGTCGCCCGGCCGGGCCCGGAAGGACGAAGGAGCCTTCGGGGTGCGGCCGTTGACGAGGTAGTACGGGTAGGCGACGTCGCCCGCGTCACCGCCGAGCAGATCGCTGGTCGCGCCCATCATCATCCGGGACGGCCCCGACGGCGCCGGATCTTTCGTCCCGGTCGTCATCGACATGCCGCTCATCCCCGGCATGCCGTGACCGGAGTGGCCTCCCGAGCCGTGGCCCGCACCCATGCCCGCGCGCAGCTCCTTCAGGACCGCGTCCGGCGTCGAGCCGTCCACCCCGTCGACCCAGTCGTCGAGGACGACCACCCACTCCTTGTCGTACGAGAGCGGCTCCTTGGGGTCGTCGACGACGAGCGGGGCGTACAGGCCGCGGTCCTGCTGGGTGCCCGAGTGCGGATGGAACCAGTACGTGCCCGGGTGCGCGACCTTGAAGCGGTACGTGAAGTCGGCGCCCGGCGCGATCGGCCGCTGGGTGACGCCGGGGACGCCGTCCATGTCGTTGCGCAGGGCCAGGCCGTGCCAGTGCAGGGACGTGGGCTCCGGGAGCTGGTTGGCGAGGGTGAGGGCGAGCGTGTCGCCCGCGGTCACCCGCACTTCGCCGCCCGGCAGTTCACCCCCGTACGACCAGGACCTGACGGTGCGCCCGCCCAGGTCGAGCCGGGTCGCGGCGGCGGTGAGGGAGACCTCGCGGAGTCGGCCGCCCGGGCCGCGCCGCCGCTCGGCCGCGGCGACCTCGGGGCCGGCCGGATCGACGTAGCCCCGGGGCAGGGCACCGTGGGAGCCGTGCCCGGCGTCCGGGCCGGATCCGGAACAGGCGGCCAGAACTCCCGTACCGGCCGTGGCGATCGACGCGCCGAGGAGGGTACGGCGGCCGATTGGAGAAGTCTGGGGGAATCGCGGAATGTCGCGCATGACTGAGTCGCACCTCGATGTCGGTGTCGTACTGCGTGCTGGTCCGAACGCGTCAGCACCGCGCCGGGGCATGCCGGGGCGGCGCGTGCGCGGACCTATATGCGCAGCACCGAAAGGAGCGACAACGTCGTGCGGGGCGGGGGAGGATGCGGGCGGTGCGCGTGGCTCAGGCCGCGCAGGGCGGGCCCGAGCGCGATCGCGGACGCCGGCCGGAGGGGGGCCGCCGCGAGCAACAGCAGCAGCGTGAACGAACCGAGCACCGCCAGGCACACACTCAGCGGGTCCATGCCGCCGTCGCCCGGCATCTCGTGTTCGTGGGTGGAGGGTGTCGCGCCGTGCACGGCGGCGGGAGCCCGCACGGTGTGCTCCGGGGCCATGGCGTGCCCCGCCGCGTGCCCTGTCGGATGCCCCAGCGTGTGCATTCCGACGATCCCGAGGAGCAGGGCCACGAGCAGCAGGAAACGGCCGCCGGGGCGGAGCTCCGGGCGGCCGTTCGGCGGCGGGCTCGACTGCGACGGCACAGCCCGCACCTTACCCCTGCCGGGTATGAGCGGCTGCGGGCCGGTGGGGCTTCTCGCGCCGTTCCCCGCGCCCCGAGCGAGGGAGATCGCGCACGAAGTGCGCATCTCCGGGGGCGCGGGGAACTGCGCGACCGGCCATCCACCGGCCCGCAGTCACACCCGCTACAGGACCATCAGTGGCGACGGAACGACGACACGTACCCCGGCGCCGGCGAACCGACCCCGGTGACGTCGTCGTAGCCGCGGACGGCCTTCAGCGAAGCGTCCTTGCCCAGGCTGCGCACCGAGGTGAGCAGCCCGTCGGCGGCGTCGAAACCGTTGGCGAAGTCCACGCGGGCCACCGCGAGGTCCTTGCCGGTCGGCTTGTCCGTCACATCGTGGTAGATCTTCGAACCGTAGTGGTCGTAGATCGCCGGGTTGGCGAACCCGATGGCCCGCCCGCCGCGCGTCTGCTGCGCCAGCGCCTGCACGCCCGCGATCACCGGAGCCGCCAGCGACGTACCGCCGATGCGGTACTCGTCGTAGCCGAGCGAGCCGTCGGGCAGCGTCTGCGTCTGGCCCACCAGGAAACCGGTGTTGGGGTCGGCGACGGCCGAGATGTCCGGCACGACACGGTTGTTGCCGCCGTTGGCCGACGACAGCGACTTCGGCACGACACCCTTCTGGTAGAAGGGCTGCGCGACGGTCTTGCTGGTGCCGCCGCCCGCGCCGGAGGTGTAGGCGCCGGGGAAGCCGGTCCAGCTCTTGCCGTCGTCCGACAGGTTCGCCTTGAGCGTGCCCCAGCCGGTCTCGAACTGGTACTTCTCGTGCTTGCCGACCGCCAGCGAGGTACCGCCGACCGCGGTCACCCACGCCGAGTTGGCGGGCGTGTCGACCTGCTTCGTGCCGGTGTTGGCGACCTCGTCGCCGTTGTCGCCGGAGGAGAAGTAGAAGCCGATGCCCTGGATCGCGCCGAGCTGGAACACCTGGTCGTAGGCGGTGGCCAGTTCGGGCGTCTGGTTGGCCTCGATGTCGCCCCACGAGTTGGAGACGATGTCGGCCAGGTGCTTGTCGACGACCTTCTGGAGCGAGTCGAGGAGGTCGTCGTCGTAGCAGGACGCGGCACCGACGTAGGTGATGTCGGCCTGCGGGGCGAGGGCGTGCACGGCCTCGACGTCGAGGGTCTCCTCGCCGTACCAGCCGGAGGCGCCGCACTCCTCGGTCTTCGTGTAGTTCTTCGGCAGGACCTGCTTCAACTGGCCCTTGGCGTACGGCGCGTCACCGTTCTTGGCCGCGTACTGCTTCGCGTCCTTCTCGATGTACGGCGAGGCGTACGCGTCGGTGATGGCGACGCGGACCCCCTTGCCGGTGGCCTTGCCCGCGCCATAGGCGGCCCGCAGCTGCTTGCCGGTGTAGCCCTTGACCGCGTACGGGATCTTCTGGCCGTACGCCTTGGGCAGCGCCGAGGCCGTCTTCGAGCCGTAGTACGAGGAGAACGGGCCCGCGTTGCGGAACACCGCGTCCGGCGGCGGGAGTTCGTCCTGCTTGGTCGCCTTGTGCGGGGCGCTGTCCAGGCCCGTCACGGTGAGCACGGCGCCGTCCAGCGAGGCCGGCACGGAGGCGGTGCCGGAGGGGGCGCGGTAGGTGTGCTTGCCCTTGGCGTAGTTGTGCAGCTGGGTGCCGAAGGCGCGCTCGGTGGCGGCCACGTCGCCCGAGACGGAGATGTAGTGCGCGGTGGTGCCGGTGACCGTCAGACCGGAGTCCTTCAGCCACTGCGTGACCTCGGCCACCTGCGCCTTGGTCGCGCCGAAGCGGGCCTGCGCCTGCGCGGCGGTCAGGTACTTGCCGTACGACGCCGAGGACGGGTCGGACACGGCCCTCGCGTACGCGGCCAGCCCCTTGGCGTCCCGGCCGGCCAGGTACACGCGGGCGGTGACCTTGTTGCCGTTCGCGGTGGCGCCCCGGTCCGCGGCGTTCGTCGCCCACGTCGGCCTGGTGCCGGTGAGGTGGTCGCGGGCGGTCGCGGCGTCGGCCGGAGTGGCGATCGCGAGAGCGCCGGCGACCAGTGGCAGTGTCGCTGCGACGGCGAGGCCGGTGCGGCTGCGGCGTATGCCGCTGTTGGATCTCATAGCGGAAACCCCCTGGGTGAGGTGCACGTGTAATGCACACGCAGAGGGGTCCCACTCTCGTCACGAACCGTTCACGCGGGGGGAATGGATAGATCAAGAAGACGTCAAGTCGGTTCAACCGAGCCCAAGATGAACCGATTTGGTCTCTCAGGGCTTGGCGCCCCGCTCCTTCAGCATGTCCGTCATCAGATCGATCTCGGACTGCTGGGCCGCCACCATCCCGCGCGCCAGGCGCCGTTCGGCCCCCACCTCGCACCGCTCGACGCAGCCCTCGGCCATGTGCACACCGCCCTTGTGGTGGGCGATCATCAGCCGCAGGAACATCACCTCGGCGGACTTCCCCCGCGCCTCGCGGAGTTGGCCGAGCTGGGTGTCGGTCGCCATGCCCGGCATCAGCGCGCCGTCCTCACCGGCCGGCATGTCGCCCATGCCCATCCAGGCCATCGGCGGCTTCTCCGACACCTTCGGCAGCTCCCACAGTTCGAGCCAGCCGAGCATCATGCCCCGCTGGTTGGCCTGCGTCTGCGCGATGTCGTAGGCGAGCCGGCGCACGTCCTCGTCGCGGGTCGCGTCGCGCACGATGTACGCCATCTCGACCGCCTGCTGGTGGTGCACCGACATGTCGCGGGCGAACCCGGCGTCCGCCGACTCCGCCGCGGGCACCTTCAGGTCCTTCGGCCCGCCGTCGCCGTCGGCCACCGCGTAGGTGACGGCGCCCGCCGTGACGGCCAGCGCCGCCACGGCCGACACCAGCCATCCGGTACGGCGCCTCACTGCCCCAGCCCGCCGGTACAGGGCGCGCCCATCTCGGGCGTCTGCTTGCCCTGCACGAACGCGGCGAAGAACTTCGCGGCCGCCGGGTCGCCCGCCGACTTCACCGTGCGCTGGTGGCCCCAGGCGCTCAGCATGATCGGGTCCTTCTGGTCGGCGATCGGGCTCATCAGCGTGTACGGCGTCTGCTTGACCTTCGCGGCCAGCGCCTCGACGTCCTTCTGCGGCGCCTTGTCGTTGTACGTCACCCAGACGGCGCCGTGCTCCAGGGAGTGCACCGCGTGCTCGTTCGCCAGGGGCTTTTCGTATACGTCGCCGTTGCAGTTCATCCACACCTGGTTGTGGTCCCCGCCCACCGGCGGGTTCATCGGATAGGTGGGCTTGCCCCCGACATGGTTACGGGTGAGCTTGGCGCTCCAGGTGCCCACGCCGTCCTTGTCGTACGTGAAGTGCCCCGCGGGCTTGGCGTCGGAGGACGTGTCCTTGTCGTCGCCGCCCCTGGTCACCGCCCACGCGCCTACTCCTATCAGGGCTGCCACGACGACCGTGCTCACCGAGACGACGGCGATCCGGCCGCGCCGGGCGCGGGCGCGCTCGGCACGGCGCATCTCCTCTATGCGCTCCCTGCGGTCCGTGGCGGAGGGAGTGGAGGTGTTCTTGGCGGATCCCATGGCAATTCCTTCTGAGAAAAGGATGAGACGGGGCTGGCCCGCTGATCGTAGTGGGGAACGAGGTGCCGTGGGAGCACGCGGTACGGGCCCGCTGTCGAGCTCGGGGCGAACGGCAGGCACTATGGCCGAGGGGGGTCCAGCAGGCACTATGAGTGCGACACCGGCCGGTCAATGACGATCATGGTCGGCAACGCGCTCGAAACGGGCGTGTGGTGGGATGTGACCAGGCCCTTTTACGGTTTCTTTTCGAGGTCCCCCCGATGGCGCCCGCGGGCGTGGGAGCAGGCGGCCTGACCAGCAAGGATGGGTGGAAGCGGAAGATGGACAAGCAGCAGGAATTCGTGCTCCGTACGTTGGAGGAGCGCGACATCCGGTTCGTACGCCTGTGGTTCACGGACGTTCTCGGCTTCCTGAAGTCGGTGGCCGTGGCCCCGGCCGAGCTGGAGCAGGCCTTCGACGAGGGCATCGGCTTCGACGGCTCGGCGATCGAGGGCTTCGCGCGTGTCTACGAGTCCGACATGATCGCCAAGCCGGACCCGGGCACCTTCCAGGTCCTGCCGTGGCGCGCCGAGGCCCCCGGCACCGCCCGCATGTTCTGCGACATCCTGATGCCCGACGGCTCCCCGTCCTTCGCCGACCCGCGCTACGTCCTGAAGCGGGCCCTCGCCAAGACCTCCGACCTCGGCTTCACCTTCTACACCCACCCCGAGATCGAGTTCTTCCTCCTGAAGGACAAGCCGCTCGACGGCTCGCGCCCCACCCCGGCCGACAACTCCGGCTACTTCGACCACACCCCGCAGAACGTCGGCATGGACTTCCGCCGCCAGGCGATCACCATGCTCGAATCCATGGGCATCTCGGTCGAGTTCAGCCACCACGAGGGCGCCCCGGGCCAGCAGGAGATCGACCTGCGCTACGCCGACGCGCTCTCCACGGCGGACAACATCATGACGTTCCGCCTGGTCATGAAGCAGGTGGCGCTGGAGCAGGGGGTCAACGCGACCTTCATGCCGAAGCCGTTCTCGGAGTACCCGGGCTCGGGCATGCACACCCACCTCTCCCTCTTCGAGGGCGACCGCAACGCGTTCTACGAGTCCGGCGCCGAGTACCAGCTCTCCAAGGTCGGCCGTTCCTTCATCGCGGGCCTGCTGAAGCACGCGGCGGAGATCTCCGCGGTGACGAACCAGTGGGTCAACTCCTACAAGCGCATCTGGGGCGGCTCCGAGCGCACCGCGGGCGCCGGCGGCGAGGCCCCGTCCTACATCTGCTGGGGCCACAACAACCGCTCGGCCCTCATCCGGGTCCCGATGTACAAGCCCGGCAAGACCGGCTCGGCCCGCGTCGAGGTCCGCTCGATCGACTCCGGCGCCAACCCGTACCTCACCTACGCCGTCCTCCTGGCCGCCGGCCTCAAGGGCATCGAGGAGGGCTACGAGCTCCCGCCGGGCGCCGACGACGACGTCTGGGCCCTCTCCGACGCCGAGCGCCGCGCGATGGGCATCGAACCCCTCCCGCAGAACCTCGGCGAGGCGATCGCCCTGATGGAGCGCTCGGAACTGGTCGCGGAGACGCTCGGCGAGCACGTCTACGACTTCTTCCTCCGCAACAAGAAGCAGGAGTGGGAGGAGTACCGCAGCGAGGTCACGGCGTTCGAGCTGCGGAAAAACCTGCCGGTGCTGTAGCGGGGGAAACTGCGGGACCAGCCGCGGCGAGCCCTGAAGAGGCCGACGGTCCGTTGATCAACGGACCGTCGGCCTCCGTTTTTCGGCTCCCGGATCCGATCAGGATTCGAGAAGCGACAGCCCCCCGCCGCGGCTAACTTGAGGTTCATGGACCTCACCATTCATACGACCTCCCTCCCGCACGACGACCCCGACGCCTCCCTCGTCTTCTACCGGGACGTGCTCGGGTTCGAGGTGCGCAGCGATGTCGGGCAGGGGGCGATGCGGTGGATCACCGTCGGGCCGCCGAATCAGCCCGAGACCTGCATTCTGCTGGCGCCGCCCGCCGCCGACCCCGGTGTCACCGACGACGAGCGCCGCACCATCACCGAGATGATGGCCAAGGGGACGTACGGCTGGATCATGCTGGCCACCCCGGATCTCGACGGTGTCTTCGAGAAGGTGCAGGCCGCCGACGCCGAGGTGGTGCAGGAGCCGACCCGGCAGCCCTACGGCGTCCGGGACTGCGCCTTCCGCGACCCGGCCGGGAACATGGTCCGGATCCAGGAGACCGACGGCTCCGCCGGCAAGGGCTGAGGCGCCGTGTGCCCGCCCGCCTGGCGGCAGGCCCTGATCGCCGCGCAGCACCTGCGTGACCTGGCCCGGCTGCGCCGGGTCCGCGACCGGATCGACCGGGAGTGCGCCCGGCCCCTGGACGTCGAGGCGCTGGCCCGCGCGGCCGGTCTGCCCGGACGGCAGCTCAGCCGGGAGTTCACCGCGGCCTACGGCAGGTCCCCGTACGCGTACGTCACCGCGCGCCGCGCCCAGCGCGCCGCGATTCTGCGACACCACACGACCCTGGAGGGGCAGAGATCATGAGCGCTAACACCAGCACCGGACAGCAGGGCGCCTTCTCGGCCGAGGAGCGGGCCGCCATGAAGGAGCGGGCCAAGGAGGCCAAGGGCGGCCGGGGCAAGGCCGACCCCGAGGCCGACTGCCTCGCGAAGATCGCCGAGATGGAGGGCACCGACCGCGTCCTCGCCGAGGGCATCCACGCCCTGGTCAAGGCGAACGCGCCGCAGCTGATCGCCAAGACCTGGTACGGCATGCCCGCCTACGCCCAGCCCGGCAAGGGCGGCAAGCTGATCTGCTTCTTCCAGCCCGCGGCGAAGTTCAAGGCGCGCTACGCGACCCTCGGGTTCGACGGCGCGGCGGCGCTCGACGACGGGCCGATGTGGCCGACCGCGTTCGCGGTCACGGAACTCACCCCCGACGCCGAGGCCCGGATCGCCGCGCTCATCAAGCAGGCGGCCGGCTGACCGTCAGGGCGCGGGCGTGATGGCGTCCCGCAGCGGCACCTCGGCGCGCCGCCGGTACTCCTGCACCGACCAGCCGTTGCCGTCCGGGTCGGAGAAGTACATGAACGTACCGCCGTCGTCCGTCCCGAACCGCACCGGCTCCGACACCTCCACGCCCCGGCCGGTCAGCTCGTCCCGCGCCGCCTCGATGTCGGCCACGACCAGTTGCAGGCCGTGGTAGGTACCGGGGACGGGGGTGCCGGTCGGGATCGGGATGCCGGCCGCCAGCACCACCGAACAGCCCGAGCCGGGCGGGGTGAGCTGCACGATCCGGGAGCCCGGCATCACCTCCCGGTCCACGTCGCAGTGGAAGCCGACCTTGTCGACGTAGAAGGACTTCGCCCGGTCGATGTCCGACACGGGCAGCGGGATCACTTCGAGGGTCATCTCCATCGGTCAAAGGTAGGCGGGGGAGACGCCCGCCGTCAGGAGCCTGCTCGGCGCGCCCGAGCCGTCCGCCGGGACGCTGTAGAGGTCGGCTCCGTAGTCGCCGGGCAGCGCGTACGTGACGTGCCCGTCGTCGCTCCACACCGCCTGGTCGTCGACGCTGCGGGACTCGGCCAGCGGTGTCTCGTGGAAGGTGGCCAGGTCGAGGACGTACAGCCGCCAGGGCGCGTCGGCGGACAGGCCCGGCACCCGCTTCTTGTACGCGATCCGGGTGCCGTCGGGGGAGAGGGACGGGCACTCGACGTTGCCGTGCAGGGTGGTGACCGTCCGCGTGCGGAGGTCGCCGCGGACCAGGTAGGTCCTGCCGTGCGTGGCGAGCGTCGCGTAGAAGTGGCGGTCGTCGGCGGCGAAGGTGACGCCCCAGAAGTTGGCGTCGGCGGCCCGGTAGGGGTGCCCGTCCTTGACGATGCGGTACGTCTCCAGTGTCGGCGTCAGCTTGCCGGTCGAGGTGTCGAGGATCGCGGCGCGGGTGGAGAAGTCCGTGCCCGCGTAGCTGTCGCCGCCGACGAACGCCGTCCATGCCGCGTACCGTCCGCTCGGCGAGACCCGGGCGCGGGAGGGGATGCCGGGGACGGGGTAGTGGGCCTTCTCGCGTAGGTTCGCGTCCAGGAGCGTGGCGCGGTAGGTGTCGGAGAGCGTGCCGTGGACGGACTGGAGGCAGATCCCGGTGCCCGAAGCGGCGTAGAAGCGCAGGCACTTGAGGCCGGTGGCGGTCGCTCTGCGCGGGCCCGACGGCGCGCCGGCCGGGGTGGTCGCCAGCTCGTCGCGGTGCGGGCCCCAGGCCATGTTCCGGAACACCAACCGGTGACCGCCGGCCCGGAGTTGGACCTCCCCTGTGGTCACGGCCGGTCCGCCGGGGCGGGCCCGGTCGCGGCGGTCGGCGCGGGCCGAGGCGTGCAGGACTGCGGCGGTGGCCACCGCGGCGAGGGCGAGCACGGCCGCGATCAGGACGGTGAGCTTGGTGCGGGTCGTCATGCGTTCGCTTTCGTCGAGGCAGGTCGCGTGGTCGGGCGCAGGGCACAGACCGCCGCCACGCAGACGACGAGCAGGACCGCCGCGGCGGACAGCGCCGTCCGGTCGCCCCACGCCGTCCAGGCCGCGCCGAACCCGAGGGAGCAGCCGAAACGGGCGGCGGCCTGCCCGGTCTGCACGACCGCGAGGCCGGAGCCGCGGCGGTCCCGCGGGATGCCCGCGGACGCGGCGGCCATCAGGACGCCGTCCGTCGCCGCGTAGAAGGTGCCGTGCAGCAGCAGGACGACGCAGGGCAGCGCGGGGCTGTGCGCGTGGGTGAGCAGCAGCGCGTACACGCCGAGCAGGGCGACGTGCCCGCCGACGAAGACCGGCCAGGCACCGACCCGGTCCGAGAGCCTGCCCAGCGGGGCGGCCAGCAGCAGGAACGCGGCGGCCGTGCCGAGCGGCAGCAGGGCGAACCAGCGCTCCGGCACGCCCAGTTGGCGCTGGAGAACCAGATAGACGAAGGCATCGCTGACCGTGGCCAGGCCCAGGAGGGTCGCGCACGCGGTGGGGCGGACCAGCATCCTCCAATGGAGCCCCTCCGGCGATCGAGGAGCGGGGTCCGGGGCGGGGCCCCGTGTCCTGGGCACGAACAGGAGCAGGACCACGACGCCGAGCAGCGCGACGCAGAAGCTCACCGTGAACACGGCGTCGTACCCGTCCACCGTCCGGCGCAGGATCACGAAGGCCACCAGCGGCCCGAGCAGCGCCCCCGCGGTGTCCATCGCCCGGTGCACCCCGAACGCCCGGCCCCGCGTCTCCGGCGTGCTCGACAGGGAGATCAGCGCGTCGCGGGGCGCGGTGCGCAGCCCCTTGCCGGTGCGGTCGGCGGCGAGGACGGCGCCGATCAGGGGCAGCGTCCCGGCGAGCAGCAGCAGCGGCTTGCAGAGGGCGGAAAGCCCGTACCCGATGACCGCCACCGTCTTGTGCCGGCCGCCGCCGCTGTCCGCGAACCGCCCGCCTACCAGCCGGACCAGCGCCGAGAACCCGTTGTAGACGCCGTCGAGGAGGCCGAAGCCGAGCGGGCTCAGGCCGAGCCCCGCGACGAGGTACAGCGGCAGCACCGCCGTGACCATCTCCGACGACACGTCCGTGATGAGACTGACCGTGCCGAGCGCGAACACGGTGGAACCCACGGCGCGCCGCCGCCCGGCCGGGGGCCGGACGGCGGGCTCCGCGGACACCGGCGCCGAATTGCTCGCGCGAGAGTCCGCTACGTACATGTCAGGACGTCCAGATGCCGGTGATGTCCTTGGCCGACGCCGCGTTGCCCGCGTGCGAGGTCAGGCCGTGCATGTCCTCCAGGGTGCGCAGCAGGTCGTAGTGGTTGTACGTCGTCGAGGACGTGGCACCCGGGGTGACCTGCTGTCCGTAGAACACGGTCGGGATCTTGTTGCCGCTGAGCCGGTTGTCCTCGTCGAAGGTGACGACGAGGAGGCTGTTGTGGGTCTTGGCCCAGGTCGCGTAGGCGCCCAGCTTGTTCTTCAGCCAGGTGTCACCGGTGGACACCGAGCAGTCGTGCATGTCGCTGCACAGGTTCGGGACGACGTAACTGACCTGGGGGAGCGTCGAGTAGTCCGTCGGGAACTGGGCGAAGGTCTTCGCCGACGACGTCGGTACGTTGCTGAAGCCGAACCACGGGTTGTGCTTGCGGGCGTAGTCGCCGGAGGAACAGGTCGTCGAACCCTGGCTCGGCAGCGTCTCGTTGTAACTGCCCCACGTCTTGCCCGCGGCGATCAGCTCCGAGGCGAGGTTCGGGGCGGAGGAGAAGCCGGGCGTGTAGCAGCTGTCATCCGTGATGCCCTGGGTGGAGCCGGAGAACATCGCGAAGTAGTTGGGCTGGCTGGGGTGCGTCTCGGCGTACGAGGCCGTCAGGTTGGCGCCGCCGGACTTCAGGCTGTTGATGTACGGGGCGCTGGAGGAGCCGATGACCTGGCTGTACGCGTGGTTCTCGAAGACCACGACGATCGTGTGGTCGGGGGTGGGCACGGTCGCCGCGGCGTGGGCGGGCGAGCCGCCGCCGAGCGCGAGCCAGCTGCCCGCGGCGGCGGCCGTCAGCGCGAGCGCCGAGAGGAACGCCTTGCCGCGGGTGCGGACGGGGAGATTACTGCCGGGCACGTGGGACCTCCGGTGTGGGGGAGGGAGCGGATGCTGGCGGTGCGAGCAGAGCATGCACACGCCAAATCGCCTCGGTGTCACGTGTTCCGGTCCGGCCGGGTGAAGCGTCGGTGAATCCTCGGGGCCGCGCGGAGCCTCGGCTCAGCGCTCGGCGAGCGGCGCGGGCGCCTCCTGCACCGTCCACCCGTTCCCGTCCGGGTCGGAGAAGAACAGGAACGAATTCCACTCCTCACCCGGCCCGTCCTCCCAGCCGCCCGGCCCCGCGTGCCGCACCGGCGACACGTCCACACCGCGCGCCACCAGCTCGGCGTGCGCGGCCGCGATGTCGGTGACGCACAACTGGAGCCCGCTCAGCGAACCGGGCGCCATACCCCGCTGCCCCGGCGCGCCGGGCAGCCCCTGCGTCAGCGAGACGGAGCAGCGCGAACCCGGCGGGGTCAACTGCACGACACGAATGCCGGGGGCCACCTCACGGTCGAGGTCCACCTTGAAGCCCACCCGGTCCGCGTAGAACTCCTTGGCGCGGTCCACGTCCGAGACGGGGAGCACGACGACCTCCAGGGTCCATTCCATGGCCTGTCCTTCCTGAGACACGTACGGGCCTGTGAGGGATCGTCCCTCGGGAGGTAGGACCGCGCACCCGCCCACGACTCATCGGTCCCGCACGTTGAGCAGTAGGCTCAGCACCAGCGAGTGATCGAACAGGAGGCCGGGCGATGTCGGTGCCGCAGGGACGAAGGAGCAGCACGTTCACGCGGCTGCTGCGGCACGGGTTCACCGATCCGTCCGGCGCCGAGCGGCTGCTGGACGCCGAGGCGCTGTCCGCGGTCCGCTCCGACCCGCTGCTCCTGGACGCGCTCGGCGCCACCGCCGACCCCGATCTGGCCCTGCTCGGCCTGGTCCGGCTCGTCGAGGCGCAGCCCGACCCCACCGCCCGCCGTGAACTCCTCGACACGCTGATCACCGCGAAGCCGCTGCGCGACCGGCTGCTCGGGGTGCTCGGCGCCTCCGAGGCGCTGGCCGACCACCTCGCCCGGCACAGCGGCGACTGGCGGGCCCTGGTCACCTACGAGCCGAGCGACCTGCACCCCGGCGTGGAGGAGTTCGAGCGGGGCCTCGCCGACGCCACCGACCCGGTCTCGCTGCGCGTCTCCTACCGGCGGTGCCTGCTGTCCCTGGCCGCCCGTGACGTGTGCGGCACCACCGACATCGTCGAGACCGCCGCCGAGCTGGCCGACCTGGCGACGGCGACCCTGCGCGCGGCGCTCGCCATGGCGCGGGCCGCCGCGCCCGCCGACGCCGCGCTGTGCCGGCTCGCCGTGATCGCGATGGGCAAGTGCGGCGGCCACGAACTGAACTACGTGTCCGACGTCGACGTCATCTTCGTCGGCGAGGCGGTCGAGGGCGCCGACGAGGGCAAGGCGGTCCAGGCCGCCACCCGGCTCGCCTCCCACATGATGCGGATCTGCTCCGAGACGACGGTCGAGGGCACGATCTGGCCGGTCGACGCGAACCTGCGCCCCGAGGGCCGCAACGGCCCACTGGTGCGCACCCTCTCCTCCCACCTCGCCTACTACCAGCGCTGGGCCAAGACCTGGGAGTTCCAGGCGCTGCTCAAGGCCCGCCCGGTCGCCGGCGACCCCGAACTGGGACAGGCGTACGTCGACGCCGTGTCCCCGATGGTCTGGCAGGTCGCCGAGCGCGAGAACTTCGTGCCCGACGTGCAGAAGATGCGCAAGCGCGTCGTCGACAACATCCCGGTGGGCGAGGTCGAGCGCGAGCTGAAGCTCGGCCCCGGCGGCCTGCGCGACGTCGAATTCGCCGTCCAGCTGCTTCAGTTGGTGCACGGCAGGTCCGACGCCTCGCTGCGCAGCGGCACGACACTCGTCGCGCTGGCCGCGCTCGCCGACGGCGGTTACGTGGGCCGGGTCGACGCCGTCCAGCTCGACGACGCCTACCGCTTCCTGCGTACGCTCGAACACCGCATCCAGCTCTACAAGTTGCGCCGCACCCACCTGATCCCCGAGGACGAGGCCGACCTGCGCCGCATCGGCCGCTCGATGGGCATGCGCACCGAACCCATCACCGACCTCAACCGCGCCTGGAAGCGGCACACCTCGGTCGTCCGGCGCCTCCACGAGAAGCTGTTCTACCGTCCGCTGCTCGACGCGGTCGCCCAACTCGCTCCGGGCGAGATCCGGTTGAGCACGGAGGCCGCCCGCGAGCGGCTCGTCGCCCTCGGCTACGCGGACCCCGGCGCGGCCCTGCGCCACCTGGAGGCCCTCTCCTCGGGCGTCTCCCGCAAGGCGGCCATCCAGCGGACCCTGCTGCCGGTGCTGCTCGGCTGGTTCGCGGACTCGGCGGACCCGGACGCCGGACTGCTCAACTTCCGGAAGGTCTCGGACGCGCTCGGCAAGACCCCCTGGTACCTGCGGCTGCTGCGCGACGAGGGCGCCGCCGCGGAGAACCTGGCCCGCGTCCTGTCGGCCGGCCGGCTCGCCCCCGACCTGCTGATGCGCGCCCCCGAGGCCGTCGCGCTGCTCGGCGACGCGCAGGGCCTCCAGCCGCGCCCGCACGCCCAGTTGGAGCAGGAAGTGCTCGCCGCGGTGGGCCGGGCCGACGGCGGGGAGCAGGCCGTGGTCGCCGCCCGCGGAGTGCGCCGCCGCGAGCTGTTCCGCACCTGCGCCGCCGACATCATCGCCTCGTACGGCACCGAGGACACGCCCGCCGTCGCCGACCAGGGCGCCCTGGTCGACCAGGTCGGCGGCGCCGTCTCGGACCTGACGGCGGCCACACTCGCCGGCACACTCCGCGCCGTCGTCCGCGACGGCTGGGGCGACACCCTGCCGACCCGGTTCGCCGTCATCGCCATGGGCCGCTTCGGCGGCCACGAACTCGGCTACGGCTCCGACGCCGACGTCCTGTTCGTGCACGAGCCGCGCGAGGGCGTCCCCGACCAGGAGGCGGCCGAGGCCGCCAACAAGGTCGTCGCCGAGATGCGCCGCCTGCTCGCCCTGCCGAGCGCCGACCCGCCGCTGCTCATCGACGCCGACCTGCGCCCCGAGGGCAAGTCCGGGCCGCTCGTGCGCACGCTGAAGTCCTACGAGGCGTACTACCGCCGGTGGTCACTGGTCTGGGAGTCGCAGGCACTGCTGCGCGCGCAGTACGTCGCCGGTGACGAGGATCTGGGCGGGGCCTTCATCGAGCTGATCGACCCGCTGCGCTATCCCGCCGAGGGGCTCGGCGACGACGCCGTGCGCGAGATCCGCCGGCTCAAGGCCCGGATGGAGTCCGAGCGCCTGCCGCGCGGCGCCGATCCCACGCTCCACACGAAGCTGGGCCGCGGCGGTCTGTCCGACGTGGAGTGGACGGTGCAGCTCCTCCAGCTCCAGCACGGCTGGGCCGAGCCCGGCCTGCGCACGACCCGCACCCGGGAGGCGCTGGCCGCGGCCTGCGCCGCCGGGCTGATTCCGGCCGAGGACGCCGCCATCCTCGACGAGGCCTGGGTCCTTGCGACCCGGGTGCGCAACGCGGTGATGCTCGTACGCGGGCGGGCCGGAGACACGTTCCCCTCCGACGGACGCGAACTCGGCGCCGTGGGCCGCTACTTGGGCTACGACCCCGGCCACGTCGGCGACATGCTGGACGACTACCGCCGCACAACGCGCCGGGCACGGGCTGTGGTGGAGGACCGCTTCTACCAATAGCCCGCCCCCACGCGCGGCTCCCGTCGTGGCTGGCCGCGCAGTTCCCCGCGCCCCTGGGCAGTTCGTCACGCGCGGCCCGGTGGCCGCTTCTCGCGCAGTTCCCCGCGCCCCTGAGGCAGGCGCTTCGCGCCGCCTCTCCCGACGGGAGGCTGCACGAGGCTCGCCTCTCTTCATGAGATGGCGCACGAAGTGCGCATCTCAGGGGCGCGGGGAACTGCGCGAGAAGCGGCCACCGGCCGTCAGTCGAACGACGGCCTATCAGGGGCGCGGGGAACTGCGCGACCGGCCACGACGAGAGGCGCACCCGACCACCGGCCCATCAAGCCCCGAGCAACTCCCGCACGCCACCCACGAACGCCCCGAGCGCCAGCTCGAACGCGGCATCGGAGCGGCTGCCGGACATCGCGGAGAGCGCCCGCTCCAGCAACGGCATCACCGCCCCCTCAGGCACCTCCCACATCTCCTCCGGCGCCGCCATGTCCAGCGCCGACCCGAGCACGACGTTGTCCAGCCCGATGATCACCGTCATGACATCGCCCAGCGCGAACCCGGCATCGAGCAACAGCCCCACCGCCAGCTCGTACTGCGCCAGCACCCGGGGCGCCCGCACCGGATTCGTGGTCAGCAGCGGAATCGCCCTCGGATGCGCGGCGAACGCGGCGCGATAGGCGCGGGCCCACTGCGTCAGCGCCTCGTCCCACGGCAGCCCCGAGCGGAGCGACGTCGCGTCGATGCCGCCCGCCACCCGGTCCCGCAGCAGCTCCACGATCCCGTCCCGGCCGTCCACGTGGTGGTACACCGAACCGGTCTGCACCCCGAGCCGCCGCGCGATCTGCGGCACGCTGAAATCGCCCTGCTCGTCGACGAGGGCCAGGGCCGTCGCGCCGATGCGCTCCCGGTCGAGAAGTGGCTTGCTCGGCCGCCCCATCCGATGTGCTCCTCCGTCAGTTCCCCGTCCCGTCCGTGAAGACGGGTCTTCCCGTATCCCCAACGGGAGGTTACATTGCGGAAACCGAAAGGCTTTAGGTTTACCCGCTCCCGCCCTTTCCCCGTCCTCTGCTGCCCGCCACCAGAAGGGCCTCCTTCCGCATGCCCGCAACCTCCCCGAAGACCGTCACGGCGGCCCCGCCCGCCCCCGCCGAGCCCGGCCTGCGCACGGGTTCCCTCGGCACCGCCGACATCGCGTTCTTCGTCGTCTCCGCCGCCGCCCCGCTCACCGTCATGGCAGGCGTCGCCCCGCTCGCCATCGCCCTCGGCGGCATCGGCGCCCCGGCCGGCTACCTCCTGGCCGGCCTCACCCTCGCCGTCTTCGCCATCGGCTTCACCGCGATGAGCCGCCACGTCACCGGCGGCGGCGCCTTCTACGCGTACATCACCCAGGGCCTCGGCCGCCCGGCCGGCATCGGCGCCGCGCTGCTCGCCATGATCGGCTACAACGGCATGGAGATCGGCGTCTACGGACTGCTCGGCTCCGCCACCCAGGACACGGTCCACGCCCTCTTCGGCGCCGACATCCCCTGGCTCCCGGTCTCCCTGATCGGCCTGGCCGTCATCTGGTACGGCGGCTTCCGCTCCATCGACTTCGGCGCCAAGCTGCTCGGCGTCCTGCTCGTCGCCGAGACCGGCATCCTCGTACTCCTCGCGGCCGGAGTCCTCCTCAAGGGCGGCGCACACGGCCTCTCCCTGGCCTCCTTCGCCCCCGGCAACGTCCTCGTGCCCGGCACCGCGGCCGTACTGGCCTTCGCCTTCGCGGCGTTCACCGGTTTCGAGTCGACCGTCATCTACCGCCGCGAGGCCCGCGACCCGGACCGCACGGTGCCCCGCGCCACGTACATCGCGGTCGCCTTCCTCGGCCTCTTCTACGCGTTCACGGTCTGGATCGCCATCCAGTCCTTCGGCGACGCGCGCGTGGTGAAGGAGGCGGGCAGCAACCCCGCCGACCTCTTCTTCACCGCGATCACCACCTTCGTCGGCGGCTGGGCGGCCGACGTGATGCACGTCCTCATCGTCACCAGCGTCATCGCCTCCCTCCTCGCCTTCCACAACGCGATCAACCGGTACGGTCTCGCCCTCGCCGACGAGGGCGTCCTGCCGCGCTCCTTCGGCCGGATCCACCCCCGGCACGGCTCCCCGTACATGGCGGGTCTCGCGCAGAGCGCCCTCGGCGCCGTCGTCGTCCTCGTCTTCTGGGCGGCCGGTCTCGACCCGTACGCGCAACTGCTGCTGTGGGTGAACACCCCGGGCATGCTGGGCCTGATGGCCCTGCAACTCCTCGCGGCGATCGCCGTCCCGTTCTTCTTCCGCCGCATCACCCACCAGGAGGGCGTCCTGCGCACGGTCGTGGCCCCCGTGGCGGCGACGCTCCTGCTCGGCGCCGCGATAGCCCTGGTGATCAGCCACATCGACCTCTTCACCGGGGCGTCCCCGCTGGCGAACGCGGTGATGGTCGCGGTGGCCCCCGCCGTCTTCGTCCTGGGCTTCCCCCTGGCCCACCGCCTGAAGCGCACCCGACCCGAGGTCTACGAACAGTTCGGCCAGTCATAGCCGACGCCCCGGGGCTCCGCCCCGCAAGGGGCGCGGGGAACTGCGCGACCAGCCACCACGAAACGGAGAGCCACATGGCACCCCAGGCCGACCTCCTCCTCACCAACGCCCACCTCCGCACCATGACCGGCCAGGAGCCGGAGGCCACCGCCCTCGCGGTCACCGACGGCCGCATCACCGCCATCGGCGACACCGCCACCCTGGTCCAGGACTGCGCGGGCCCCCGCACGGAACGCCTGGACCTCGCGGGAGCGACCGTCACCCCGGGCCTCGTCGACTCCCACAGCCACCCGGTCTGGGGCCTGCGCATGGCGACCGGCGCCGACCTCACCGGCGTACAGGACCTCGACGCGCTGCGGGACGCCCTGCGCCGCGCGGAGCGGATCGACGGCTGGGTCGTCGGCTGGGGCCTCGACCACAACGCGTTCGGCGGCCGCCCCCTCCACCGCGACCTCGTCGAGGACGTCCTCGACGGCGCCCCGACCTTCCTGCGCCTGTACGACGGCCACTCCGCCCTCGTCAGCGGCGCCGCCCTCACCGCCGCCGGCATCACCGGCCCGCGCTCCTTCGCCCAGCGCTCCGAGATCGTCCGCGGCCCCGACGGCCGCCTCACCGGGCACCTGATCGAGCACGCGGCCATGGACCTGGTCGACGCGGTCGTGCCCACACCCTCGTACGAGGAACGCCGCACGGGCCTCGTCGACCTGCTCACCGCCATGGCCGCCACCGGCCTCACCGGCGCCCACGTCATGGACGGCTCCGGCCTCGACCTGCTCGCCGCGGTCGAGGAGGAGACCGAGCTCCCGCTGCGCCTGACCCTCGCGCCCTGGTGCATGCCGGGCGTCGACGCGGCCGGCCTCGACGAACTGGTCGCGCTCCAGCGTGAGCGCGGCCGGAACTGGCGGGTCGGCGGCGTCAAGTTCTTCATGGACGGCACCGTCGAGGGCGGCACCGCCTGGCTGGAGCACCCCGACTGCCACGGGCAGGGGACCGAGGCGTTCTGGCCGGACCCGGCCGCGTACAGCGCCGCCGTACGGCACCTGCACGCCGCCGGGGTGCGCACCGCCACCCACGCCATCGGCGACGCCGCCGTGCGGCACGTCCTGGACACCGTCGAGGCACTCGGCGCGAGCGGCCGCGGCGCCCACCGGATCGAGCACATCGAGTCCGTGCCCGACGACACCCTGCCGCGGTTCGCCGCGCTCGGCGTCACCGCGTCCATGCAGCCGCCGCACACCGCGTACACGAAGGGTGACCACAGCGACGAGTGGTCCAAGCGGCTCGGCGACGAGCGGGCGGCCCGCGCCTGGCGCACCCGCGACCTGCGCGCCGCGGGCGCCACCCTCGCCCTGGGCTCGGACTGGCCGATCGCCCCCTACGACGTACGGCGGGTCCTCGCCATGGCCCGGGTGCCCGAGGGCGCCGCCGGGCCGGGACAGGGCCTCACCGGGCTCGAAGCACTCGAAGGAGTGACGGCGCACGCGGCGGCCGCGGCCGGGGAGGCGGACACGACGGGCCGGATCGCCGTCGGACTCCGCGCCGACCTCACCGTGCTCGGCCTGGACCCGGTGACCGCACCGGCCGACGAACTGGCCGAGGCGCCCGTGCTGCTGACCACCGTGGGCGGCAGGATCACGCACCGCACCCGGTGAACAGAACGCGCCTTCTACAGGATCTTCTACAGGATCTGCGGAGAAATCGCCCTAGGCCTTGATCGGCAAACCTGGATGCCGCGTCTCCACGAGGCGCGGCAGCGCGTACGGCAGCGCCCCGTACCAGAGCCGCGCCACCAGGAAGCCGAACGCCAGGCAGAGCATGCCGCCCACCGCGTCCAGCCAGAAGTGGTTCGCCGTCGCCACGATGACCGTCAGGGTCGCCGCGGGGTAGAGCAGGCCGAGGATCCTCGCCCAGGGCGCCGAGGCGAGCGCGAAGATCGTCAGGCCGCACCAGAGCGACCAGCCGATGTGCATCGAGGGCATGGCCGCGTACTGGTTCGACATGTTCTTCAGGTTCCCGGAGGCCATCGAGCCCCAGGTGTGGTGCACCGCGACCGTGTCGACGAAGTGGCCGCCGGTCATCAGGCGCGGCGGGGCCAGCGGGAAGAAGTAGTAGCCGACCAGGGCGACCGCCGTCGTCGCGAACAGCACGAGCCGGGTCGCCGCATAGCGGCCCGGATGGCGGCGGAACAGCCACACCAGCACCCCGAGCGTGATCACGAAGTGGAGGGTCGCGTAGTAGTAGTTCATTCCGACGATGAGCCAAGTCACCGCGTTCAGCCCGTGGTTGACGCTCTGCTCCACGGCGATGCCGAGATGCTGCTCCACGGACCAGATCCAGTCCGCGTTGCGCAGCGCCTTCGCCTTCTGCTCCGGGACCGCGTTGCGGATCAGGGAGTACGTCCAGTAGCTCACCGCGATCAGCAGGATCTCGAACCAGAGCCGGGGTCTCCGCGGCACACGCAGGCGGCGCAGGAAGCCCTGGGCGCCTCGCGTCGCGCGGGTTCTCTCCGCGGCGGGCGAGGCGGCGGGTCCTGGTCGGCCGTCCAGTGTTGTCACGGTCGTTTCACCCATAGTCACCGAGTCTGCCAGATTTCCGGCCCCCGCCAGATCATCCCTCGGTCGGGTCACGACCGCACCCGCTACGCCCTACGGACGAGGCCGGACCCCAGGGGACGAGGCCGTCGACCCCCGGAACACCAGCTCCGGCATGAACACGAATGCACTCCGGGGAGCAAGCGTCCCGGCCACCTCTTCGGGCAGCGTGTCGACGGCGGCCCGGCCCATGGCCTGCACCGGCTTGCGGATCGTGGTCGGCGGTGGGTCGGTGAACACGCTGAGCGGAGAGTCGCCGAAACCGGCCACGGAGACGTCCCCGGGCGCGTCCAGCCCCCGCTCGCGCACCGCCCCGACCGCCCGGAGCGCCATCATGTCGCTCGCGCGGACCACGGCCGTGCGGCCCCGCTCCAGCGGCGCCGCGGCCACCGCCCGGCCACCCTCCCGTGTGTACGGAGAGTGTTCGACGAGGTCCCGCCCGCTCCACCTCCTCGGGCGGCAGCCCTGAGGCATGCGCTCCGAGCGTTTCTCCCATGAGCGGCGGCGTCCAGCCCTGCCGGGGCAGCGCCTGCACGACGACCTGGGCGCCGGTCACCCGGCGTATGGCCCACCGAACGCCCCGTCGTACAACTACCGTGCGCACGAAGGATGTTGGCGGTGCGGCGAGGTCGGGGCGGGGGCATCACCACCCGGAACGGTGAAGGCCCGCGAACGGCCGACACGCCCCTTGCGGACGGCGGTATTTTGGAGGTGCGGGCCGACGGAGCCCGCACCGGTCCGCCGCGAGGGGCTGTTGCATGTGAGCGCCACCGCCCTGGATCCCCGAGCCGGGGAGCGCAGTACGGTCCTGGTGGTCGACGACACCGCCGCGAACCGCTTCGCGCTGAGCGCCGTGCTCCGGCGCGCCGGGCATGTCGTCGTGCCCGTGGCCTCCGCCGGAGAGGCCCTGCTCGAACTCGACGTGCGGCTGCGGGCCGGCTGCCTGCCCGACGTGGCGCTCGTCGACGTGGGACTGCCCGACCTCAGCGGCTTCGAACTGTGCCGCAGGGTCAAGGCCCTGCCCTCCCTGGCCGGCATCCCCGTCGTCCACTTCTCCGCCCGGCCCTCGGCCTCCCTCGACCGCTGCCAGGGGCTCGACGCGGGCGGCGAGGCGTATCTGACGGTGCCCGCGGAGCCGGAGGAGATCCGCGCCGTGGTCCGGGCGGCGCTGCGCGGCGCCCGCGAACTCACCGACGCGCAGGACCAGTTCACCCGCCTCGCCCTGCTCTCCGAAGCCGTCGTCGAGGTGCAGGGCGCCCGCTGCCTCGCCGAGCTGGCCGCCGCCGCGGCGGACGCGGCCGACCGGCTCACCGGGCACCCGGCCGCCGTGTTCGTCCTCGGCGGCGATAGCGACGTGCAGGTCGGCCTGTCCCGGCAGGCCACGCGCACCGGGCCGCCCGGCGCCCGTGACGAGGAGCGGGCCGCCGCCCTGGTCCGGCGGGTGCTGTGCGCCCGGGGCGGGATCCGTTCCGTCGTCCTGCCCGGCGCGCTGTGGCCCGCCGGGTACGTCGGCCCCGGCGACGTCCGGCTGGTCCTCGCCCGCAGCCGCGACGGCCTCTCGGTGTGCCTGGTCACCCCCGTCCGCGCCGACGCGGGCCGGCGGATCGGCCCGCTCGTCACCCAGCTGGCGCGGGCCGCCGTGCTCGCCGCCGAACCCCTCCTCCGGTACGAGCAGGAGCGTCACGTGGCCCTGACCCTGCAACGCAGCTTCCTGCCCGCCCAGTTGCCCCGCATGCCCGGAGTCGAGGTCGCCTTCCGCTACGAACCCGCCTCCCAACAGGCCGAGATCGGCGGCGACTTCTACGCCGCGCTGCCCACCCCCGCCGGCGTCCTCGCCGGGATCGGCGACGTGGTCGGGCACTCCCTCGACGCCGCCACCGTGATGGTCGAGATCCGGCACGCGCTGCGCGCCTACAGCATCGAGGACCCGCGGCCCGGCCGGCTGGTGGAGCGCATCGACCGGATGCTCCAGCACTACCACCCGGACACCACGGCGACCCTGTGCCTGGTCCTCGTCGACCCCGCGACGGGCCGCGTCCAGGTGGCGAACGCGGGACACATCCCGCCGCTGATCCTCCCCGAGCGCGGCACGCCCCGCTACGCCGAGGCCGCGGGCCCGCTGCTCGGCCTCGGCCTCGCGCACCCCGAGCCCGCCGAACTTGTCCTCGCGCCCGGCGACCGGCTGCTCATGGTCACCGACGGCCTCATCGAGACCCGCGGCACCGATCTGGCCGTCTCCATGGAGCAGTTGCGCGGCGCCGCGGCCGTCGCCCCGGCCGGACCCGACGCCCTCTGCGACACCCTGATGTCCTGCTTCGGCCGGGACCGCGCCGACGACATCGCCCTGCTCGCGCTCCGCCTCAGTCCCGGGGTCTCTCCGGCGGCGTGACAGGGTGAGGGCGACACATCCGCACCGGACCCCACGGAGCCCCCATGCCGAACATCACCGTCGACCACTCCGCCGGTCTCGACGACCGCATCGACCGCGCGGGGCTGGCCGGCGCCGTGCACCAGGCCTGCGTCGACACCGTGGCCGCCCGCACGGCGGCCTGCAAGACCCGGTTCCGCCGGGCCGACGAGACGGTCGTGGGCGACGGCACCGAGCCGGCGGACCTCGTCCACATCGAGATCGCCCTCCTCGCGGGCCGCACCGAGGAGGCCAAGACGGCCCTGGTCGAGTCGGTGCTCGCCCTCCTGCCCACCCACATCAAGAACCCGGAGGGCGCCCACCTCTCGGTGGAGGTGCGAGACCTGGAGCCGACGTACAAGTCAGCACGCGGCTAGGGAGGCTGCGCGTCGGCGCATGCCTCAGGGGCGCGGGGAACCGCGCGACCAGCCACGACGGCGCCGCACCCGAACTCAGGCAGCAACCAACCCGGACAACCGCCCGATCAACTCGGCGAACGGCCCGTCGACCGGCTCCCCGGAGAGAAGGTGGCGCAACAGCGCCGCCATCTCGGAGTCGTACGCGGCGCTGACAGCGGCCAGCGCCGCGAAATCGTGCACCAGCTGAAGCTCCAGCTCCCCCCGGGGAATGCGCCGCCCGTCCAGCCAGATCAGCGCCGTCGACTCGGCCAGCGAGATCCAGGACCGGACGACGAGTTCGAGCCGCGGGGACGGCGACACGATGCCCAGGTGCGCCAGGATCTGCACGTACGCGGCCTGCCGGACGGAGTCGATCAGCGCGTTCGTCGCGGAGGAGCCGACGGCCGGGCCGCCGCGCATCAGCGCCGAGAAACCCGGCCCGTGCTCGTCCACGAAGTCGAAGAAGCGGCCCATGACGCGCAGCAGCCGAGCCCCGAGCGGCCCCTCGCGCGGCTCCTCGAAACGTTCCGCCAGATCCTCGGCGGCCCGCTTCAACGCGGCCTCGTACAGGCTGAGTTTGCCCGGGAAGTAGTGGTAGACCAGCGGCCGTGAGATGCCCGCGGCGGCCGCTATCTCGTCGATGGAGACCTCGTCGGGGGAGCGGTGGCTGAACAGTTCGAGGGCGACCCCGATCAGCTGCCGTCGCCGCTCCTCGACTCCCATTCTGCGCCGCACCCCGGTAGCCATACCGAACACTCTACCGAGCGGATCGCGCCGGTCGCCCCGGTGGTCGCTACAGGTCGAGCACCAGACGTTCACCGCGCGCCCGCGACACGCAGATCAGCATCGAGCCGTCCCGCTCGGCGTCGGTGAGCAGCTCGTCACGGTGGTCGATCTCGCCCTCCAGGACCCGCTGTTGGCACGTCCCGCAGAAGCCCTGCTCGCAGGAGTACGCCACGCCGGGCACCTCCGCGCGGACCGCCGCGAGCACCGTCGACCCGGCGGACACGTCGACGACCTTGCCGCTGCGGCGCAGCTCCACCTCGAACGGGCCGTTGCCGTCGGCGGTGTTGCGGGGCGCGAACCGCTCCAGGTGCAGGGTCCGGCCCTCCGGCAGCGCCGCCTCCACGGCCGCCATCAGCCCCTCGGGCCCGCAGCAGTAGACGGCGGTGCCGGGCGCGGTGGCGGTGAGCGCGGCGCCGAGGTCGGGCAGCCCCGCCTCGTCCTGGGCGACGACCTCCACCCGGTCCCCGCCCAGCTTGGCCACGTCCTCCAGGAACGGCATCGAGGCCCGGCCACGGCCCCCGTACAACAGCCGCCACTCGGCGCCGCGCGCCTCCACCTCGCGCAGCATCGGCAGGATCGGCGTGATCCCGATGCCGCCCGCGACGAACAGGTAGGCGGGCGCGTCGGCGTCCAGCGCGAAGCGGTTGCGCGGCCCGCGCACCTCGATCTCCGTGCCCTCGCGCAGCTGCTCGTGCACCTCGCGCGATCCGCCGCGCCCGCCCTCGGCCTCGGGGATCAGCCGGGTGGCGACGGTGTACGACGAGGAGTCCTCCGGGTCGCCGCACAGCGAGTACTGCCGGACGAGACCGGACGGCAGCACCAGGTCGAGGTGGGCGCCCGGCTGCCAGGCGGGCAGCTCGCGGCCCTCCAGGCGGAGCTGGACGACACCGTCGGCCAACTCCTCGTGGCGTGTGACGGTCAGCCGCAGCGCCCGGGCCCGCGGCCGCCCCGAGACCGGCTCCTCCAGGGCGGGCATCGGCCACAGCGGCGACATCCGCACCCGGCGGCGCAGCGCGCGCCGCACGACGAGCGCGGCGCCCGTGACGAGGGCGGCCCTGGTCAGCGTGCGGGTGTTCATCCGGCGGCTCCGGTCCGGGCGGCGGTACGGGCTTCGGCGGCGGTCGCCGCGGGGGAGGCGGCGAGATAGGCGACGGCCTGCGCGGTGTCGCCCTCCTGCTCCGGGTGGTAACCACGGCTCAGATAGCGGGGTATGGACCGCATCATCGCCCCGGTCGACGGCAGCACGCCCTGCTTGCCGCCCCGGTAGAAGTCCTTGAAGGAGGCCTTGCCGTCGACCAGCGTCGGATCGTTCTCCATGAAGAACCGCGCGCCGCGCTGCCACAGGAAGACCAGCGCCGTGAAGGCGGTGGCCCAGGTGCGCACCCGGCGCCGGTAGCCGCCGTCCAGGTGCTCGAACAGCTCGAAGGCCACCGAGCGGTGCTCGACCTCCTCGGCGCCGTGCCAGCGCAGCAGGTCGAGCATGGTCGGGTCGGCGCCCCGCCGGTCCAGCTCGTCGGCGTTCAGCACCCAGTCGCCGAGGAACGCCGTGTAGTGCTCGATCGCCGCGATCAGCGCGACCCGCTCCATCAGCCACCACTCGCGCGCCCTGCCCGGCGGCAGCGTCCGGTCGCCGAGCAGCTTCTCGAAGAACCAGTCCACCTGGGCCGTGTACGGCGTCGGGTCGAGACCCTGCTCGCGCAGGTGCGGCAGCACCTCGTCATGGGCCTGGGAGTGCATGGCCTCCTGGCCGATGAACCCGATGACGTCCTCCCGCAGCCGGTCGTCCCGTATGAGGGGCAGGACCTGCTTGTACACGTGCACGAACCAGCGCTCACCGGCCGGCAGGAGCAGGTGCAGCACATTGATGGTGTGCGTGGCGAACGGGTCGTCCGGGAGCCAGTGCAGCGGGGTCTTGTCCCAGGCGAAGGACACCTGGCGTGCCTTCAGCGTGACGCGCGTATTAGACATGGCGTCAATGTACTGACGGGTAGACGTGGGGGTACAGCCCTTTGCGGCGACTTTCTTTACGTGATCGTCAGCAAGGGGTCCGCCGGGGACCTCACTTCAGCGTCGTCACCTTGCCGCCGCCTCCCGTGCTCCCGGTCAGTGACACCTTCGCACCCCGCGCCACCTTCACCGCCAGCAGATTCCCCGGCACCGTGGAACCCGCCGCCGTCACGGAGTCGACCTTCTTGCTGCCCGCCGCGACGAGGTACCAGACCCCCGCCCGCGACTTCCAGCGGACCCCGGCCAGGACCAGCGGGTCGCGGGCGCCGCACGCGGGTGAGGTCTGCGACTTCGCGGCGACCACCGAGGCCGTCGCGCCCGGGGTGCGGAACAGGGTGAGGGTGCGCGGGCTGCCGCCCTGCCAGGTCTCGGCGCGGGTGCACACCCACTGCGCGGTGCCGTTGGCCTCGGGCAGCGGCTGCTCCGCGTACGACCAGGAGTTGACCGAGCGCACCCCGTGCGAGCGGGCCGCGGCGAGCGAGCAGGCGGTCGCCGCCCAGTCGGCGGGCGCCGAGTCGTGCGGCGCGTCCGGGCGGCCCGTGGTGAGCCGCGCGGGGACGAGCTCGCCCAGGTCGGAGGTGAGCCGGGTGCCGGTGGCGTCGGTCAGCGCCAGCGCGTTCCACGACGTACAGGACCCGGACAGGGCCGGGCCGGCGAACGGCGCGGTGGTGCCGTCCGCCGAACGGGACAGCTTCTGGGCCGCCGCGTCCGGCTTCAGCAGATCGTGGACGGACGCGGCGGTCACCCAGGGCGCCGTCAGATAGCGGACGTTGCCGTCGGAGCGGTCCAGGACGACGGCGCCCGACTGCGCGGCGTCCGCGCCGTCGACCCGGGCGAAGTCGAGGGCGGCGCCGCTCGTCCCGTCCTTCGGCTCCGCGTACCGGACGACGCGCAGACCGTCGAAGAGGAGGACGACGCGCGCCTGGTCGATCTCGCCCGCGTACAGCAGCTGGGCCGGTCCGGGCGGCGCCCCCGCGGCGGTGCCGGGCGTCGCCGAGACCCGCACGGAACCGCCGGGCCGCGCCCACACCGCGAGGGCGCGGCGCAACAGGTCCTTGTCGCCGGTGAGCGCCCCGCGCGCGGGCCACACCGAGAAGTCGGTGCGCGGGGAGCTCTCCCAGGCCGTCGGGGCCACCCGCGTCAGCTTCGCCGGATCCAGCGCGGCCTGCCCCGCCGGGTTCAGGGCGTACGGGGGCGCCGCCGCGCCGTCGGGCCCCCAGCTCTCGCCGCCGGGCAGCCCGAGCAGCGCCCCGCACACCACGACCGCGGCGAGCCCGGCGACGGCCGCCTTCGCGTGCTGGCGGCGGCGCATCAGGTCGGTGGGGCGGGCGTGCAGCGAGCACGGGTCGAACTCCGGGGAGGCCAGCAGCGCGGGCTGTGCCTCGACGGTCGCCGCCGTGCCCAGCGCCGTCGCGACGACGTCGGGGGTGCAGCCCGCGGCCAGCAGCGTCGTACGGATCGCGGAGTCGTCGAGCCGCTCCAGGCCGCGCAGCACGTACGCCGCGCGCGCCGGGCCGTCGAGCGCGGACAGCCGCTGGTCCAGGGCGAGTTCATCGGCGCCCCCGGACTTCGGGAACAGCCGCAGCCCCCACACCTGCGGCAGCAGCGGCGGCAGCTGGGCCCGCTTGGGCCAGGCCGCGCGGCGCAGCGGAAGCCCGGCCTCCAGCGCGCTGCGCAGCACCCGCAGCCGTACGTACGCGTAGCCCGGGTCGCCGCCGGCCGTCGGCGCGGGCGCCGTCCGGCCGCGGGGCAGCGCCCGCTGCGCGACGGAGTGGGCGGTGAGCACCCGGCGGTTGCGGCCCAGGCCCGGCGGCAGCACCAGATAGGCGAGCCGGACCAGGCGCGGATAGTGCTCCACCAGGGCCGCCTCCGCCTGCTCGACGTCGATCACGTCGGCCGGGGCGGGTGCGGCGGGGGACGAGGGCTCGGATTGCTGCACCTTTGACTGCACGTTCAGCTGAACGAGCGAATCATGGGATGGTCACAGCCCCGCGATCCGCTACGTCAGCCGCCAGCCGCTGAACTCCACGGTGCCGCGTGCCCCGTTCCCGCCGTTCGTCGCGCTCATGAACAGGCCCACGTCCTGCGCCGCCGCCGCGCCCGTCAGGGCCGCCGTGGCCACGGTCCGCCAGGTCGTGCCGCCGTCGGTCGAGCACGCGCCGGTGACGGAACCCCCGGCGCGGGTCAGCCGCAGCAGCACCGGGGCCTTGATCCCGGTGATGCGTTTGTACGTGTCCAGGGTGCCGTCACCGTTCGTGTCGTAGGACAGGACGACACCGTTCGACGGCGTGACCGACAGATTGACGAAGCCCGCCGAGCCGGGCGTGGCCAGCGCGTTGCGCACGATGATCCCGGCCCGCGCCCAGGCGCCGGTCACGTCCTGGCCGTCGACGCGGAGCACCACCGACGTACCGTCCCCGAAGGCGCCCGGCCGGTACACCGTCCCGAACTCCGTCGTGCCCTTCCACAGGTCGGCGCCGCCGCCGTCGATCGCGAAGGCGTCCCCCAACTGCCCGAAGAAGGCGCCGTTGTCGGTGTACGTCTTCCAGCCCTCGTCCAGCGGCCCCGCCTCGAACAGGGTGCCCCGGTGCACGGCGGTGATCCGGTCCGCGCCCGCGGGCCCGTAGGCGACGTCGATCTCGTACGGCAGCGGGCGCAGCGGCTTGTCGAGCGGGGCGGCGGGTGCGCTCGCCCGCCAGGCCACCGTGCCCGTGCCCGCCGGGGCGACGCCGCGGAGGTGGGTGGCGCCCTCCGGCTCGGCGTCGATGCCCTTCAGGGTGAAGTCGACGCGGCCCGTGGCGCGCAGCCCGTTGACGTTGCGGAAGGTGGCGGCCACGCGCGCGTGCCCGTTCGGCGGGAACGCGGGCGGCTCCGCCGTGACCGTCACGGAACCCTGGTAGGGGGCGGCCGCCAGCACGTCACGGACCCGGGCGGCCGTCCGGTACGCGTCGCCGTACGGGCGCAGCGGATAGTCCTTGGTCTCCCGCGTCCACGGCTCCTCGAACGCGAACCAGTCCACCGCCGCCGGCTCGCGCCCCGCCGCCAGCGCGTCCTGGAGCTCGTCGAGCCACTTCTGCCAGCGCGGCAGATAGAAGTCGGCCGTCAGGCCGTGCCAGTCGCGGTTGCCGTACTCGTGCAGATTGCCCGGGTCGGAGGTGGCCCGGTCGCCCCACACCGTGATGAGCACCTTGGCGCAGCGTTCGAACTCGGCGCGCTCCGCGGCGCTCGTCGCCAGGTCGCGGGCGTCCTGGATCCACGGGCCGAGCAGGAACGCCGGGTGGGTGCCCGTCACGTCGTCCGACAGCCGCATCAGCTTCAGCCACAGTGCGGCGAGCGCCTTGAACGTCGCCTGGTCCTCCGCCGCGTACGCCGCCTTCAGCTGCGGCAGCAGCTGGCGGCTGCGGTGCGCGAGGGCCTGCCGGGCGACGTCCACCAGGTCGTACTTGTACGCGGAGCTGCCGCGCAGCCCGGCCGATACCCCGAGCAGCCCGGTGAGCGCGGCGTCGAAGCGGGCCGGGTCGTAGGCCAGGGCACGCGGCGCGTAGTAGGCGGCGCGGTCGGCGGACAGGTCGGGGCGGGCGGCGAACAGCGAGTCGTGCGGGTCGGAGCGCTCCACCGCCTTGTGCTGGTACGCCGTCTCGTGCAGCGCCTGCCAGGCGGCGCGGGCGTCCTTGTCCCGGCCGCCGTACCGGAAGTCGGCGTACCCGGCGAACCAGCGTGCCCGGTCCAGGCCGCCGTCCGTCCATGCCAGTTCGGACCACAGCTCGAAGGCGGCCGGGTCGCGGTCGGTGCCCTCGGGCATGTACGCCGTGCCCGCGAGCGCGCTGCCGGGCTTGTCGCGCCAGGCGAAGAACTTCTCCTGCCAGATGTGCGCACGGGCCCCGATCGTGGTGCGGCCGCCGAAGTTCGGGATGGTGCCGAACGCGTACGGGGTGCCCGCCCAGTCCTTCTCCCGGTCGGTGACCGACGTGTACCGGTCCGAGACGCCGTCGACGATCAGCATCTTCTCCTTGTCGACGGCGTCGATCAGCGCGGGCAGCGGGTTCGCCTCCCAGCCGAGGATCACCCAGGTCGCGCCCGGCCGGTTCCTCCGCAGCGCCGTCTCCACCCCGCGCGCCGCGTCCGGCACCGGCACGTCGCCCGCGGTGCCGCCCTCGTGCAGCAGGTCCATCTTGAACGCGTCGATGTCGCCGAACAGGTCCCGCTGATGCCCGTAGAAGGAGTCCGCGACCTTCGCGAACGACTCGGTGCGCGGGTCGAGCCAGTCGGGCCGCTGGAAGCCGTGCCAGACGCCCTGCGGGACGACGTGCGCGTCCCCGCCGTTGCGCTCCACGAAGTCCTTCGGCACGTGCCCGTAGTAGCCGGGCATGACCGGCCGCATGCCGAGCTCGCGCAGCCGGTCGGTGATCTTCCGGCCCAGCGCGGCGCGTTCGGCGATCAGTTCGGCCGAGAGCGGGCCGCCGTACCCGTACAGGTTCTGGAGCAGCCACCACGGCTGGTGGGAGGGGGCGGGCAGCCAGGCCCGCGACTCCTCGTCGCTGTAGCCGAAGTCCTTCAGAACGCGGTGGTAGACGGCCTCCATGCCGGCGATGACCAGCACCTCGTTGCAGCCGTGCAGCGCGAGGACGTCCAGCTCGCGCTCCCAGTACGACCAGCCGGCGAACGGCGCCGTGTAGCCGTCGTTGGTGTCGTTCAGCGCGAACCGGTGCGGCAGCGACGTCGCTCTCTCCAGCGGCCGGGACGGCGCCGGGAGCCGCTGGGGCAGGCCGAGCTGGCTGCCGTTCCAGGCGATCTGCGCCCCGCACGTGTACTTCAGGTACCAGTGGACGCCGGCGAGCAGGGTCGCGGGGGTCGTCCCGTACACCTCGACGCGGCCCCGTGTCCCGGACACCCGGAAACGGTCCGCGCCGTCCCGCGCCGGGACCAGGGTGAGCCGGAACTGGTCCGCGTGGTGCGGGAGCAGCCGTTTGAGCGCGGCGCGCGCCGCCGACGTATCAAGGGCCTGAGCGGCATGTGCGGCCGGTGCGCCGAGCCCCACTCCCAGGGCCGAGCCGAGACCGATGGCACCTGCCGTGCCGATGACCGTGCGTCGCGTTGGCGCGGACATACCTGCTACCCCCTGTGCGTCACGGATGGTGCGGCGCACGCTAACCGGGCGCGGGTCCGTGCTCAACGGTGCGCACGGAGCTGGCGGGAACCAGGCGTACCGCCGGTCACTACCGGACAGGAGAGCGCGATGAGGAAGCTGCTGGTGGCAGGGGCGGTACTGGCCGCGGCCGCGGCCGGATGCACCACGGGCGGAGCCCACGGCGACGCACCGAAGATCCCCCGAACGGCCACCGGGACGCTGGAGCAGATCGCCCGCCGCGCGGGCTGCGACCCCGAGGTCCAGACCGATGCCGCGGAATTGCGCCAGGCCACCTGCGGCGCCGGCACCGGCCGCTACGTTCTCGCCACCTTCGCCACCGACCGCGGCCAGACCGAGTGGCTGGACATCGCCGACGACTACGGCGGCGACTATCTCGTGGGCCGCAAGTGGATCGTGGTCGGCCCGGACGCGGTCGTGACGAAGCTGCGCGGCCGGCTCGGCGGGACCGTGGAGCGGGTCTCCTCGCACCACTCGGGGAGTAGCGGTGGTGGGGGTCACGAGGAGGCGCCCGGTTCCGGGCACACGGGTCACCACTGAACCGGCCGCGCAGCAGCCGGGAGGGGCGGCCGGTCAGTTACACCGGTCGCCCCGGTTGATGCAGTTCGTCGCCCGCTGCATCAACTGGTCGGAGAAGACATTGATGAAGTCGTCGTGGTCGGTGACCGGCTTGTGCAGCTGCTCGGGGAAGCCGTCGACCGCGTACGGGTTCTTCACCTGACCGTTCGCGATCCTCGGCGCCGGCACGTCGTACACCAGCCGCATCGTCAGCTGCGGGATCGCCTTGAAATTGGCCGGGCAGTTGCCCTGCGCGTCGGCGAACGCCACATGCGTGCGGTGGTTGGCGCTGTCGATGTTCTGGCCGTCCCAGCAGCTCTGGAACTTGAAGCTGCGCACCACCTGGCTGCCGCGCGGGCAGATCGGGTACTTGTCGGTCAGCTGCCGGTTCTCGAAGCCGGTGCAGCTCCAGTGTGCGTTGGCGTTCGCGGTGCCGTTGGTGAACGCCTTGGCGTCACCGGTGATGATCCGCAGGAACTTCGGCATCGCGACGACCTTGCCGCGCGGGCTGCCGACGAACTTGATGCTCGCCTTCCGCACCTGGAGGATCTTGCCGACGTTCCCCTCCTTGCCGCCGCCGTCCTGGTTCGCGTCGGCCTCCTGCGTGCCGTCCTGCACGCGCAGCACCGGCCAGTAGTACGTCGACTTGTCGCCCTGGTTGCGGCAGCTGGTGGCGGCGCCCGCGAAGGTGTCGTTGCTGGCGAACGCGTTGTTGCTCTGGTTGCCGACGTAGTCGTGCATGTGGTGCGCGCCGTTGGTGACACCGGGGGCGACGATCACGTTGTCGCTGTTGCGGAGCTTGTTGGCGTTGGTGCCGCACGCGGTGGTGAAGGTGCCGGTCGAGGCGCCGCGGCCGTTCCTGGCCTGCTGCACGTTCGGCTGGACCTTGGTGATGTCCTGGAAGTCGTCCGCCACCGGGCCGCCCGTGGCGCCGCCCTGCTGCGGGGGTGCCGAGGCGGCGGGCGGGGCTGCGGAGGCGGGCGCCGAGGCGCCGCCGGCGGGGTCCGCGGACGGCGGGGCGGCCGGGGCGGGGGAGTCGCCGCCGTTGTCGTCCGTGGCGCGCTGGGTGCACTGCGCCATCCCGCCGAGCCCCTGCGGCGCGCTGCCGCCCGAGCGCCGGATGTCCTGCCCGATCCGGTCCAGCGCGGCGCCGCGCTTCGCCTTCAGCGGGCCCAGGACGCTGTTCTGGACCCAGCCGGGGTCCTGGGCGGCGGCGTCCCGGTTCTGGGCGAGGCGCTGGAAGGCCTGGGTGATCTGGGTGTCCATGGCGGCCAGTTCGCCGTCCACCCGGCCGCGGGCGCCGTCCGGCACGTCGGGCAGCGCGGTGCCGACGTCCGGGCAGTCGATGGTGGTCGTCTTCGCTACGACGCCGCTGCCGCTCTGCTGTCCGGTGTCCGCGGAGTTCTCTTCGTGGGCCTGCGCGTAGACGTTCACCGCTACCAGCCCACCTCCGCCCAGGAGCAGTGCGGCCGACGCGATGGTCATGCGCGTCGCCAGCGATGAGCGCCTTTTCCGTGAGGTGCGTCCCATGGGTCTACGTACGCAACGGTGGGCCCGCGCGTTCAACGGAGCCCGTGATTTTGCCTCCCCCCGTCTTGGGCAGTCTGCCGTGCCGCGTCGTTCGCGGGTGCGGCCCGGTGGGGCTTCTCGCGCAGTTCCCCGCGCCCCTACAGGGCTCGGTCCAGGTAGGCCAGGACTGCCAGGACTCGGCGGTTGTCGTCGTCCGAGATCGCCAGGTCCAGCTTCGTGAAGATGTTGGAGGTGTGCTTCGCGATCGCCCGCTCGGTGACGACCAGTTGCGCCGCGATCGCCGCGTTCGACCGGCCCTGCGCCATCAGCTCCAGAACCTCCAGCTCGCGCGGAGTGAGCCCGCCCAACGGCTCCCGCACCGCCCGCCGCGCGAGCAACTGCTGAATCACCACCGGGTCCATCGCCGTGCCGCCCGCGGCCACCCGCCGCACCGCGTCGACGAACTGCTCCGCGTCGAACACCCGGTCCTTCAGCAGGTACCCCACCCCGCCGTTCCCGTCCGCCAGCAGCTCGCGCGCGTACAACTGCTCCACGTGCTGGGACAGCACCAGCACCGGCAGCCCGGGCCGCGCCCGCCGCGCGGCGAGCGCGCACTGCAACCCCTCGTCGGTGTGCGAGGGCGGCAGCCGTACGTCGACGACGGCGACGTCCGGCGCCAACTCCGCCAGCGCCTTGGTGAGTTCGGGCCCGCTCTCCACGGCGGCCGCGATCTCGAAGTCGTAGGCCTCAAGCATCCGCACGAGCCCGTCCCGCAACAGGAACAGGTCTTCGGCCAGGACTACACGCACGGGATCTCCATGGTCACCATGGTCGGACCGCCCGCGGGGGAGCTGACGGCGAGGACACCGTCGAATGTAGCGAGCCGGCGCTCCACCCCGCCGAGCCCGCCGCCGTCCCGGAGCACGGCGCCGCCCCTGCCGTTGTCGGTGACGGCGATGCGCAGATGGCCGTCGGTGTGGCTGATGTCGACCCATATCCGGTCCGCGCCCGCGTGCTTCACCGCGTTCGTCAGCGCTTCGCTGATCGCGAAGTACGCGGCCGACTCCACCGGCGCCTCGGCCCGCCCGGCCTGCTCCACCTCCACCTCCGTCGCGACGGGCAGCCGCAGCGCCAGCGCCTTCACGGCGTCGCCGAGTCCGCGCTCGGCGAGCACCGGCGGATGGATGCCGCGGACCAGGTCGCGCAGCTCGGTGAGCGCGTCGGCGGACGACTGCCGGGCCCGCGCGAGCAGCTCCTTCGCCTTGGCCGGATCCTTCTCGACCAGCGCCTCGATCGTGCCCAGATCCATGCCCATCGCGACGATCCTGGCCTGTGCCCCGTCGTGCAGATCGCGCTCGATGCGGCGCAGCTCGGCCGCCGAGGTGTCCACGGCGTCGCGCCGCGTCTCGGTCAGCACCCGCACCCGCTCCGCGAGTTCACCGTCCGCCGGGGCCAGCACGGACCGCGTCAGGAGGAAGTGCACCCGCAGCAGGGCGGGGGCGGTGCGGAGCCCGGTGGCGAGGAGCGCCGTCGCGAGCAGGGCCGCCAGCAGGGCTGAGCCCTCACCGCTGATCGGCACGAACCCGTACCACCAGCCGACACGGGAGCCGTCGGTGAAGACCCGCCACAGGCCGGCCGCGAGCGCGTATCCCTCGAGCGGATAGAGGATCAGCGTCGCGGGCAGCAGTGCCGTCACGAACCCGGCCGTCATGTCGGCGAGCAGCCACCGCAGATCCCGCCAGGTCGCCGGATCGCCGAGCATCAGCCGGCATCGCTCCAACTGCCCGACGATCCCGCCGCGCAGATCGTCGGGGAACGGCCGGTACGCCGCCGGTATGCGCACCCCGCACCACTCGGCGGCGGCCACCCGCCGCCAGTTCGCCCAGTGCCGGACGAGGGTGAGGATCCAGGGTGTGGTCAGGGCCCCGATCCCCACCACTATGAGGACGAGCGAGACGACGGACAGCACGAACAACGTGATCGATCCGGCGAGCCCGACCGCGGCCAGCAACAGCCCCCGCATCCCTGCCCCGACAGCACTCCGCACCCGCGCACCCATCCCGCACCCCGTCCCGCTCCGCCGTCCGTCCCACTGCCCGTCCCGCTGTCCTCACAGTGTGGCCGCCGCGGCGGCCCGGGGCAGTAGCACGGGCACCCGTCCCGGGGGTGTAGCCAGCACTACCCCCGGGCGGGTGACGGGCGCACGGGGCTCAGCGGCCCGCGGGCGGCGCGTACTTGTAGCCGACCCGGCGCACCGTCTGGATCACCTTGCGGTGCTCGGCGCCCAGCTTGCGGCGCAGCCGGGCGACGTGCACGTCCACCGTGCGGCCGTCGCCGACGTGCCCGTAGCCCCACACCGTGGTGACCAGCTGGTCGCGGGAGTGCACCCGGTGCGGATGCGCGACGAGATGCGCCAGCAGCTCGAACTCCAGGTAGGTCAGGTCGAGTTGCCGTCCGTCGACGCTGGCGGTGCGCTCGGCGCCGTCGATGCCGATGAGCGCGTCGCCGTCCTGCCGGACCGGCTCCGCGACGGCGGGCCTGGGCGGCAGCAGCGGCTGCTGGTCGGCCGGTACGAGGACCAGGTAGCCGATCATCGGCGGGTTGCCCGGCAGGGTCGGCAGGGTGTGTGCGGGCGCGGGCAGCAGCGTGGCGCCCGGCGGCAGGAACTCGGACACATCGACCAGGCGGTCCACCTCGTCGCTGCCGACGGCACGCAGCCGGGTACGGGCGGGGGAGGGGGCAACGGAGAGGGAGCGGGCGTGAGCCATGAGTGGTCAACCTTCGCGCGAGAAGCCGTCAGGGAGGACGTACGTCATGCGCGCGGACCGAAGGCCGTCCTGCTCACTGGGGAGCGGCGGCTTTAGAGGGCCTGCGCGTTCACACGCGGCAACACACCCGGTCGAAGTCGTGGTGCTGGCGGGAAGGCCAGAACGGCTCGAGGTCGTGACGACGACCCCGCGCGCTGAGGTTCTGGAAGCTGGCCATACCCGTATTGAAGCAGATGGAGTACGCGAAAGAGAGGGCGCCCGCACAAGATGCGGACGCCCTCGAGCGCTTCATGGCCGAAACTCAGCCGTTCCTCAGACCTGGCCGGCCTTCTCCAGCGCGGAGCAGCAGGTGTCGACGAGGAGGCGCGTCACGACGTACGGGTCGACGTTGGCGTTCGGACGACGGTCCTCGATGTAGCCCTTGCCGTCCTTCTCGACCTGCCACGGGATGCGGACCGAGGCGCCGCGGTTCGAGACGCCGTACGAGTACTCGTTCCACGGGGCGGTCTCGTGCAGGCCGGTGAGGCGGTCGTCGATGCCGGCGCCGTAGTGCTTGACGTGGTCGAGCGGCTTGGAACCCTCGCCCAGCGACTCGCACGCGGTGATGATCGCGTCGTAGCCCTCGCGCATCGCCTTGGTGGAGAAGTTCGTGTGCGCGCCCGCGCCGTTCCAGTCGCCCTTGACCGGCTTGGGGTCGAGGGTCGCGGAGATCTTGAAGTCCTCGGCGGTGCGGTAGAGCAGCCAGCGGGCCACCCACAGCTGGTCGGAGACCTCCAGCGGGGCGAGCGGGCCGACCTGGAACTCCCACTGGCCGGGCATGACCTCGGCGTTGATGCCGGAGATGCCGAGACCGGCCTTCAGGCAGTTGTCGAGGTGCGCCTCGACGACGTCACGGCCGTGGATCTCGTCGGTGCCGACGCCGCAGTAGTAGCCGCCCTGCGCGGCGGGGAAGCCGCCGACCGGGAAGCCGAGCGGGCGGTCGCCCTCGAAGAACGTGTACTCCTGCTCGATGCCGAAGATCGGCTCCTGCGCGCCGAACTCGGCCTCGACCTCGGCGAGCGCGGCGCGGGTGTTCGACTCGTGCGGGGTCATGTCGATGTTCAGGACCTCGCACATGACGAGAACGTCGTCGCCGCCGCGGATCGGGTCCGGGTACACGGCGACGGGCTTGAGGACGCGGTCCGAGGCGTGGCCCTCGGCCTGGTTCGTGGACGACCCGTCGAAGCCCCAGATCGGCAGCGCGTCCAGGCCGTCCGGCGAGCCGGCGATTATCTTCGTCTTCGAACGAAGCTTGGCCGTCGGCTCGGTGCCGTCGATCCAGATGTACTCAGCCTTGAACGTCACGGGGCCACATCCTCTAGGAGCGGGTCTCTTTCTGGCCGGAAGCATGTCAACGGGCGATTTCCCGTCCGTTGCCCGTTCGTGAACCCCGTGTTACCGGGGCCGCGAGGGGCGCCGGACTGCCCGTGATCTCGTATGCGATGCCCGAGCCGGCTAGCCCCGACCCAGCGCGTCCCGTACCGCCTCCTCGCTGCGGGCCACCACCGCGGTGCCGTCGTCGGCGGTGATGATCGGGCGCTGGATCAGCTTCGGGTGCGCGGCGAGGGCCTCGATCCACGTGTCCCGGGCGGCCGCGTCGCGCGCCCACTCCTTGAGGCCGAGCTCCTTCGCGACGGCCTCCTGGGTGCGGGTGATGTCCCACGGTTCGAGTCCGAGCCGGTCGAGCACGGCCCGGATCTCGTCGGGCGCGGGGACGTCCTCCAGGTACCGGCGGACGGTGTAGTCGGCGCCCTCCGCGTCGAGCAGCGAGAGCGCGCCGCGGCACTTCGAGCAGGCCGGGTTGATCCAGATTTCCATGGGGCCAACGGTACGCGAGGGACACCGTCAACTGGGTCTTGGCCAGCGGCTTTTGTCAGTGGCGAGCAGTAGAATAGAAGCAGTGTTCGAGAGCTTCGGGGGCTCTTGAGAACGCGACAGGAGGATGCCCGTGCCCGCTGCCGCACCCATGCTGATCGACCTTCCGTACACACCACTGGCGAAGAAGGCGCTGCCCGCGGGGCAGCCCCGCGACTGGTACATCACGCACAACCGTCGCCTCAAGGCCATGCGGCTGGCGATCGCCCTGCTCGACTCCGGCGTCTACCTTCCTCAGCAGGCCCACAACCGTAGGATCCGTGCCACGGCCGAGCTCGTCGGCATCCATCCGCCGTCCGACACGACGTGTCACATGGTGCGGGCGCTGATGCGCTACTCCCGCTGACCCGCACGCCACGGCCCCGCCGGCCTCGACCCGGCGGGGCTTTCGCGTCGTCCCTCCTCTGCGGCCCCGGTGAGGGCTGGCCGCGCAGTTCCCCGCACCCCTGGGGAAGGCTGCGCGCAGCGCATGCCTTCAGGGGCGCGGGGAACTGCGCGACCAGCCACGACGAGAGCCGCACCCGACCACGCACCCCCCGACATCACCCCGAAAGCTCCCGCTCCAGAGGCGTCCGGAAACGCGGAGTCACCCGCACCCCGCCCAGCCACGCAGTGAGCCGTGAGGCCTCCGCCGCGACCGCCCGCGCGGCAGCGCCCCCACCCGACTCGTCCAGCAACCGCCACACCACCTCACCCCCGTCCCGCTGCCCCCACCCGCCCACGATCCGCCCGTTCCACCACACGGTCGGCCCGATGTTCCCGCTGCGGTCGAAGAGCGCGGAGCGCACGGCGGGCGGGCAGTACCAGTCCCGCTCCTGCCACCCCATGGCCGTCGGATCGAGCCCGGGCAGCAGCGCCGCCCAGGGCTCCGCGTCACCGGCCGGAGCGGCCACCCGGTCCGCGAGGACGTACCCGGCGCCGCCGCCGTCCAGCGACACCACCACCGCCCCCACCGCGGCCAGCGCCCTGCGCACATCCGTCACCTTCCACCCCGTCCACCACTTCAGATCCGCCTCCGTGGCGGGCCCGCACACCGCGAGCCAGCGCCGCAGCAGCTCCGACTGGGCCTCGGCCACCGGGAGTTCGGGGTGCGGCGGCGCGACCGCCCAGCGGAACCGCGTCGAGGTCCAGGAGCCGAGCGGCCGCCCCCGCACCACCCGCCCCTCGACCCCCAGCACCCTCATCAGCCGCGACGAGACGGTGTGCGGCGCCTCGTAGCTCCGGCCCCTGCCGTAGGTGAAGGACTCCTTCAACCGCGGTTCTTCGGCGGTCAGTTCGGCGACCGTGGCCTGCCCGCGCCGCTCCAGCGCGGCCAGCGCCGACGCCTCCACCTCCGCGAGCCACTCGGGAGTGAGCCGCCCGTCGCTGCCGCTCACCATGTCCTTGAGCAGCCCGGCCCGCGCCTTCGCCGCGACCGCGAGCCCCGTCGAGGCGTGCACCGTCGCGGCCAGCTCCGACGGGAACACGAACACGGTGTGCCGCATCCCGTGCATCCGCACCAGCGACCGGTCCTCGTACAGCGCCGCCTCGACCCCGGCGACCGTCCCCGTCGCGTCGGCGAGCCGCGCGCCGACCGCCAGGTACACCGTCGCCGGGTCCGTGCCGTGCAGCGCCACCAGGGACCGCGCCACCTCCAGCGGCGCCGCCGCCCGGGCCGCGGGGGAGAGCCGGTGCGCGCGGGCCAGCCGGAGCCGCCGCTCCTCGTCGCCGATGTGCCGGACCGGCGCAGCCGTCGTAGGACTCATGGCGTCCATCCTTCCGCAGCGGCCACCCGTTTGCCGTACTGGGCATGCGGCCCCGCCCCCGGCGGCCGTTGACTGGGTCGACCGGGAGGAGTAACCGTCGAGCGGAGGTGTTCGGGATGACTGACAGGCGAAACGGTGTACGGGCGACGGGCGCGGCGGTGGCCGCGGTGGCGCTGGCCCTGGCCGCGGCAGGCTGCTCCGACAGCGACACCAGCCCCTCCGGAGCGGCGTCGAAGGCCGCGTCCGCCGCGTCCTCCGCCGCCTCCCGCGGCTCCGACGTGGTCGCCTCCGCGACGGCCGAGGCGGGCAAGAAGCTCGACGACATCAAGGGGGGCGTCAACGCCAAGGGCGACGTGAAGCTCGGCGACGTCTCGACCGACGGCGGCCGCGCCACGGTCCCGGTCACGGTCGACAACGGCCAGTCGGACAAGAAGTCGTACGCGGTCCAGGTCGATTTCCGCGACAAGAGCGGCAATCTGCTCGACACCGTCGTGGTCACGGTGAACGACGTCGGTGCAGACGCCTCCAAGACGGCCACGGCCCGCTCCAACCGCTCCCTCGACGGCGACGTCACCGCCGACGTGGCCCGCGCGCTGCGCCACTGACCGGCGGGGCGCGCACGCATGAGCAGCCCCGACGAACGCGCCGCCCACGGAAGACGGGCCCGCAAGCGCGCCCCCCGCTCCTCGCACGGACCCTGGATCCCGTCCGCCGACCGCGTCGACCCCGTCGTGGTCCTGGAACGGCAGGGCGCCGACCGCCTCGCCGAGCTGCTGCCCATCCGGTACGGGCGGATGGCGGCGAGCCCGTTCGCGTTCCTGCGGGGCGCCGCCGCCGTGATGGCCGGCGACCTCGCGACCGGCGCGCACACCGACCTCACCGTCCAGCTCTGCGGCGACGCGCACCTGCTGAACTTCGGCCTGTTCGCCTCGCCCGAACGCGCCCTGCTCTTCGACCTGAACGACTTCGACGAGACCTGCCCCGGCCCCTTCGAGTGGGACGTGAAACGGCTCGCCGCCTCCGTCGCCGTCGCCGCCCGCGACAACGGCCACAGCGACAAGCAGGCCCACCAGGCCGCGCGGGCGGGCACGACCGCGTACCGCACCACCATGCGGCGCCTGGCCGCCCTCGGTGAACTCGCCGTCTGGTACGAGCGAATAGACGCCCACGACCTGCTGCCCCTGGTCCGCTCCGCCCGCCACCGCGCCCGCGCCGAGCACACCCTCGCCCAGGCCACCCGGCGCACCAGCCTGCACGCGCTGGCCAAACTCACGGAGACCACCCCGGACGGCCGCCGCCGCATCGTCCACGACCCGCCGCTGCTCGAACCGGCGGGCGTCTCCGACGCCGCCGCGATCCGCAAGATGTTCGGCGACTACCGCTCCACGCTCGCCGAGGAGCGCCGCCGCCTCCTCGACCGCTACCGCTTCGTGGACGCCGCCCGCAAAGTGGTCGGCGTCGGCAGCGTCGGCACCCGCTGCTTCATCGTGCTGCTCGCCGGACGCGACACCGACGACCCGCTCTTCCTCCAGATCAAGGAGGCGACGCGCTCGGTCGTCGAGGAGTACGTGCCCCAGGCCGGCGCCCCCCTCCACCCCGGCCACCGCGTCGTCTCCGGGCAGCGCCTCATGCAGGCCGCGGGCGACATCTTCCTCGGCTGGATGACGGGTCCGCAGGGCCGCGCCTTCTACTGGCGGCAACTGCGCGACATGAAGGGCTCGGCGGACGTCGCCGGCATGCCCCCGGACGAACTCCTCGCCTACGCCCGGCTGTGCGGCACCGCCCTTGCCCGGGCCCACGCCCGCTCCGGCGACCGCATCGCCATCGCGGCCTACCTGGGCGGCGCGGACACCTTCGACCGCGCCGTCGCCTCCTTCGCCCTGCGCTACGCGGATCAGACCGCCCGCGACCACACCGCCCTGCGCCGCGCCGTCGCCGACGGTGTGCTGACCGCGAACCCGGGCCTGTGACACCTGCGCGCGGCAGGTCCGGAGCGGTAATCTGAGTCATATGCCGCAGTCCGAGCCTCCTGCTTCCGACAGCTTCCAGGTCGTCGCCGTCGCGGCGTCGGCCGGCGGCATCCACGCCCTGACCGTGCTGCTCGGCGGTCTGGACGCGGACTTCCCGCTCCCCGTCCTCGTCGTCCAGCACCTGGATCCCCGGCACCGCACGGTCCTCGCCGGGATCCTGGACCGCCGCACGGGCCTGGACGTCAAACTCGCCGAGCAGGGCGACACGGCCCGCCCGGGCACCGTCTACCTCGCACCGCCCGACCGGCACCTCCTGGTCGGCGCCGACGGATCCCTCTCGCTCTCCCAGAGCGAACTCGTCCACTTCCTGCGCCCCTCCGCCGACCTTCTGTTCGAGTCCGTCGCCGGGTCCTACGGCGCCCGCGCCGTGGCCGTCGTCCTCTCCGGCACCGGGAACGACGGCGCGATGGGCGTGGACGCCGTGAAGTCACGTGGCGGTACCGTGATCGCCCAGGATCCGGGGACAGCGGAATTCGGAGGCATGCCGGAGGCGGCGATGGGCACCGGGACGGTCGACTTCGTGCTACCTCTGGAGGAGATTCCCGCGGTGATCCGGGGACTGGTCGACAGGTGAAGACAGTAGGTAGGCAACGATGAGCGAGGCGCCGCGCGACGCGGAGACGGACGAGGGGCTCGAGGAGCTGCTCGGCTTCCTGCGGGACGCCCGTGGTTTTGATTTCACCGGATACAAGCGCTCGTCGCTGGGACGCCGGATCCGCAAGCGCATGTCCGACGTCGGCATCGACAACTACGCGGACTACCGCGACCAGTTGGAGACCAACGCCGACGAGTTCGGCGCGCTGTTCAACACGATCCTCATCAACGTCACCTCGATCTTCCGGGACACCGACGCCTGGACCTACCTCCAGCACGAGGTGGTCCCCGAGATCCTCTCCTCGCTCGGCCCCGAGGACGAGATCCGGGTCTGGAGCGCGGGCTGCTCCAGCGGCGAGGAGGCGTACTCGCTGGCGATCATGTTCGCGGAGACCCTCGGCCTCGACGAGGCCCTTCAGCGGGTGAAGATCTACGGCACCGACATCGACGACGAGGCGCTGCGCGACGCCCGGTCCGGCCTCTACCCGGCCAGGACCCTGGAGCCGCTCACCTCCGAACTGCGCGAGAAGTACTTCGAGCAGAACGGCTCGCAGTTCAGCTTCCGCTCCGACCTGCGCCGCCGGGTCATCTTCGGCCGCCACGACATCACCCGCGACGCCCCCATCTCCCGGCTCGACCTGCTGGTGTGTCGCAACACGCTGATGTACTTCAACGTGGAGGCGCAGACCCAGATCGTCGACCGGTTCCACTTCGCGCTGCGCGAGAACGCCTTCCTGTTCCTCGGGAAGGCGGAGATGCTGCTCAACGACGCCGACCGGTTCGACGTCATCAGCATGCGCCAGCGCATGTTCCGCCGCCGCCCCGGCGGCTCCAGCACGCCCTACCAGCCCGCCCCGCTGAAGCTGCGCCCCGGCGGCATCGGCGAACTGCAGAGCGTGGCGCGCAGCCGGCAGCTGCGCGACCTCATCCTCGACGCCGCGCCCGGCGCCGGCCTCGCCGTGGACTCCGAGGGACTGGTCGTCCTCATCAACAATCACGCCCGGGCCCAGTTCGGCCTGACCGCCAACGACATCGGCCGTCCCTTCCAGGACCTGGAGATCTCGTACCGCCCGGTCGAACTGCGCTCCCTGATCGACCAGGCCACGCACGAGCGCCGCAGCCTGCGGGTCAACGGGGCGGAGCGCAGGGTCGGCGAGGACGTCCAGTTCTTCGACATCCTGGTCCAGCCGCTCGTCGGCAGCGGCGGACTGCCCGCCGCCACCAACATCACGTTCACCGACGTCACCGTCGCCACCCAGCTCAAGGCCGAGGTCAAGCGCGTACGCGAGGACCTGGAGACGGCGTACGAGGAACTCCAGTCCACGAACGAGGAACTGGAGACGACGAACGAGGAACTCCAGTCCTCCATCGAGGAGCTGGAGACGACGAACGAGGAACTCCAGTCGACCAACGAGGAGCTGGAGACGACGAACGAGGAACTCCAGTCCGGGAACGAGGAACTGGAGACCATGAACGAGGAGATGCGGATCCGCAGTGAGGAGCTGGACGAGGCCCGCTCCTTCCTGGAGGGCGTCCTCACCTCCATCGCGGCCGCCGTCGTCGTCCTCGACAAGGACCTCAACGTCAAGAGCTGGAACCGGGGCGCCGCCGACCTGTGGGGCCTGCGCCAGGACGAAGTGCTCGACGAGCCCTTCTTCGGGCTGGACTTCGGGCTGCCCACGCAGTCGTTGCGCGCCGTGGTGGAGGACTGCGTCAGGACCGGCAAGCGCGGCACTCCCGTGGACATCAGCGCGGTCAACCGCCTCGGCCGCAGCATGAGTTGCAGCGTGCAGTGCAGTCCCTTCGGCGGCCACCGCGGAGGCGTGGTCCTTCTGATGGAAGAAGGGCGTAGCCCGGGTGCGGACGATCCTGGGGGCGTAGGCTGACGGCATGGACCTCAGGGGCGACTTGCCCGCGCAGGCCGCGGTGGCCTGGCAGCGCGCCGCCCGCGCGCGGGCGAGTGCCGAGCGCGCGTTCCGGATCGCGGAGCGCTACGACTCGATGTCGGGGGGAAGCGCCGACTTCACGTTCAAGCGGCTCGCCGGGGTTCACCGCACCACCGGTTCCCGTCATCAGGTCGCCGCGGAACTCCTGGAGGCGCACGCCCGCCGGGTCGGCCGCTGGGTCGGCGGGCCGTTGCCACTGTTCATGACCGGCGTCGCCGAGGCCTGCGGCTCGCGCAGTGTCGCCGTGACCCTCGTCGACAACGACCACCATCAGGTGGCGACCGCGTCCTCCGACCAGTCCTCCAGCGACGCACAGGAGTTGGAGTACGTCCTGGGGGAGGGGCCGGTGCAGGACGCGGTCGAGGCCCGTGCGCCGGTCGAGGCGTCCGGTGCCGCGCTCAGCGGTCGCTGGCCCGGGTACGGCCCGGCCCTCGCCGCGCTCGGCATCGGCCAGGTGGTGGCGGTGCCGCTGGAGGCGCCCGGTGAGTGCATCGGCGCTCTCGCGGTCTTCGACCCGCCCCGGGAGGCCGCGTCCACGGTGCTTTTCAGCCGGATAGCCGACGCGCTGACGCGCAGCGTGCTGCTCGACGGGGACGCCGTCGCCGCCCTGTTCAGCGGCATCGACTACCGGGCCGTGGTGCACCAGGCGGCTGGAGTGGTCGCCGTGCAGCTCGACTGTTCCGTCGACGATGCACTGGAAATGGTCAAAGCGCGGGCGTTCGCCGATGGACGCGCCATCGGCGATGTGGCGGCCGATATCGTCAACCGGCAACTCAAACTCGGCTGAGGAGGGTTCGTACCGTGGCGCTGGATGAGCAGGAACTCGCATTGATCTTCGCCCGTTTGACGGGCGAGGCCGCCCGCGACCCGCTCGACACCCAGAACCTGCTGACCGCCCTGGTGGACGGCGGCAGCAAGCTGTTCGGCGCCCGGGGTGCGAGCGTCCACTACCTCTCCGCGGCCGGCCGGGCCGTCCAGACGGAGGGCACGGTCCTCGACCTGCGCGGTCTGGAGGAGGACGCCACCGCATGGCAGGAGGGTCCCGGCCACGACGCGCGTACCACCGGCTGCGCCCTCATAGACGTGGACGTGACCACGGCGCCCACGCGTGTGCGCTGGCCGCGCTGGACCGCGCGCGTCAAGGCGCTGGGCCACGGCCGGATCACCGCGCTGCCGCTGCCCGCGAAAGGCGGGCCGACGGGTGCGCTCGTCCTGTTCGACGCCCAGGGGCGCCGCCTCGACGAGCGGGCCCTGGCTCTGGCCCGCCTCTTCGCCGAAGCCGCCGCGCACACCCTCGCGCTCCAGCGCGAGGTGACCGAAAGCCGGGTCCTGGCGGGCCAGTTGGAGCACGCGCTGTCCAGCCGGGTCGTCGTGGAACAGGCCAAGGGCATCGTCTCGGCCCGCTACGACATCCCGCTGGACGAGGCGTTCGAGCGGTTACGACGGTATGCCCGGTCCCATCAGCTGAAGGTGGCGCTCGTCGCCCGGCAGATCACCGAGCGCCCGAGCGAACTGCCCTTCCGGTGAAGGTCCGTCAGGCCCCGGCGCCCTGAGCGTTCTCCTGGGCGCGATCCTGCTGGACCTTCTCCTGCTGCCGGGCCTTCTGCTGAGCGGCCTGCGCCATCTCGCGCAGGGCCTCCTCTTCCTCGGTGTTCAGCGAGGTCTGCACCAACTGGCCGCCGAAAGCGGCGAGTTCCGGTACGACCTTGTCCTGCGCGGCCTGCTTCACCAGCGCGAACACGGCGGCGGCGCCCGGCCGCAGGTTCTGGCTGAGCTCCTTCATGAAGTTGTCGTTGATCCCGGTGTCCGTCACGGCACCACCGGCGGCACCGGCGGCGGCCCCCACGGCCGCGCCGAGGAACGGCACCAGGAACAGCATCCCGATGACCCCGCCCCACAGCGCGCCGCCCGCGGCGCCGGTCGCGGTGTGGTTCACGGCCTGATGCAGCTTGATCTTCCCGTCGCTCTCCCGCCGCTCGACCACGACGATGTCCTCCAGCTCGACGAGGTGCTCCCGGGTCATCGAAAGGACCTTGTCGCGGACCTGGTTGGCGGTGGCGAGGTCGTTGTACGCGACGACGAACAGATTGCTCATGGGGCACTCCTCCGAGGCTGCTTCAGCGTGTGCGACGTGCCCGAGTTTAAGCCTTATGCCTGATTTGCGCTCCTCGGGGTGTCCCAGGAACTCAAGCGCGGAGCCGGTCCGACGACGTGCCCGTCCGGGGGCGCAGGAAGAGGGCCGCGAGGGCGACGCCGAGCAGGACCAGCGCGGCGTTGACGGCGATGGCCACGGTGACCCCGTGGTGGACGGCGGACGCGGTGGCCACACCGGCGGTCGAGGCGGTGACGACGGCGGACATGACCGGCGTGCCCAGGGTGATGCCGACCTGCTGGGACATCGAGGCGAGGCCGGTGGCCAGGCCCTGTTCGGCGTCCGGCAGCCCGCTGGTCGCGGTGACCATGAAGCCGACGATGACGAGCATGTTGCCGATGCCGCCGAAGAAGGTGGCGGGCAGCAGCAGGGCGAGGGAGCCCCCGGTCGTCGCACCGAGGAAGAGGAGCGCGGCGGTGAACACGGTCTGCACGACACCGCCGGCGACCAGGGCCGTCAGCGTCGACGTCCGCGCGATCACCTTCGGCGCGGCCAGTCCGCCGACGACGGTGCCGATGCCCAGGACCCCGAAGGAGATCCCGGCCGCGAGCGGCGAGAAACCGAGCGTCTTCTGCAGGTACAGGGTGAGCAGATAGACGAGGGAGGTCTCGGTGACGAAGGCGAGCAGGCCCAGCGCGTTGCCCCAGGCCACGGTGGGCCGCCCGAGCGTCCGCAACGGCACGAGAGGCTCGGCCACCTTCCGCTCGACCAGGAAGAACGCCACCAGGAACACCGCACCGGCGCCGAGCCCGACCAGTGCGCGGGGATGCGTCCAGCCGTACTCGCCCGCCTGCGTGAGCCCGTAGACGAGACCGAGTAGCCCGAGGGTGACGGTGAGCGCGCCGGGCAGGTCGAGCCTCGGCCGGGCGGCGGGCCGGGACTCCTTGATGACGGTCGGGGCGATCAGTACGACGGCGAGCGCGACGGGCACGTTGATGAAGAACGCCCACCGCCAGGAGAGCAGGTCGGTCAGTACGCCGCCGAGGACGGCCCCGGTGGTGAACCCCGCCGACATCAACGCCCCGTTGACGCCCAGCGCCTTCTGCCGCAACGGCCCCTCGGCGAACGACGTCGTCAGCAGCGACAGTCCCGCCGGAGTGGCGGCGGCCGTCGCGAGTCCCTGTGCGACGCGGGCGGCGAGCAGCGCCTCGGGGCTCTGGGCGAGCCCGCCGGCGAGCGAGGAGATCCCGAGCAGCGCGAGGCTCCCGATGAAGATCTTCTTCCGGCCGACGAGGTCGCCGATGCGGCCGAAGAAGAGGGTGAACCCGGCGGCGGACAGCGCGAACGCGGTGGCGATCCACTGCAGGTCGGCGAGCGAGAACCCGAGCCCGTCGCCGATCGCGGGCAGCGCCACGTTCAGGATCGAGAAGTCCACGGCGAGCATGAACTGCGCGACCAGAAGCACCGCGAGGACCAACTTCAGTCGTCCGGTGAGGTGTTGGGGAGCGGCTTCGAGAGCGGGAGCGGCCGGCTCCGCCGCACGTGCGGTTGTGGACATGGCACTTCCTTGTGGGTGTCGCGGCCGTACGGGGCCGTCGGTTAACGGGCCTATGGTTCCGTTACGCCACGAAGGTAGCACGCTGAACCCCCGTAAAGGAACTATGGTTCCGATAGGGGAGCGCTGTCGCTCACGGGGAGGAGGGCCCGATGTCGTACGACGGTGAAACGGATCGTCCGCACTGGCCCCTCGGGTCATGTTCCCGCTCGCGGTCGCGGTCGGCCTGGTGCTCCGCGGCGCCCACCGCCTCCGTGGAGCAGGCGGCGCTACGGCCTGGGCCCTGGCCCGCTCGGCCTGCGCTCCCGACACCGGGCCCAAGCGCTACGAGGTCCGTCCCGAAGCGGTACGGGAAATGCGGCCCCTGCCGCAGGCGTCGCGCCGGTTCCTGGGAACGGCCAAGCTGCCGGCCGACCTGCCCGTGGAGCCCGTCGGCACCCTCGAACTCCCCTGCCGTAGCGACGATTCACCGACGGGGCCGCGCTGTGAGCCGTCCCGGCCGACCGTCAGTCGATGAAGCCGCCGGAACCGGATCCCAGGCGCGAGTCCCCGACTTCGAGCAGCACGTCCGTGATCGTGAAGTGCTCCTCCAGCGCGGCACGCAGCATCTCCAGGGCAGTGCGGATCTCGGTCAACTGCTCGCGCGGTTTGCGCTCCTGGAGGTACTGGACCACGCACTCGTACGTCGAAGGTCCCCACTCGGAGGACGTGGTGAGCGCGCTCTCGCGCCACTGGGGCGACAGCTCGTGCATCAGGCTCATCATGTGGTGCTGCCTGCCGCGCGGCGCCGGGTCGCGGAAATCGGTCGCCCTCGCGATGTCTTCCTGTGTCGGGCCGAGCGGCAGCGCCCCGGAGCGCATGATCTCCAGCAGTACGCGCAGGCCGTTGAACTTTCCGCTGAGCAGGGGATGGAGCGCGTTGTAGGCATCGGGGTTGATGATCTGCAACGCGGCCCCGCGCTCGGTCATCAGGCCGGAGATCCTGGTGAGGTTCACGATCTGCTTCTGCACATCGCCGACAATCCAGTTTCCCGCGGTCAGCGCGTAGCGGTCGTCTCCGCGCGCGATGTGGCTCCCCATCCTCTGGACGTAGATCTCAAGGCTCCGCACGATGTGATCCGCCGCCAGCATCGCCTCGTTGAGCCGCACATAGAGAATGAACAACTCGGCACCGAGCTTCCGCCGCCGCTTCTCCTGCTGGATCCCCCGAAGTCCCGGAAGCCCTTGGGTGAGCGCTTCGACCAGGGTGCGTATCAGTTCGACCATGACTGAGCTTCGTCCTCAACGGTGGCTGGAGCGCGGGAAGTTGCACGCTAACAGCCCCCGCGCGACACCGTCGGACGCCCTGGCCCGGCCGTGACTTGTTCCGTGCCGCACGCACGACAAAGGCCGTCGGCCGTGCCCCCGAGAACGGGGAACACGGCCGACGGCCCACAGACGGCACAGGGGAGCGGAAACCCGCTCCGGCCTGCGGTCTTCTTAGATGTCGAAGTACAGCTCGAACTCGTGCGGGTGCGGGCGGAGCTGGATCGGGGCGATTTCGTTCGTGCGCTTGTAGTCGATCCAGGTCTCGATCAGGTCGGACGTGAAGACGCCGCCGGCCTGGAGGTACTCGTTGTCCGCCTCCAGGGCGTCGAGGACGGCCGGGAGGGAGGTCGGGACCTGGGGGACGCCCGCGTGCTCCTCGGGGGCCAGCTCGTAGAGGTCCTTGTCGATCGGCTCGGCCGGCTCGATCTTGTTCTTGACGCCGTCGAGGCCCGCGAGGAGCAGCGCCGAGAACGCCAGGTACGGGTTCGAGGACGGGTCCGGGGCGCGGAACTCGACGCGCTTGGCCTTCGGGTTCGAGCCCGTGATCGGGATGCGCATCGCGGCGGAACGGTTGCGCTGCGAGTAGACCAGGTTGACCGGGGCCTCGAAGCCGGGGACCAGGCGGTGGTACGAGTTCACCGTCGGGTTCGTGAAGGCGAGGAGGGACGGGGCGTGCTTGAGGATGCCGCCGATGTAGTAGCGGGCGGTGTCCGAGAGGCCCGCGTAGCCCTGCTCGTCGTAGAAGAGCGGGTCGCCACCGGACCACAGCGACTGGTGGACGTGCATGCCCGAGCCGTTGTCACCGAAGATCGGCTTCGGCATGAAGGTCGCGGTCTTGCCGTTGCGCCAGGCGACGTTCTTCACGATGTACTTGAAGAGCATCAGGTCGTCGGCCGCGGCGAGCAGCGTGTTGAACTTGTAGTTGATCTCGGCCTGGCCCGCGGTGCCCACCTCGTGGTGCTGGCGCTCGACCTGGAGACCCTGGCGGTCCAGCTCCAGGGAGATCTCGGCACGCAGGTCGGCGAAGTGGTCGACCGGCGGGGCCGGGAAGTAGCCGCCCTTGTAGCGGACCTTGTAACCGCGGTTGTTCTCGACCGCGCCGGTGTTCCAGGCGCCGGCCTCGGAGTCGATCTCGTACAGCGAGCGGTTCGCGGAGGTCTCGAAGCGCACCGAGTCGAAGACGTAGAACTCGGCCTCGGGGCCGAAGTACGCGGTGTCGGCGATGCCGGTGGAGGCGAGGTAGGCCTCGGCCTTCTTCGCCACGTTGCGCGGGTCGCGGGAGTACTGCTCGCCCGTGATCGGGTCGTGGATGAAGAAGTTGATGTTGACGGTCTTGTCGCGGCGGAAGGGGTCCACGCGGGCGGTGGTGAGGTCCGCGCGCAGCGCCATGTCCGACTCGTGGATCGCCTGGAAACCGCGGATCGACGAGCCGTCGAAGGCGAGCTCCTCCGTCGGGTCGAACGCCGCCGCCGGGATCGTGAAGTGCTGCATCACACCGGGCAGGTCGCAGAAGCGGACATCGACGAACTTGACGTCCTCGTCAGCGATGAACTTCTTGGCGTCATCGGCGTTCTGGAACATCCAACTCCTCCTACTCCCACCCGGGGAGGGGCGGGGTTGCAGCTCGGTGGTGCGGCCAGTGCGGTGGCACACGCTGGGACCCGACCATAAGCAGACCGGATTTCTCAAGCATGACCCATTTGTTTCGCAGAAGTTAACCGGACCAGGGGCCCGGGCGGGGTCAGGAACGCGGCGCAGTACCGTGGAGGCGTGGACAACAGGGAAGCAATGGGTTCGTGGCTGTCGGGGCCGCGTGAGGCCTTGGAGAACGCGGGAGCGGACTTCGGTTACCGCGGTGAACAGCTCGGGCTCCCGGAGTCCGGGCCCGGCTCCGTCGCCCGGCCCGGGCGGCGTATCGGGGCGCTCGTCGTCGACTGGGCGCTGTGCATGCTGATCGCATACGGCCTGGTCACGCACGGCTACAACCAGGCTACGGGGAACTGGGCACTGCTCATCTTCTTCGCGCTCGGGGTACTCACCGTCGGGACCATCGGGTGCACGCCGGGCAAGCGGCTGTTCGGGTTGCGGGTCGTCTCCGAGGCGGGCGGGCGGCTCGGGATCGGCCGGGTCGTCGTTCGGACCGTGCTGCTCTGTGTCGCCATCCCCGCGCTGATCTGGGACCGGGACGGTCGCGGGCTGCACGATCGGCTCGCCAAGTCCGTCGAGGTCCGTATCTGAGCGTCGTCGGCCGACCGCCGGTGGCCTCTTCTCGCGCAGTTCCCCGCGCCCCTGAGGCATGCGCTGCGCGCAGCCTCCCCTGGAGGCCGCAGGCCTCTCAGGGGCGCGGGGAACTGCGCGACCAGCCCCCACCGGGCCCGCGCACGGCACACACCCCCCACCCCGCAGACGAGACACCGAAATGGGGCGGCCGGAACCCGAAGGTTCCGGCCCGCCTCATTCACGTAGAGACAGCGGCAGCGTCACCGCATCTTGCCGCCACCCTTAGGCATCCGCATCCCCTTGGGCATCGGGCCCTTCGGGAGGGGCATGTTCGACATCAGGTCGCCCATGGCGCGCAGCCGGTCGTTGGTCGACGTCACCTGCGGGCCGTTCAGCACGCGCGGCAGCTTCAGCATGGTGGTGCGGAGCTTCTTCAGCGGGGTCTGGCCCTCGCCGTTGCCCACCATGATGTCGTGCACCGGGACGTCCGCCACGATGCGGGCCATCTTCCGCTTCTCGGCCGCGAGCAGCGACTTCACCCGGTTCGGGTTGCCCTCCGCGACGAGCACGATGCCGGCCTTGCCGACCGCGCGGTGCACGACGTCCTGGCTCCGGTTCATCGCGACCGCCGGGGTCGTCGTCCAGCCGCGGCCGATGTTGTCGAGCACCGCGGCCGCCGCTCCGGGCTGGCCCTCCATCTGGCCGAAGGCCGCTCGCTCGGCACGGCGCCCGAAGACGATCGCCATCGCGAGGAAGGCGAGCAGGAGGCCGAGAATTCCGAGATAGATGGGGTGACCGATCAAGAAGCCGATCGCGAGAAGGACACCGAAGGTGACGATTCCCACAGCCGCGAGTACAAGACCGATCTTGGGGTCGGCCTTGCTGGTCATCTTGTAGGTCAGAGCGATCTGCTTGAGTCGCCCTGGATTCGCAGCGTCCGCTGCCGTGTCCTTCCTCGCCATGTGTCGAAGTCTACGTGGCCGGGGGCGGCGCATGAACAGCAGTACGGTCCGGCGAGGGTCGGGCGGGTGTCAGCCGCGGGCGGAGACGGCTTCCAGGACCCGCTGGGCCTCGACGCGGTCCTTGGCGCGGCGGCGGTCCTCCAGGACGGAGGTCCAGGCGTTGCGGCGGGCGTGGCGCTGACCGCCGCTCATGAGCAGCGACTCCACGGCGCGCAGGGCGTCGGTGAACGTCGGGATGGCGGTGGCGCGAACGGGCGCGGCCTGCATCGTTGAGGTCCCCCCTCAGAGACGGGTCAGAGTGTTGGTCAGGGGTGTACTAGCGGTGATTTCAGGGTCACTGATTGGTGTTACCAGGGCATGACCGGACGGTCAAACACCCATGAAACCCTGACGCCCGCGCCGAAAACGCTGACGCGGCCCTGACGTTCGTCCTCATCTGCGAGGACGGCCGGGGCCGCGTCGTACCAGCCATTACTGGCTGGTAAGGGTTTGTGCGTGAATTCACACGGGCGGAGGCCCGCGTCCTCACCGAACGGTCAGACCGCCTGAGAGGCGATGTAGGCGCCGCGCTTCTCGATGGCCATCTGGTACAGGCGCCCGGCGCGGTACGAGGAGCGGACCAGCGGGCCCGACATCACGCCGGAGAAGCCGATCTGCTCGGCCTCGTCCTTCAGCTCCACGAACTCGGCCGGCTTGACCCAGCGCTCCACGGGGTGGTGCCGCACGGACGGCCGCAGGTACTGAGTGATGGTGATCAGCTCGCAGCCGGCGTCGTGCAGCTGGCGCAGCGCCTCGGAGACCTCCTCGCGGGTCTCGCCCATGCCGAGGATCAGGTTCGACTTGGTGACCAGGCCGAACTCGCGCGCCTCGGTGATGACCTTCAGCGAACGCTCGTAGCGGAAGCCGGGGCGGATGCGCTTGAAGATGCGCGGCACCGTCTCCACGTTGTGCGCGAAGACCTCGGGGCGGGACGAGAAGACCTCGGCCAGCTGCTCGGGCTCCGCGTTGAAGTCGGGGGCCAGCAGCTCGACCTTCGTGCGGCCCTCGGCGCGCTCGGCGGTCTGCGCGTGGATCTGGCGGACCGTCTCCGCGTACAGCCAGGCGCCGCCGTCCTCCAGGTCGTCGCGGGCGACGCCGGTGATCGTGGCGTAGTTCAGGTCCATCGTGACGACGGACTCACCCACGCGGCGCGGCTCGTCGCGGTCGAGGGCCTCGGGCTTGCCGGTGTCGATCTGGCAGAAGTCGCACCGGCGCGTGCACTGGTCGCCGCCGATGAGGAACGTGGCCTCGCGGTCCTCCCAGCACTCGTAGATGTTGGGACAGCCCGCCTCCTGGCAGACCGTGTGCAGGCCCTCGGACTTCACGAGATTCTGCATCTTCGTGTACTCGGGGCCCATTTTCGCCCGGGTCTTGATCCACTCGGGCTTGCGCTCGATGGGGGTCTGGGCGTTGCGGACCTCCAGGCGCAGCATCTTGCGTCCGTCGGGTGCGACTGCGGACACGACCGGCTCCCTAAAGCTTCGATTCCTCGGCGTACATCAGGGTACGCCCGTGATGTACATGGCCCTCACGGGTGGCCAACCTCTGGCCAACGGGGCACATTCCCCGCCGGGACGGTCAGGCGGTGGCCTTCTCCGCGTTCTCGACGAGGCGCGGCTTGAGGTCCGCTCCGCCCAGTACGCGCTGGAGGTGCTTCTCCGCGACCGGCAGCACCTCGTCCATGGTGACCTCGCGGCCCAGCTCGTGACTGAGCGAGGTGACGCCCGCGTCCCGGATGCCGCACGGGATGATCTTGTCGAAGTTCGAGGTGTCCGGATTCACGTTCAGCGCGAAGCCGTGCATCGTGACGCCCTTGGCGACCCGGATGCCCATCGCGCAGATCTTGCGGTCCTCGTGGCGCTGGCCGGCGTTCGACGGCGCGTACTCGGGGCCGACCAGACGGTGGTCGAACTCCTCGTCCTCGCTGCTCAGGCGCGGGTCGAAGTCGAGGGACAGGCCGCCGAGGTTCGTCCGCCGCTCGATCGGGTCGCCGAGAACCCAGACGCCCGCCCGGCCCTCGACCCGGGCCGCCTCGATGCCGAACTCGGCGCAGACCGCGATCATCGCGTCCTCCAGCCGGCGCAGGTGCGCGACCACGTCCACCGGGCGCGGCAGCTTCTGGATCGGGTAGCCGACGAGCTGGCCCGGGCCGTGCCAGGTGATCTTGCCGCCGCGGTCCACGTCGATGACCGGGGTGCCGTCCAGCGGGCGCTCCTCGGGGGCGGTGCGCCGGCCCGCGGTGTAGACCGGCGGGTGTTCCAGGAGCAGACAGGTGTCGGGGACCTCGTCGGCGAACCGGGCGGCGTGCACCCGGCGCTGCTCGTCCCAGGCGACCTGGTACTCGACCATGTCCGCACCGAACCCCAGCCGGACGAACCGGAACTCACTCACGGAAAGCGCCTCCTCAAGAACCAGAACCTTCACCGTGCACGCGTCGGTGCACTTGTCGCGCCCCCGGCAAGCGTACGGCGCCCCACCGGTGCCTCAATGGGTCGGGTAGAGGCGGTACGAGGCGTCCAGATCGCGCACCTCGACCGAGTACGTCACCCCGGGGACCGCGGACAGGTGCTTGTCGAGGAGGGTCAGTACGTCGTCGGAGAGGGCGTTCTTGACAGCCTGTGGACGGCCGGGCAGCAGGCCGACCGACACATGCACGAAGGGGGCCGCCTCCCCGTCCACGTACGAGGCCGAGGGCCGTGCGAACGTCTTGCCGACCCCGACCGAGCGGACCCGGTCGACGACGAGCGGGTGCAACTCCGCCACCAGGGCGGATACGTCGAGGCCGCCGTCCCTGCCGACGAGACGGTCGGAGTAGTCGATGTCGATATGAGGCACGGGGAACCTTGAACCTTCCGGTGTAGCGCACACGCATCGTATGACTGTTTCCGGCCGGACCGCGCATGCCCCCCGACCGGCCCCGGTGTTCCGCGCGCTGTCCACCTTCCTCACCGTTCGTCACACGATCGGATGAAGGGTGGGAGAAGCCCCCGTCACGGCCGAATATCGCCGTTACAGTCGCGCCGTTCCATGAGGGCTGCACCCCGGCCCGGAAGGCAGGAGACCGCACAGCTGATGACGGAACGACCTCCGCAGCGCACCCCGAACCGCCAGCTCGCCGCGCTCATCGCGGAGGCGGGTTTCTCCAATGCGGGGCTCGCGCGCCGCGTGGACCAGCTAGGGCTGGAACACGGTCTCGATCTGCGCTACGACAAGACCTCGGTGACCAGATGGCTGCGCGGGCAGCAGCCGCGGGGGACCACGCCCGCACTGATCGCCGAGGTGTTCACCCGGCGGCTCGGCCGCCGCCTCTCCGCCCAGGACCTCGGACTCGACGCCTGCGCGCCCGTGTACGCGGGCCTGGAGTTCGCCGGCTCGCCCGAGGAGGCCGTCGACATCGTCAGCGGCCTGTGGCGCAAGGACTCCGGCAGCCATGTCGAACTGCGCAAGATCGCCTTCACCCCGGCCGGGCTCGTGGTGCCCAGCCGGGACTGGCTGATCGGCCGCGCCGACGACCGGGTGGGCCGGGGCGAGATGCCGCCCCGGGTCCCGCTCCAGGGCCGGCCCGGCGCGGTGCCCCGCCAGCGCACCCAGACCGAGCGCGGGCCCGGCCAGCGGGTGACCGGCGGCGACATCGCGGCGCTGCGCTCGGTCGGCGAGCTGTTCCGCGCCCTCGACCACGCCTACGGCGGCGGGCACGCCCGGCAGGCCCTCGTCCGGTACCTGGAGCACGAGGCCGAGCCGATGCTGCGCGGGACCTACGGCGAGCAGACCGGGCGGCGCCTCTTCGACGCCGTCGCCGATCTGACCCGGCTCGCGGGCTGGACCTCGTACGACATCGCGGCCCACGGTCTCGCCCAGCGCTACTTCGTGCAGGCGCTGCGGCTCGCCCAGGCCGCCGCCGACCGGATGTACGGCTCGTACGTCCTGGTCACCATGAGCCGCCAGGCCGTGTACCTCGGGCACGGGCGGGAGGCCGTGCAGCTCGCGCGGGTCGCCCAGCAGGGGGTGGGCACCTCGGCGCCCCCGGCGGTCCAGGCCATGCTGCACTCCGTGGAGGCGCGCGGGCACGGCGTCCTCGGCGAGGTGCGGGCCTGCACGTCCTCGCTCGTACGGGCCGAGCGGGCGCTCGACGCGGTGCGGCCCGGCGACGAGGTCCCGCACTGGGCGCGCTTCTTCGACGAAGCGCAGATGGCGGACGAGTTCGGGCACTGCTACCGCGACCTCCAGCAGTACCGGGCGGCCGCCCAGCACGCGGAGCGGTCGCTGCAGCTGCGCTCGCCGGGATACGCGCGCAGCCGGCTGTTCTGCCGGGTGGTGCTCGCCTCGGCGCGGCTCGGGCTCGGCGAGCTGGACTCGGCGTGCGCGCTGGGCGCGGAGGCGGCCGCCGCTGCCGCCGACATGCGCTCGGTGCGGGCCCACGAGTACGTGCGCGAGTTCGAGCGGCGTCTGGAGCCGTACCGGGACGCCGGGCCCGTGCGCGGCTACCGGGACAAGGTCGCCGCGCTCGGCTGACGGCCCCGGAGCGGAAGCGACGGGGAATGGGGGCGCCCGCCTCCGGAATGTGCCACGGAGACGGGCGCGATCTTGGGGTGCCCTGAGGGATGGAACCAGACAGGGGCGGTGCGCTCAAGCGGCTTCGCCCACCGTGGCCTCCCTCTCGGACGCCGGGGCCGCCGCCGCGCCCAGGTCGGCCAGGACCGCGCGTGCGGCCCGCCGCCCCGAGTGCAGCGCGCCCTGCACGGTGCTGGTGTCCCGGTGGTCCCCGCACACGTACAGGCCGTCGAGCAGGCGCACCGGGCGGCGCGGGTCGTGCGGGGCGGGCATCGCGGGCACGGCGTGCGCGTCGTGGTGCACGGCGAGGGTCTCCCAGTGCCGGGTCGACGTGCCGTAGAGCACGGCGAGCTGGGTGCGCAGCTCGCCGTCGCCGGGCGGCGGCCCGAGCACCGTCGAGGAGACCAGCGCGCGTCCGGCCGGGGCGCGGCTCGGGTCCACCTGGCTGATCACGGCGGTGTGCGCGACGGGCCCGAGCCGGTCCGCGTCGAGCAGCAGCGCCGGTTCGGCGAGCGGCGGCTCGGGCGCCGCGTGGTGCACCACGGTGACCTCGTGGAAACGGGGCACGCGCAGCCCCGGCAGGAGCTCCGCGGCGGCGGCCGCGTCGGTCGCCAGCACCACCCCGCGGCACGGGAACTCACCGTGCTCGGCGGTGGTGATCCGGTTCGCGGCGACGGCGGTGACCCGGACCCCCGTGCGCACGGTGCCCGGCGGCAGCCCGGCCGCGAGCAGCTCGGGCAGGGCGTCCGCGCCGCCCTCGGGCACCGCGAGGCGGCCGTTCGCGTACGCGTGCAGGGCCAGCTCGGCGCATCTGCTGGACGTCGTCAGACCCGGGTCGCAGAGCAGGGCCGACAGCAGCGGCCGCAGGACGCCGTGCACCGTTCTGGAGGACAGGCCGCGCTCCGACAGGGCGCGTCCCACGGGCAGTTCGGGCCGGGCCAGCAGGCGGGCGGGCTCGGTCGCGGCGATCCGGGCCAGCGCGGCGCCGAGCCGCGCGTGGTCGAGCGGGCCGCCCAGCGGCGGTCTGGCGCCCCGCACCGGACGGGGGGCGCTCGCCAGGGCGCGTGCCGCGTTCAGCGCGCCCCTCGCGCGCCGGGTGCCGGTCGGTTCTCCGGCGCGGTGGTTGCGGCCCTCGCTGTGCACCAGCACACCGGGGGAGAAGGGGCGCAGCACGAGGCCGTCCAGGCCGGGCGTGTGGCGCAGTTCCGGGTACGAGGTGGAGAGCAGCCGCCCGATCCGGTCGAGCCGGAATCCGTCGACCTTCTCCGTGGACATGCGGCCACCGACGCCGGATCCGGCCTCCAGGACCAGGGTCCTCACACCCGCCCTGGTCAGGTGCTGGGCCACCGAGAGCCCGGACACCCCGGCTCCCACGACGACGACGGTTCCTGCTGCTGCGTGTGCGGGCTCGAGCACGTGCGCCTCCCCGAGGTTGCGCGGCTGGTTGCTGGAGGCCTATGCCCCTGACTCGGCCCCGGAATGCCTGAGTTCGGGTCGAGGGTAGGTGGGGTTCCCGTGAAGAAGGGGCCGCGCACGGGGGCGGCACAGGCGCACGGCTCCTCTGCGGAGTGCGCCCCGTCAGGGGTGCGGGGGTCCGTGTGCTCTGCCCTGATGGACCGCGGACGCGCCCGCGTGGTCACTCGGTCGAGGCGCCCGCGGCCTTCGTCCGGCTGATCGCGCGGTTCCCCGTGTTCCTCAGGGCGCGGGCCACCAGGTCGGCGGGGGAGCCGGGGCCCGAGGTCCCGGCGTCCGACGGGGCCCAGACCTCCAGCGACACCCGGATGGCATCCGTCGCGGCGGCCGCGATCAGGCGCAGTTCCAGGTCGTCCGTGCCGGGGCCCACGAGCCGGGTCACGATGGGCAGCAACTGCTCCTCGGACTCCTGGTTGACCCGGTACCAGACGGCGCGCAGGGCCGGATCGTCCTGCGCCGCCCGCAGCAGCCCCCGGGTCCAGCGCAGCGCCTCGGCCGCCGCCTCGCCGGGCTGCGACAGCGAGGCCACCGCCGCGGCCTCCAGGGCCTGCGGGAGCGGCGTCCCGGGTTCGGTGGCGGCCAGCAGCTCGCGCCACTGGGCGCCGCCGGTGGAGAGCAGCGGCGCCACCGCGTCCTGCTTGTTGCGGAAGTACCGGTAGAAGGTGCGCAGCGCGACCCCGGCGCGGCCCGCGATCTCCTCCGCCGTCGTGCCGTCGGGACCCTGCTCGGTGAAGAGTTCGGCGGCGGCGTGCGCGATGTCGAGCTGGGTCGCGGCCTTGCGGCGCTCGGTCAGCGAGAGGGGCGGGTTCACGGGTCGGCTCACCCGAGGAAGCGTAACCGGCGCGACCGGCAGGCGGCGCGAAACGCCACTGTGGCAAAACGTGCCACCTAGGCGTACGGTGAACGCCGCATCTCAGAACAAGCCCCTCAGGGAGTCGTCATGAACCGTTACGAAGGCCGCCGCGCGCTGATCACCGGCGGTGGCTCGGGCATCGGCCAGGCCACCGTGCTGCGCATGCTGGCGGAGGGCGGCACGGTCGTCGCCGCCGACGTCAGCGAGGCCGGCCTCGCCGACACCGTCGCCAAGGCGGGCGCCGACGCCGGGCGGCTCACCACGGTCGTCGTGAACATCGCCGACGAGGCGTCCGTACGCGAGGGCGTCGCCGCCGCGCTGGGCGCGCTCGGCGGCCTCGACGTGCTGGTCAACGCGGCCGGCATCCTGCGCTCCTCGCACACCCACGAGACGTCGCTCGCCGACTTCAACCAGGTGGTCGCCGTCAATCTGACCGGCACCTTCCTGATGATCCGCGAGACCGTCCCGGCGCTCCTCCGGAGCGACTGCGCCGCCGTCGTGAACTTCAGCTCCACGTCCGCGCTGTTCGCCCACCCGTACATGGCGGCCTACGCGGCCAGCAAGGGCGGCATCCAGTCCATGACGCACGCGCTGGCCGCCGAGTACAGCAAGCAGGGCATCCGGTTCACCGCCGTGCAGCCCGGCTCCATCTCCTCCGGCATGACGGACGGCTCCGGCGAGAGCAAGCAGAGCCAGGGGCCCGGGCTGCCCGCCGACACCGACTGGAGCCTCTTCGCGAAGCTGTCGCCCGCGCTGGGGGACGGGGGGTTCGCCGGGCCCGACGCGGTGGCCGGGGTTGTCGCGATGCTGGCCTCCGACGACGGCCGCTTCATCACGGGCACCGAGGTCCGCATCGACGGCGGCACGCACTACTGACCCGGGACCTTCTCCGTCCGCGGCCCCGTGGCCGCTTCTCGCGCCCCTGGACGAGCGGAGCTCGTTTCAGGGGCGCGGGGAACTGCGCGACCAGCCACGACGAGAGCCGCGGACGGGTTACGACGGCGCTACGACGACACCAGGGAACCGGTGTCCACCGGCGCCGTCGCGGAAGCGGCCCGCGCCGCGTCCCCCGCCACCTCACCGGCGGTCAGCACATACCCGGTCCCGCCATCCGTGGTGGACCGCGCGAACACGACCCCGTACACCTCACCGGAGGTGGTGAGCAGCGGCCCGCCCGAGTTCCCCGGCCGCACCGTGGACCGGATCGAGTAGATCTCGCGGGTGACGCTGCCCTGCCCGTAGATGTCCTGCCCGGCGGCGTCGATGGTGTCGGCGACCGTCGCCGCCTGCAGATCCAGCCCGCCGTTCTGCGGATACCCGGCGACCACGGCGGCATCGCCCCGCGCCGCGCCGCCGTCGAACTTCAGGACGGGGGCGTCGAGCCCGGGCACGTACAGCACCGCCACGTCCTTGTCCGGGTCGAAGAACACCACCCGCGCCGCGTACGGCCGGCCGACCCCGCCCACCCGGACCGTCGGATCGTCGATGCCGGCCACCACGTGCGCGTTGGTCATCACGTGCCGCGAGGCGTACACGAAACCGCTGCCCTCGCGGCCCTGGGTGCCCGAGGCGCCCTCCACCTTGACGGTGCTGCGGGTCGCGGCCCGGGTCGCGGCGGCCGTGACGCTGTCCCCGGAGGGCTCGGCGACCTCGGCGGACGGCTCGTGCGAGAACGGGTCGAAGACCTGCGGGAAACCGGCCGAGGTGAGCGCCCCGCTGGCCCGCGAGAACCAGGCCGGCGTCGTCGACGGCATCGCGTCCTGCACGGCGCCGAGCACCGACGAGCCGCGGATCGCCTGGTTCAGGGCCGTCGAGGACGACGACGCCAGGACGCTGCCCGCCACCCATGCCACGACCAGCACGGCGACGGTGCCGGCCGCGGCCCCGCCGATCCCGTCCGCCACCCGCAGCGGACCCGGCGCCCGGTCCATCCCGAAGCGCACGCGCGCCGCGAGCAGCCCCGCCAGCGCATGGCCCGCCAGCGCGGGCAGCAGCACCGTGAGCACCGCGACGACCGTCGCCCCCGACGTGCCGGGCGTGACGGTGTCCATCAGGAACGGCAGCAGCCACACCCCGACGGCGGCGCCCCCGACGAACCCGGCCAGCGACACACAGCCCGCGAGCAGGCCGCGGCGGTAACCGGAGGCCGCGTAGGCCACGGCCACCACGATCAGCGCCACATCGAGTACGTGGAGGTGCAGGTCCATATCGGTAACAAACGAATGTGAACCCGCCGGTGGTTCCGCCAACTGGCAGACATGTGGCCGACCGCACAGCCCGCGCGACCGGACAGTGGAGACGTGCGTGTGCTGCGAAGGGTGCTGTGCTGTCTGCCCGGGGGCCTGGCCCTCGGGCTGCTCGTGCTGTGCGCCGTCGGCGCCGACCGGACCGGCCCCGCGCCGCCGCCCCGGGCCGAGGCGGGCGCGGTGATGCCGGCGGCCGCGCTGCCGGTGCGGGCCCGCGCGGGCGCCGGCGGGGCCCACACGAGCGCGGCGCCGCGGATCGTGCCGCGCGACCGGTGGCTCGCGCGGGCGGACACCTACCGGCGCGACCCCGTCCGCTACGGCGACCGCGTCGAGGCGGTCTTCATCCACCACACCGACTCGCCGAACGGCTACGACTGCGCCGACACCCCGCGCATCATCCGCTACCTGTACGCGGGCCAGGCGGGCGGCAGGGCGTGGGACGACATCGGCTACAACTTCCTCGTCGACCGCTGCGGCACCGTCTACGAGGGCCGGGCGGGCGGCGCCGACCGGCCCGTCGTCGGCGCCCACACCCAGGGCTTCAACCAGAACACCGCCGGGATCGCCGCCATCGGTACCTTCACCGAGGGCACACCGGTGCCGCGCGCCATGACCGACGCGATCGCCGCCGTCGCCGCGTGGAAGCTGGGCCTGTCCGGGGTCGACCCGCGCTCCACGGCGCACCTGGTCTCCAGCAACAGCCACAGCCGCTTCCCCGCGGGCAGCACCGCCGACTTCCTGGCGGTCTCCGGGCACCGGGACGGCTACGAGACGTTCTGCCCGGGCCTGGCCCTGATGGCGGAGCTGCCCGCGATCCGCGAACACGCCGCCCGCCTCCAGGGCCGCGCCTGAGCCGTCGCCGGGAAGGCTCAGGCCGGCTTCAGCGTGCCGCCGTCCCTCAGCCGGTAGGACTTGCCGCCCAGCTGCGGGCTGGACGCCGGGTCGTACGTCACCGCGTACCCGTTCCCGTCGATCGTCCTGGCGATCCTCTTCGCCACGCCGTCCGACCCGCTCCCGTCGCCGAACGAGAGACCCGCCAGCGACGACGTCCCGGCCACCGACCAGCGCGCCCGGCCGGACAGCGTCAGCGACGCCCCCTTGACCTTGCCGTCCAGCCTGGTCGACCCGGTCAGCTCCACGTCCGCCGTGGACCCGGCCGCGACCAGCACATCGCCCGTCAGCTTCTCGTCGTCCGCCCGGAACGTCGCGTCGCCCATCTCCTTGACCCGCAGCAGCGCCCCGCTCTTGGTCTTCACCTCGGCGCCGCCCGTCAGCCTCACATCCGCCGTGCTGCTCCGGACGCTGAACAGGTCGCCGTCCGTGGCCAGCAGCGCCCCGTCCTCCATCGTGTACGAGGTCCTGCCGTCGCCGCGCAGCACGACACCGCCGGCCGCCGAGTTCGCCCGGACGTTCTTCAGGGAGAGCGACCCGCCGGCCTCCAGCGTGAACGCCTCCGAGTTCGCCAGGTCGAACAGCGTGCCGGAGAGCGAGACGTCACCGGACGTGTGCACCCCCGGCGAACCGCAGCCCGCCGAGGTCATCGTGCCGCCCGACACCGTCACCTTCCCGCCGCCGGGCCCGGTCGCGACCGGCGCGGACTGCGCGCCCATGGTGACGATCTGCGTGTACGTCAGGTCGAGCACGCCCCCGTACGACGCGAGGACGCCGGGCGAGGACGCGCCCTGGGTGTTGACGCCGCCCCCGCTCATCGTGGCCCGCGTGTCCTTCCCCGTCGCCGCGACGCCCGACGAGCCCCTGCCCGTGGTGTAGTACAGGCCGCCGGACAGGTCGAGCAGACCGCCGTCGCGGGCCAGCAGCGCCGCGTTGACCCCGTGGCCGCCGGCCGCGGCGAGCGACGACGCGGAGCCGTTCTTGGTCACCTTCACGTCGTACGTCGACAACTGCCCCGAACCCGACACCAGGATCGCCGACCGGTCGGACCGGTGGGCCGTGAACGTCTTCCTGCGCGGTGCCTTCTCCGCCCCCTTGTCCAGCGTGTACACGCCCGTCGCCGTGGACTGCCCGGCCGCGTCGGCCGCCCCGCTCTCCGGCACGATCGGCTTCGTCGCGCAGCGCGCGCCGCTCGCCGTCGCGGCGGGCGAGGCCACCGGCGGCGCGGCCGTGTCCCCGTCGTCGGAGCAGGCCGCCAGGGCGGTCACGGCGAGCGGCAGCAGCAGGACGGAGGCGGTCGCCGTGGAGCGGCGGTGTCCCGGGCGCCGCGGGGGTCGCAGGTGAGTCATGGGCACTACGTTCACATCCCGTGTTCCCCGGGGCACCACCGGCACCCCGAAATCGGCTCCGGCGGGGGCCGGAACGACGCCCTAAAGGGTGCGGCCCATGAAAACGTCGTCCACGTACGCGCCGTCCAGCAGGAACTCCTCGGGCAGCACGCCCTCGACGGCGAAGCCCTCCGACGCGTACAGCGCCCGGGCCGGAGCGTTGTGGCCGAGGACCCGCAGCGTGATCCTGCGCGCGCCCTGCCGCCGCGCCTCGCCGATCGCCGCCCGCACCAGCACCCTGCCCACGCCCCGGCCGCGCGCCGCGTCGGCGACGGCGAGCCCCTGGATCTGCCGGACGTGCGCGTTCGCCGGAAGCCCGGTGGGGTAACCGAGGCGTACGTAGCCCACCAGGGTGCCGTCCAGCTCCGCCACGATGTGGTCCCGCGGGCCGAACCGCTCGGAGAAGAACGGCGCATAGGGCGGCCGCGCCGGGGGCGTCACCGCGTGCAGGGGAGACCACGTCGCGCGGTCGAGACGGCCGAGCGCGTCGTCGTCGTCCTGGGCGGCGAAACGTATCCGAGGCTGTGGCTGAGACATGCGGGCCACTGTATGACCGGCAGGATGGAACCATGACACGTATCGCGGTGGCAGGTGCCTCAGGGCTCATCGGCTCGGCCCTCGTCCGTTCCCTGGCCGGTGACGGGCACGAGGTGCTGCGTCTGGTGCGGCGGGCGCCCCGAGCGGCCGACGAGGTCCGCTGGGACCCCAAGGGCGGTGACGTCGACACGGCCCGGCTGGCCGGGTGCGAGGCGATCGTCAACCTCGCGGGGGCCGGCGTCGGCGACCACCGGTGGACGGCGGCGTACAAGAAGGAGATCCGGGACAGCCGGGTCCTGGGCACGACCGTGCTCGCCGAGGCGGCGGCCGCGCTGCCCGAGCCGCCCCGCGTCTTCCTCAACGGCAGCGCCGTCGGCTACTACGGCGACACCGGGGCGCGGGCCGTCGACGAGAGCGCGGCGGCCGGGGACGGGTTCCTGCCCGGGGTGTGCGTGGAGTGGGAGGCCGCCACGGCCCCCGCCCATCAGGCCGGGATCCGCACCGTGCTGGCCCGGACCGGGCTGGTCGTCTCCCGGGACGGCGGGGCCTGGGGCAAGCTCTTCCCGCTGTTCAAGGCGGGGCTCGGGGGGCGGCTCGGGGACGGGCGGCAGTACTGGTCGTACATCGCGCTGCACGATCATGTCGCGGCGCTGCGGCATCTTCTGGAGACGGAGTCCGTGGCCGGGCCGGTGAATCTGACGGCGCCGCATCCGGCCACCAACCGGGAGGTGACCGCGGCCATGGGGCGGGTGCTGCGGCGGCCCGCGCTCTTTCCCGTCCCGGCGCCGGTGCTCCGCACGGTGCTGGGTGAAATGGCGGGGGACGTCCTCGGCTCGACCCGCGCCGTCCCGACCCGACTCCTGGAATCCGGGTTCGACTTCGCGTTCCCGGGACTCGAGGACGCCATCCGGGCCGCGTGAACCGGTCTCGTCGGTGACCGCGGCTCTCGTCGTGGCTTCTCGCGCGGTTCCCCGCGCCCCTGAAACGAGCTCCGCTCGTCCAGGGGCCGCGGGCGGGCGTTATCCGAAACGATCCGTCAGGCGGGGGTACAGGCGGGCCAAGGTGGCCGGGTCCTCGAAGTCGATCGGGGTGCCCTCCGGTTCGGGCGGGGCCGGGGGGATGCCGAGGTCGGCGGCGACGGTGCCGGTCAGCTCCTCGTAGGCCTCGTCGGCCGCGTACCCGAGCTCTTCCCCGTCCCCGTCCACCTCGTCGTCGAACTCATCCAGCAGCTCGGCCAGCGAGTCCGGATCGTGCAGCGCCCCTTCGAAGACCTCCCGGCCCTGCCCGATCAGCCAGCACCGGAAGAAGTCGAAGGAGTCGTCGCTCGCGCCGCCGAGCAGCACCCAGGCCGCGCCCCACAGATCCCACCGGTACGCCCGGTTGTAGCGGGACTCGAAGTGGCGGGCGAAATCGAGCACCGCGTCGGGATCGGACTGGAGCAGTCTGTCGACGAGCAGCTCGGCGTGGTCCTCGGGGTCGCCCTCGGCGGCCTCGCGGGTGCTGTCCACGATCTCCCAGAACTCGGTCTCGTCCATCACGGGACAAGCATCGGCCCTGGACCCTGGGGGCGCACGCGGAGCGGACGAGGAACGCCACTTCGTTATGCATGCACATGCCCAGGGCACCCGCCGATCACCCGTACCACCCGCCCATCCGCCGCGCCGCCACCGCGAACCGCTCCCGCAACGCGCCCGGAGCCACCACCTCCGCCTCCGGGCCGAGCTCCATGAGCTGCGTATACGCCACGTCCTCCGACTCCACCGGCAGGGTCAGGGTCACCCGCCCGTCGCCCTCCTCCACGGCCGTGGCCAGGGCCTCCCGCGCGGACACCCGCCCGGCGACGTACGGCAGCTGCCGTACACCCGCGGCCGTCAGCCGCACCACGACCTCGGCCCGCAGGATCGCCCGGGCAAACTCGTCGGCCCGCTCCGCCCAGAACGCGGGCAGCTCGAACTCCTCGTCGCGCGCGAAGCGCCGGGCGTCGGCCGGCGCCGCCACCGAGAGGAACCGGTCGATGCGGTACACCCGGAAACCGCGGCCGTCGTCGCGCACCCGCGCCGCCAGGTACCAGACCCCCGCCTTCAGCACGAGCCCGTACGGCTCCAGCTCCCGCTCCACGACGGTGTCCCGCCGGCCGTACGAGACCCGCAGCACCAGGTCGTCCCAGACCGCCTCGGCGACGGACGGCAGCAGCTCGGGCGTCTCCGGCTCGTGGAACCAGCCAGGGGCGTCCAGATGGAACCGCTGCGCCGCCGACCGCGACGCGTCCCGCAGCGACGGCAGCAGCGCCGCCGACACCTTCAGGCGGGCCGCCGACGCCGCGTCGTCCAGGCCCATCTCGCGCAGCGCGCCCGGCACCCCGGACAGGAACAGCGCCTCCGCCTCGCCGCGCGCGAGCCCGGTCAGCCGGGTGCGGTAGCCGCCGATCAGCCGGTAGCCGCCGGCCCGCCCCCGGTCCGCGTACACCGGCACGCCCGCCTCGCTGAGCGCCTGCGCGTCCCGGGTGACGGTCCGCTCGGAGACCTCCAGCTCGCGCGCCAGCTCCGCCGCGGTCATCGAGGGCCGCGACTGGAGCAGGAGCACCATCTTGATCAGGCGGGCAGCACGCATGCCGCCATCATGCCGCCCGGGTACGACAACGCCCCCGCCGTCACCGGCGGGGGCGTCATCAGCGACGTACGACAGGCCTACAGGCCGTAGCGCTCGCGCGCCTCCTTCACGGCCGTCGCCTTGACCTCGCCGCGGCGGGCGAGCTGGGCGAGGGCCGCGACGACGATCGACTCGGCGTCGACGCCGAAGTGACGGCGGGCGTCCTCACGGGTGTCGGAGAGGCCGAAGCCGTCCGCGCCCAGCGAGGTGTAGTCCTGCTCGACCCACTGCGCGATCTGGTCGGGGACCTGGCGCATGTAGTCGGAGACGGCCAGGACCGGGCCCTGGGCGCCGGCGAGCGCCTGACGGACGTAGGGGATCCGCTCCTCGCCCTTGAGCAGCGCCTCGTCGGCCTCCAGGGCGTCGCGGCGCAGCTCGGTCCACGAGGTGGCCGACCACACGTCGGCGGCGACGCCCCACTCCTCGGCGAGCAGCCGCTGCGCCTTGAGGGTCCAGTGGATGGCCGTACCGGAACCGATGAGGTTGATGCGCGGCGCGTTCGCGGCCGCCACGTCGACACCCGCGGTCTCCGCCGTGTTGAAGCGGTAGAGGCCCTTGATGATGGCCTCGTCGAGACCCTCCACGCCCGGCTTGGCCGGCTGCGGCATCGGCTCGTTGTAGACCGTCAGGTAGTAGAAGACGTCCTGGTCCTCGCCCGGCTTGGCCTCGCCGTACATGCGGCGCAGGCCTTCCTTCATGATCGTGGCGATCTCGTAGGCGAAGGCCGGGTCGTACGACAGGGCCGCCGGGTTGGTCGCCGCGATCATCGGCGAGTGGCCGTCCGCGTGCTGGAGGCCCTCACCGGTCAGCGTCGTGCGACCGGCGGTGGCGCCGACGACGAAGCCGCGGCCCATCTGGTCGGCGAGCTGCCAGAACTGGTCGCCGGTGCGCTGCCAGCCGAACATCGAGTAGAAGATGTACAGCGGGATCATCTGCTCGCCGTGCGTCGAGTACGACGTGGCGGCGGCGATGAAGTCGGCCAGCGAGCCCGCCTCGTTGATCCCCTCGTTGAGGATCTGGCCGGACTCGGACTCCTTGTAGTACATGAGCTGGTCACGGTCGACCGGGTCGTACGTCTGCCCCTTGGGCGAGTACAGGCCCAGCGACGGGAACAGCGACTCCATGCCGAAGGTGCGCGCCTCGTCGGGGATGATCGGCACCCAGCGCTTGCCGGACGTCTTGTCCCGTACGAGGTCCTTCAGGAGCCGTACGAGCGCCATCGTCGAGGCCACGGACTGAGTGCCGGAGCCCTTGTCGAACGACGCGAACGCCTTGTCGGCGGGCGCGGGCAGCGGCGCGAGCGGCTGCGTGCGGCGGGCCGGGGCGGGGCCGCCCAGGGCGGCCCGTCGCTCGGCGAGGTAGCGCAGCTCGGGGGAGCCCTCGGCGGGACGCGCGTACGGAACGACACCGTCCTCGAAGCGGCTGTCCGGGATCGGCAGGTCAAGGAGGTCACGCATGCCCTTGAACTCGTCGATCGTCAGCTTCTTCATCTGGTGGTTGGCGTTCTTGGACTCGAAGCCCTTGCCGAGCGTGAAGCCCTTCACGGTCTGCGTCAGGATGACCGTCGGGGCGCCCTTGTGCTCGACGGCCGCCTTGTACGCCGCGTACACCTTGCGGGGCTCGTGGCCGCCGCGCGAGACGTGGAAGCACTCGGAGATCTTGTCGTCCGACAGCACCTTCGCGAGCTCGATCAGCGCCGGGCTCGTACCGAAGAAGTTCTCGCGGATGTAGGCGACGTCGCGCGTCTGGTACGTCTGGAACTGGGCGTCCGGGACCTCACGGAGCCGCTCCAGGAGCGCGCCGGTGGTGTCGAGCTGGAACAGCTCGTCCCACGCGTTGCCCCACATCGACTTGATGACGTTCCAGCCGGAGCCGCGGAACTGCGCCTCCAGCTCCTGCACGACGCGGAAGTTCGGGCGGACCGGACCGTCCAGGCGCTGCAGGTTGCAGTTGATGACGAACGTCAGGTTGTCGAGACCCTCGCGGGCCGCGAGGGTGAGCGCCGAGGTCGACTCGGGCTCGTCCATCTCGCCGTCGCCGAGGAAGGCCCAGACGTGGGAGTTGGAGGTGTCCTTGATGTTCCGCGCGGTCAGGTAGCGGTTGAACCGCGCCTGGTAGATCGCGGAGAGCGGGCCGAGGCCCATCGACACGGTCGGGAACTCCCACAGCCACGGCAGGCGGCGCGGGTGCGGGTACGACGGCAGGCCGTTGCCCCCCGCCTCGCGGCGGAAGTTGTCCAGCTGCGCCTCGGAGAGGCGGCCGTCGAGGAAGGCGCGGGCGTAGATGCCGGGGGAGGCGTGGCCCTGGATGTACAGCTGGTCGCCGGAGCCGTCGCCCTCCTTCCCGCGGAAGAAGTGGTTGAAGCCGGTCTCGTACAGCCAGGCCGCCGAGGCGAAGGTGGCGATGTGGCCGCCGACGCCGTGCTTCGAGCCACGGGTCACCATCGCGGCCGCGTTCCAGCGGTTGTACGCGGTGATCTTGGCTTCCATCTCCTCGTCACCGGGGAAGTCCGGCTCGGCGGAGGTGGGGATCGAGTTGATGTACTCGGTCGACAGGAGCTTGGGCAGCGGCAGGCCGCCGGCCTCGCCGCGCTCCAGCGTGCGTCGCATCAGCTGCGCGGCACGGTGCGGCCCGGCCGCCTGGGTAACGGCGTCCAGGGAGGCCTGCCATTCGGCGGTCTCCTCGGGGTCGCGGTCCGGGAGCTGGTCGAGCTCGCTCGGCTGGATGCGCATGGGGTCGGTCATAGTCGCCGCACGCCTTCCTGAGTCGAAGGGGGTGGGGTTGGGGGTGCCCTTTGTCTTTGGCAGGACAGGGCGAGGTCCCGGTGGGGACCCGTCGGCGACTGTAACTCCCTGATCGATGATCGATCAAAGGGTTGAAGGGCAAAACCTCTTCAGATCAAGAAAGTAGGCACAGCGTGCCCTGATGAAGGGCACGCAGTGCCCCTTCAGGGGCGCGGGGAACTGCGCGATCAGCCACACACGGCGATCACTCTGCGACGCACCGCACACGGCAGACGAGACCCAGCTCACGCCCGCGGCGCACACCCCAGAACATGCGCCTTGACCAGCGCCGCGATGTCCGGATCCCGGCGCTGAAAAGCCGCCACGAGATCGGCGTGCTCCTCGGCGTACGACTGCTGAACGGTCCCCAGCCACCGAATGGAGAGCGCGGTGAACACCTCGATCCCCAGCCCCTCCCAGGTGTGCAGCAGCACCGAGTTCCCGGCGGCCCGCACCATCTCCCGGTGAAAACCGACAGTGTGCCGCACCTGGGCGGTCCCGTCGGCGTCCTGGTCGGCGACGTACAGCGCGGCGACATGCGGCTCCAGCGCGGAGCAGTCCCCGGCGAGCCGCTCGGCGGCCAGCTCGGCCGCGATGGCCTCCAGGCCCGCACGCACCGGGTAGCTCTCCTCCAGGTCCGCCGCGGAGAGGTTCCGTACGCGCACGCCCTTGTTCGGCGCCGACTCGATCAGCCGCAGCGACTCCAGCTCGCGCAGCGCCTCCCGTACGGGCGTCTGGCTGACCTCCAGCTCGGTGGCGATGCGGCGCTCCACGATCCGCTCGCCCGGCTTCCAGCGGCCGCTGACGATCCCCTCCACGATGTGCTCGCGGATCTGTTCGCGCAGCGAGTGGATGACGGGCGCGGTCATGGGGGGCTCCTTGGCTGTACGGACCCGGTGGCTGGACAGGGACCCTTAGACAATACGGCCGGGCTCCTGGACAGAAAGGGCACCGTCGCCCTTGCCACGGGTGATGCCGGTTACAGAGACGTGCCCGACAGGGCGCGGTCCATTCTGATGCGGCGTCACCGGACAGGGGAGCGGACACGACGAGGCCCCCGTCCGGAGTCGCGCTCCGGACGGGGGCCTCGTCGCTGGTGAAGCCGTTCTGGTGAAGCTGTTACAGACCCAGCTCGGCGGTGAACTCGCCGGCCTCGAGGATCTGCTTGACCGTCGTCAGGTAGCGGGCGGCGTCCGCGCCGTCCACCAGACGGTGGTCGTAGGAGAGCGTCACGTACGTCATGTCACGGACGGCGATCGTGTCACCGAGCTCCGGGTCGGAGATGACGACCGGGCGCTTGACCGTGGCACCGATGCCCAGGATGGCGACCTGGTTCGGCGGGACGATGACCGTGTCGAAGAGCGCACCGCGCGAGCCCGTGTTGGAGATCGTGAAGGTGGCGCCCGACAGGTCGTCCGGGGCGATCTTGTTCGTGCGGACCTTGTTGGCCAGCTCCGCGGTCTTCTTGGCGATGCCCGCGATGTTCAGGTCACCGGCACCCTTGATGACCGGGGTCATCAGGCCCTTCTCCGAGTCGACGGCGATGCCGACGTTCTCGGAGTCGAAGTAGGTGATGGTGCCCTCGTCGTAGTTCAGGCGGGCGTTGATGACCGGGTGGGCCTTCAGCGCCTGGACGGCGGCCTTGACGAAGAACGGCATCGGGGAGAGCTTGACGCCCTCGCGGGCGGCGAAGCCGTCCTTGGCCTTGTTGCGGAGCTTCATCAGCTTGGTGATGTCGACCTCGATGACCGAGGACAGCTGAGCCTGCTCCTGCAGCGCCTTGTGCATGTTGTCCGCGATGGCCTTGCGGATGCGCGGCAGCTTGACCGTCTGGCCGCGCAGGGGCGAGGCCTCCAGGGTCGGGGCCTTCGGCGCGGCGGCGGCCGGGGCGGCGGCCGGAGCCTGCGCCTTGGCGGCCTCGGCGGCGGCGATGACGTCCTGCTTGCGGATCCGGCCACCGACGCCGGAGCCCTGGACGTTGGACAGGTCCACGCCCTGCTCGGACGCCAGCTTGCGCACCAGCGGGGTCACGTAGGCGCCGTCGTCCGCCGGGGTGGCGGGCTTGGCCGGGGCGGCCGGAGCGGCGGGCTGCGCGGGAGCCGGGGCCGGGGCGGCGGGGGCGGCCGGAGCAGCCGGGGCAGCGGCCGGAGCCGCGGGGGCCGGAGCCGGGGCGGCGGGCTGCGCCGGAGCGGCCGGGGCCTCCTGCTTGGGAGCCTCCTGCGCCGGAGCCGGGGCGGCCGGAGCAGCCGGGGCGGCGGCCGGAGCGGCACCGGGAGCACCGATGACGGCCAGCTTGGCGCCGACCTCGGCGGTCTCGTCCTCGGCGACGACGATCTCCAGGAGAACGCCGGCGACGGGGGAGGGGATCTCGGTGTCGACCTTGTCGGTGGAGACCTCGAGCAGGGGCTCGTCCTCCGCGACCTCCTCGCCGACCTCCTTCAGCCAGCGGGTCACGGTGCCCTCGGTGACGGACTCGCCCAGCGCGGGCAGCGTCACGTCGGTGCCCTCGGCGGAACCGCCGGAAGCGGCCGGGGCGGCGGGGGCCTCCTGCGCGGGGGCGGGCTGCTCCTGGGCCGGGGCGGGGGCCTCGGCGGGGGCGGCCTGCTCCTGCGGGGCCTCCTGAGCGGCGGGGGCGCCCGAGCCGTCGTCGATGACGGCCAGCTCGGCGCCGACCTCGACCGTCTCGTCCTCGGCGACCTTGATGGAGGCGAGGACACCGGCGGCGGGGGAGGGGATCTCGGTGTCGACCTTGTCGGTCGAGACCTCGAGCAGCGGCTCGTCGACCTCGACGCGCTCGCCCTCCGCCTTCAGCCAGCGGGTGACAGTGCCCTCGGTGACGCTCTCACCGAGCGCCGGAAGGGATACGGAAACCGCCATGGTTTCTGTTGCTCCTTAACGATGTGCAGTGCGCGGCAACGCAGTGCGGAAGTCTGGTGGTCGGTCGTCGCGCCCAGTTGCGACGGGGGGGCGGGGCTCAGTCGTGCGAGTGCAGCGGCTTGCCCGCGAGCGCCAGGTGGGCCTCGCCGAGCGCCTCGTTCTGCGTCGGGTGGGCGTGGATGAGCTGGGCGACCTCGGCCGGCAGCGCTTCCCAGTTGTAGATCAGCTGGGCCTCGCCGACCTGCTCGCCCATGCGGTCGCCGACCATGTGGACGCCGACCACGGCACCGTCCTTGACCTGGACGAGCTTGATCTCGCCCGCGGTCTTGAGGATCTTGGACTTGCCGTTGCCCGCCAGGTTGTACTTCAGAGCGACGACCTTGTCCGCGCCGTAGATCTCCTTGGCCTTGGCCTCGGTGATGCCGACGGAGGCGACCTCCGGGTGGCAGTACGTCACCCGGGGCACGCCGTCGTAGTCGATCGGGACGGTCTTGATACCGGCCAGACGCTCCGCCACCAGGATGCCCTCTGCGAAGCCGACGTGCGCGAGCTGGAGCGTCGGGACGAGGTCGCCGACGGCCGAGATGGTCGGCACGTTGGTCTGCATGTACTCGTCGACCAGGACGTAGCCGCGGTCCATCGCGACGCCCTGCTCCTCGTAGCCCAGGCCCTGGGAGACCGGGCCGCGGCCGATCGCGACGAGGAGGACCTCGGCGTCGAAGGTCTTGCCGTCGGCGAGGGTCACGCGGACGCCGTCCTGCGTGTACTCGGCCTTCTCGAAGAACGTGCCGAGGTTGAACTTGATGCCGCGCTTGCGGAACGCGCGCTCGAGAAGCTTGGAGCTGTTCTCGTCCTCGAGCGGGGCGAGGTGCTTGAGGCCCTCGACGATGGTGACGTCGGTGCCGAAGGACTTCCACGCCGAGGCGAACTCGACGCCGATGACGCCGCCGCCCAGGATGATCGCGGACTTCGGGACGCGGTCCAGCGTCAGCGCGTGGTCCGAGGAGATGACGCGGTTGCCGTCGATCTCCAGGCCCGGCAGCGACTTCGGCACGGAGCCGGTCGCGAGGAGGACGTGGCGGCCCTGGATCCGCTGGCCGTTGACGTCGACGGAGGTGGGGGAGGAGAGCTTGCCCTCGCCCTCGATGTACGTCACCTTGCGGGAGGCGATCAGCCCCTGCAGGCCCTTGTACAGGCCGGAGATGACCTCGTCCTTGTAGCGCTGCACGGCGGGCATGTCGATGCCCTCGAAGGTGGCCTTCACGCCGAACTGCTCGGACTCTCGGGCCTGGTCGGCGATCTCACCGGCGTGCAGCAGCGCCTTGGTGGGGATGCAGCCGACGTGCAGGCAGGTTCCGCCGACCTTGTTCTTCTCGATCAGGG